>DATEDT010000056.1:0-99470 GCA_035281505.1 Aeromicrobium sp. | reverse complement strand
CGGGATGACGATCAGCACACCGCTGTCCATCGCCATGGACGGCCGGGACTCGATGATCGCGATCGGGATGAACGGCGAGCCGTTGCCCCGAGCCCACGGCTTCCCGGCGCGACTCGTCGTCCCGGGCCTGTACGGGTTCGTGGGAGCCACCAAATGGATCACGCGCATGACGCTGACCACCTATGCCGAGCAGGACGCCTACTGGACGAAGCGAGGCTGGGCGACCGACGCACCCATCAAGCCGTCGAGCCGAATCGACACGCCGCGACCGTTCCAGACCCTGCCTGCCGGTGAACAGGTGACGATCGGTGGGATCGCCTGGGCCCAGAACAGCGGCGGCGTCGCCGGAATCGAGGTGAGCATCGACGACGGCCCCTGGCTGCCCGCGGTTCTCGGACCCTCCGGCGGCGCCAACTACTGGCGTCAGTGGTTCGTGAAATGGACCGCCACAACGGGACGCCACACCGTCGCGGCGCGGGCCATCGCGACCAATGGCCGCAGTCAGTCGGCCCGGCGGGAGACGCCGTTCCCCAGCGGCGCCAGCGGCATCCAGCGGCTGGTCCTCAACGTCGCCTGACCACGACCAATCCGACCACGTGGCAGATCCGTACTAACGACGACTCAACCCAAGAAAGGGATCAACATGAAACGCACGATCACCGCGCGCCGTTCCGGCGCCGTGTTGGCTGCACTGGCGCTGTCGATGTCGCTCGCTGCCTGTGGGGGTGGCAACGACGACACCACAGCCAAGGAGGCTGCACCCGAGGAAACGATGGCCACGGCCAGCGGACCTGCAGCCCAGACGTTCGGCGAGGCGTGCTCGGCAGTCCCGAAGTCGGGCGCCGGTTCGTTCGACGGCATGGCGACCGCACCGGTGGCCTCGGCCGCCAGCGCCAATCCACTGCTCAAGACCCTGGTTGCCGCAGTCACGCAGGCCGATCTGGTCGACACGCTCAACACGGCCGAGGGCTTGACCGTGTTCGCACCCACTGACGAAGCCTTCGCCAAGATCCCGAAGGCCGACCTGGATGCCGTGCTCGCCGACAAGGCCAAGCTCACGCAGATCCTGACGCACCACGTGGTCGAGGGACAGCTGGACCCGTCCGAGGTCGTCGGTGAACACGACACCCTCAACAAGGACACGGTCGAGGTCGAGGGCGACGAGGCCGGCATGACGGTCGATGGCGCCAACGTTCTCTGCGGCAACATTCCGACTGACAACGCGACGGTTTATGTCATCGACACCGTCCTGATGCCCTGACAGATCGGCGGTAAGGCGCAAGGATTCAACCGTGGACGAAGGACGGTCGATCCGACCAGCCGGGTCACCCTCAGATGGGGGCGGCCCGGCTGGGTCCGACCTGGCCGAGCTGCTGCGGGCCGGGGCACGGGGCGACGAGAACTCGTTCGCCCGCTTCTATGACCTGACGTCGGCCCGTGCCTGGGGGCTCGCCCTGCGGGTCCTGCGCAATCCGGCTCATGCCGAGGAGGTCATGCAGGAGGCCTACCTGAAGGCTTGGCGACAGGCCAGTCGGTTCGACCCGAACCGAGGCAGCGCGATCGGCTGGCTGCTGACCATCGTCCACCGGGCCGCCGTCGATCGCGTCCGTTCGGCCGAGGCAGCAACACGCCGGGACCAGAACTTCCACGAGAGCGTGCAAACCATGTCAGAACCGGACGAGACGGCCCGTGTCGTCGAGGCCGGCCTGGACGCCCACCGCGTGAGATCGGCGGTCGCGACCCTCACGCCGATGCAGCGCGAAGCGATCGAACTCGCCTTTTTCGGCGGCTACACACATACGGAGGTGGCTGGCATGTTGGAGATCCCACTTGGCACAGCCAAAACCCGTATCCGCGACGGACTCATCCGCCTGCGTGACGCTCTGGGGGTGGAACGATGACCGACATTCACGCCCTGACCGGCGCCTACGTGCTCGATGCGTTGACCGAACTCGAACGAGCCGACTTCGAACGGCACCTGAACGCCTGTGCCGACTGCCGGGCCGAGGTCGCCAGCCTCAGCGAGGCGGCCGTCAGCCTGAGCGAGCTCTCCGCCAGCACTCCCCCGCCGGCGCTGCGCGATCAGATCCTGGCCGGGACACGGACCGTCCGCCCGTTGCCGCCACGCGTCCAGCCGGACCATCGGCGCTCCCGGCGACTGCCACGCCTCGTTGCGGCCGCGGCGGTCGTCATCGGTCTCGGCGCGGGCGTCTCCACCGTGTGGCATCCGTGGCAGTCCGAGGTGACACAGCTGAGCCTGGCCGACCGGGTGCGGCAGGCGCCCGATGCCCAGCGCTGGACCCAGCGCCTGCCCGACGGCGGGCGTGCCACCGTCATCCGCTCGGTGTCGGTCGGTGCCGCCGTCTGGGAATCAGACGGACTCGCGGCTGTACCCGAGGGCCGCGTCTACCAACTGTGGCTGCAGGCGCCCGACGAGAGCCTCAAGCCGGCCGGCCTGATGAGCTCTGGTGACGGAGCCGTCGTCCTGCGGGGCGACGCCGTCTCCGCGATCGGCGCGGGCCTGACGGTCGAGCCGTCAGGTGGTTCGCCGGCACCGACGACGACGCCGGTGGCCTTCCTCGATCTGCGCGCCACGTCGTAGGGCCCCTGACCGACGGCCTGGCTCGTCAGGTCGCATACGTGACGTAGTTGGGGTGCCTGGGCTTCAGGGCGTTCAGTTCAGCCAGCTCGTCGGCGGTCGGCGTCCACCCGCCGGCCTCCACGTTGGCGGCAACCTGAGCGGGCGTGGTGACGCCGGCGATGACCGAGACGACGGCGGGTTGTGCGGCCAATCCGCCCAGGGCGACCTGCAGGAGCGACAGGTCCCGGTCGTCGGCGTACTGCTGCAATGCCTCGATGCGGTCCCAATCGGCGCGCTCGAGTCGCTGCGCCTGGCCCTGGCCTGCCAGGCGCGAACCCGGCGGCGCTGCGACACCGCGTCGGTACTTGCCGGTGAGCAGCCCGTAGGCCAACGGGAAGTACGGCAGCACGCCGACGTCCAGCGCAACACAGGCCGGCAGCAGCTCATCCTCCGCCGAGCGGTTGTACAGCGAATACTCGTTCTGGGCCGTGACGAAGCGCGCGGTTCCGGCGGTTCGCGCGCGCCAGTTCGCGTCGACCACTTCCCACGCCCGGAGGTTCGAGCAGCCGATCGCACGCACCTTCCCGGCCTCGACCAGCTCGTTCAGCGCACCGAGCGTCTCGTCCATCGGCGTCTCGCGGTCCGGGGTGTGGAACTGGTACAGATCGACGTAGTCGACGTTGAGCCGCCGCAGACTGGCGTCGATCGACGCCCGGATGTATGCGGCGCTTCCCCGTCGTCCGTCATCGGGACCGTTGATCCCCTGCACGTCCATGCCGAACTTCGTCGCCACGATCACCGAATCGCGTCGGCCCCGGATGGCCGCGCCCAACAACTCCTCACTCGCCCCGAAGCCGTAGACGTCGGCGGTGTCGAAGAACGCGGCGCCCTGTTCGATCGCCGCGTCGACGATCTCGACGACGCGCTCGGCGTCGACGCGGGCGCCAAAGGCGTTGCAGCCGATGCCGACGCGTGGGAGCTCCAGGTCGTTGACCGTTTCCATGCTCGGAATCTCCTCGTCAGTCGAAGGGCAGGACGTCGGGTGAGTGTTTGGCGGCGTGTGCGGCAGCGGCCGTCATCCGGCGCCGGTGGTGGCGTCGACACAGCACCTCGTACCCGATGGCGGCGGGGGCGCCTGAGTCGAACTCGTCGGGATCGTCGATGTCACCCACCACGATCACGTCACCCTCGGTCACCATGGCCCCGTTCTCGGTACGGGCGTTGTGCGTACCGCGCGCTCCGCACCAGCACAGCGCCTCGACCTGCAGCCGGTGGATGCGATCGGCAAGCTCCACGAGGCGCTGTGACCCGGCGAACAACTTCGTCCGGAAGTCGGTGAGGATGCCGAACGCGAACACGTCGACCGACAACTCGTCGGCAATGCGGGCCAACTGGTCGATCTGGTCACGGGTGTAGAACTGCGCCTCGTCGCACACGAGGTAGTCGATCTGGCTCCCCTGCGTCAGCTCGTCGACAACGAAGTGCCAGAAGTTGAGGTCGACGCCGACCTCGACGGCCGGGAGCTCAAACCCGAGCCGGCTGGACACCAAGCTCTCGCCGGCCCGGTCGTGGGACGTGAACAGCCGGCCCACCCGACCGTGCGACCGGTGCGTGTAGTCGGTCTGCAGCGCAAGCGTGCTCTTGCCGCAGTCCATGGTGCCGGTGAAGAAGATGAGCTCGGCCACAGCCTCATCCTGCCGAAACGAGAACCGGAATCGCGAGCTCCGTCTCCGTGACCGAACCATGGAATCCGCGCAGCTGGAACTCCTGCGGGAAGTCGAGCGAGGAGAAGACGGCGAAGTCGCCCAAGGACGCCACGATGACGTCACCGAAGCGGCCCCGGACGTCGGCCGAGATGGGCCCGAACCAGTCACCCAGCTCTTCGCGGTGCTCGACGATCGCACGGTTGCCCACGACCCCGCGCCAGCGGGCGACGACGTCGTCGGCCGCGCCGGGGCTGACGTAGAGGTGCCGCAGCCGGGCCTCCCCGGCGACCAACTCGACGCCGTCGCGCAGTTCGGGCACCGTGTCGAGATCGAACCGGGGCTCGTCGGGAAGATCGATCATGCCGTGATCGGCCGTGACGAGCAGCACGGTGTCTGCCGGCAGCTCCTGACGCAGCTGTGCGATGTCGTCGTCGATCGAGAGCAGCGTTTCGTGCCACGCGTCCGACTGACAACCCTCGGCATGCCCGGTGTGATCGAGCCGCGAGTCGTACGCGTACACGAGGCCGCGCGGTGACTGCTCGACGACGTCCAGCACGACGTCCAGGCGCTCCCACGTCGACTTGACCCCGTGGTAGCGCACCTCGCGATGAGTGCACCGGGTCAATCCCGAATCTTCGAACTTCGCCTCGTTCACGACATCTGCCGCCAGGCCGGAGCCCGCAAGCTGCGCGAGCACCGAGAGGTGAGGCTGCCAGGTCTCCGGCTCGACCGGCTGGTCCCAGATCAGCAGGTTCATCCGGTGCCCGGTCTCCGGAACCCGACAGGTGTAGCCAGCCATCCCGTGTTGGCCGGGCCGCAGGCCGGTGGAGAGGCTGGTCAGGCTGGTCGCCGTCGTGGACGGCACGCCACACACGACGCCGTCGACGCCGTCGAGCGTGGACAGGAACGGAGCCGACTGGGGGTTGGCTCGCAGCAGCTCTGCACCCATGCCGTCGACCACGAACACCACGTAACGCGGCGCCTCCGGGAATCCCAGCTCGTTGTCGAACCCGTTCACGCCGAGCGCCGATGCCACCGACGGCAGGACGCGATCGATCGTCGGACGTCCTCGGGGCCCGTAGTCGGCCGCAGCGGGCGGCATCAGGCGGTGGTGGAGTTGGTCGTGGCGGCCGACAGGTGGCGGGCGAACTCGAGCAGGCGACCCACCGCAGCTCCACCGTCGGCCGTCGCACTCAGGCGCAGCGAGAAGTCGTCGCCGGTGACGCTGCCGGTGAAGCCGTGATCGGCGTCGCAGTCGGGATCGTCACAGTGGGCCGGCTCCAGGTCGACGCGCGAGACCGCTCCCCAACCGACCGTCAGGACGGCCTCCTCGAGCCGGTTCGCGGCCGCCGACACCATCCGCGTCACGACGACCGAGCGGACCTGCCCGACAGCGACGGCCTCGCTCGTGGTCGACGTGTAGGGGTGCGGCAGGAGATCATCCGGCGGGTGCTCGTCGGTGTGGACCAGGACGACGCGCGTGGGCGTCAGCGCCAGGACCGTCATGTGCCGCCGGATCTCGTCGCGGTCGAACGTCGGTTCGTGGTGCAAGACGTAGGCCAGGACCGCCTCGTCGGCGATGGCATCCCGCAAGCCGTCGGCCACGATGTCCGGGTAGTAGCCGCTGCGGGAGATCTCTGAATAGACGTCTGAAGTGCGATCCGTCGTCACGCGGCCACATTACCGGCGAGCCCTGACGCGGCCGCACGAACGGGCAAGCGAGAATCGACCCATGGCACGCGCGACCCAGAAAACCCCTGATGAGGAGTTCGACGAGCACATCATCGACACCAACATCGCCGATGAGATGAATGCGAGCTACATCGAGTACGCCTACTCCGTCATCTATGCACGCGCCATCCCGGATGCACGCGACGGACTGAAGCCGGTGCAGCGCCGCACGCTCTTCACCATGGACGACCTGAACCTGCGGCACGACCGCGGCCACGTCAAGAGCGCCCGCGTCGTCGGTGAGGTCATGGGTCGCCTGCATCCGCACGGTGACTCGGCCATCTATGACGCGCTGGTGCGGCTTGTGCAGCCATGGTCGATGCGCGTTCCGCTCGTCGACGGTCACGGCAACTTCGGCTCACCGGACGACCCGCCGGCCGCCATGCGTTACACCGAGTGCCGGATGGACGCCGCCGCCGAAGCGATGACGGAGTCCATCGATGAGGACACGGTCGACTTCCGACCGAACTACGACGGCCGCGAGCTGGAGCCGAGTGTCCTGCCGGCTGCCATGCCGAACCTGCTGGTCAACGGCGCCTCCGGCATCGCGGTGGGCATGGCGACCAACATCGCACCGCACAACCTGGTCGAGGTCGTCCAGGCCTGCCGCCACCTCGTCGAGCACCCGGAGGCCGACCTCGATGCCCTGATGCGCTTCATCCCGGGCCCCGACCTGCCGACAGGCGGCAAGATAGTCGGGCTCGAGGGCATCCGGGACGCCTACGCCGCCGGCAACGGATCGTTCCGGATGCGGGCAACCGCGCGCGTCGACAGCATCACGCCCCGCCGCAAGGGCATCGTCGTCACCGAACTGCCCTACAACGTCGGGCCGGAGCGCGTCATCGAGGCGATCAAGAAGCTGGTGCAGTCCAAGAAGCTGCAGGGCATCTCCGACATCAAGAACCTGACCGACCGCCACCAGGGCCTCAACCTGGTCATCGAGGTCAAGAGCTCGTTCCACCCCGAGGCCGTTCTCGAGCAGCTGTACAAGCTCACGCCGATGGAGTCGTCGTTCTCCATCAACGCCGTCGCGCTCGTCGATGGCCAGCCCCGGACCCTCGGGCTCAAGGAGATGCTCACCGTTTTCCTCGACCACCGCTACGACGTGGTCCGGCGCCGCACGACGTTTCGCCGTGGCAAGGCGGCCGATCGGCTGCACCTCGTCGACGGGCTGCTCATCGCGCTCGTCGACATCGACGAGGTCATCCAGCTGATCCGCACCAGCGACGACCGCAGCCAAGCCCGGGAGCGCCTCATCAGCGTCTTCGACCTCAGCCAGCTGCAGGCGGACTACATCCTCGACCTGCAGCTAGGCCGGCTGACCAAGTTCTCCCGCATCGAGCTGGAGAAGGAGGCCGAACAGCTGCGGGCCACGATCGAGGCGCTGGACGCGATCCTCGCCGACGACGCCACCCTCCGCTCGGTTGTCTCGGACGAGTTGGCCGACGTCGCGCAGAAGTTCGGCACGCCGCGTCGAACGGTCCTGTTGGAGTCGGCCGGCCAGACGGTCACCGCCGCGGCACCGCTCGAGGTCGCCGACGACCCGTGCTGGGTCCTGCTCTCGGCGACCGGTCTGCTGGCCCGGACGGCAGACGACGCAGCGCTGGGCGCCGTCGACGGTCGGGCCAAGCACGACACCATCGTCGCCGCGGCGAGGACGACCGCGCGCGGCCAGATCGGCCTCATCACCTCGGGGGGCAGGGTTCACCGCCTCAACGTGGTGGAGATTCCGGCGATACCCGCGACCTCGAGCGCACCACACCTCCAGGGCGGTGTACCGCTGCGCGAGCTGCTCCATCTCGACGATCGCCCGCTCACCCTGATGCCATTCGATGATGACGGCCCCGGCGTCGCGCTTGGGACCAAGCAAGGCACCGTCAAGCGGGTGAAGCCCGACCACCTGACCAATCGGGACAGTTGGGACCTCATCAGCCTGGCCGACGACGACGAGGTTGTCGGTGCCGCGGTTCTCGAGACCGGCGAGGAGCAACTGGTGTTCATCGCGTCAGACGCCCAGTTGCTCCGGTTCGACGCTTCGCTCGTCCGGCCCCAGGGTCGCTCCGGCGGCGGGGTTGCCGGCATCAAGCTGGCCGACGGTGCGAACGTCGTCTCCTTCGGTGTCGTCCGGGACGTCGACGGCGCGTCGATCGTCACGGTCGCCGGCTCGTCCTCAGCACTGCCCGGGACCCAGAACGGCAGTGCGAAGGTCAGTCCGCTGGCGATCTACCCAGCCAAGGGCCGGGCGACCGGCGGCGTCCGGTGTCAGCGACTGCTCAAGGGCGAGGACGCAGTGATCCTTGCGTGGGCCGGTGACGGCACTCCCCTCGCCTGCGCCACCAGCGGCTCCCCGGTCGACCTGCCCGAGCCCACCGATCGCCGCGACGGATCTGGTGTCCCGGTCAGCCAGCCGGTGCTCGCCGTGGCCAGTCCCCCGGCCGAGTTGCCGGGCACGCACCAACCAGCGTGAAAGACTGGCGGGCATGCTGCCCCGTCGATTGCACACGTTGACCGTCCTGCTCGTCGCCGTCCTCGCCACCGGGCTCCTCGCCAGCTGCGGCGCTGACGAATCTGATCCGAAGGTGCAGCGGGACCTGCTCAAGGAACGGCTGACCGAGGCCCGGGCCAAGATCGACGAGGCAGAGACGATCAACCTCAGTCTGTCGGCCAAGAACATGCCCGACGGCACCTCCGGGCTGTTGTCAGCAACCGGTTCGGGCAACCACAATCCGGCCTTCAAGGGCACGGTCAAGGTCGTCACCGGCGGCGCCACGGTGACTGCAGAAGTCGTCGCCGTCGGCAGTGAGGTCATGGCAAAGCCGAGTTTCGCGCCCATCTACCTCAAGGTCGACCCGGCCAGCCTCAAGGCGCCGAACCCGGCCGCGCTGTTCGAGACGTCGGTCGGGTTCTCCCAGCTCCTCGTCGAGACGAAGGCCCTGAAGGAGGGTGACAAGTCTCGCGACGGCAAGGAGGTCCTGACCACCATCACCGGCAGCATCCCGGGGTCGGTCGTGCGCGCCATCCTCCCGTCGGCCGACACGACGGCGTCGTTCCCGGTCACGTACCGGCTCACCGAGGACAACGAGTTGCGCGACGCCTCGATCTCCGGGCCGTTCTACCCCGGCGCGGCCGAGGTGACCTACGACCTGGCCGTCACGACCTCGACCGAGCCCGTCAGCATCACGCTGCCCAAATGACCGCACGCGGCCCGGGCGGACACTCCGCTCCGGGAGGCCTATCCAGCCGCATCATCCTGACGTTTGCCGTCGTGGCAATCGCCTTTGCGGCCGCCGACACCTACGTCGTCGTGCTCGCTCTGCCGAGCATGATGACCGCCGTCGGGTTGGACATCGACCAACTGCAACGGGCCGCACCCATCATCTCCGGCTTCCTGCTCGGCTACGTCGGCGTCCTCCCACTGATCGGGCGCATCGCCGACCTGCGCGGGCGCGTCCCGGTGCTGCTGTCTTGTCTGCTGATCTTTGCCATCGGGTCCGTGATCACCGCGGCGGCGTACGACCTGTCGACCATCGTGGCCGGCCGCCTGATCCAGGGCATCGGGGGCGGCGGGCTGATCCCGCCGACGCTCGCGCTCGTCGCCGAGCTGTGGCCGCCGGAGAAGCGCGGGCTGCCGCTCGGTGTGGTCGGCGCAATGCAGGAACTGGGCAGTGTTCTCGGCCCCCTGTACGGCGCGGCCGTGCTGACCGTGGCGTCCTGGCGCGCGATCTTCTGGATCAACGCCGTCGTTGGCGTCATCCTGGCCGCCGGCATGCTCCGGCGACGGCAGCGAGTGGACTTGCCGGGGCTCCTTCTGTTGAGCCTCACCCTGGCCGGCCTCAGCCTGGTCATGCTGGCGCCCCAGCGACTGGTCACCGGCGTCACCACCGGGCTCGCCTTCCTGCCTGTCGCCGGCGAATCTCGGTGGCTGACACCCCTGGCCTTCGCCACCGCGGGACTCCTGCTCCTGTTCTGCCTGCGCCAGCTGTTCGCCCGGCGCCCGATGCTGGACTGGCGGCGCTGGCCGAACCTGGCGCACCAGGCCGACCTCGTGGGTGCGCTCCTGCTGTGCACCGGCCTCGGCGCCGTCATCCTGACCTTCGCTTCGGCCGAGCCGGAAACGGCGGCCATCTCGACCTCGGCACCGGTCCTCCTGCCGATCGCCGCGACCGCATTCCTCGCCTTCGGACTGCGTCAACGATCCGCGCGGCACCCGCTGCTGCCCCGAGGCGCGTTCGCCCAGCGTCCGGCATGGGGCGCGCTGGTCGTGTCGTTCCTGATCGGTGCGAGCTTGATCGCCGCTCTGGTCGACATCCCGTTCTTCGCCCGCCTGACCATCCATCGCGATTCGCAGGTCGATGCGGCCATGGTGCTCGTGCGGTTCCTCATCGCACTTCCTGTCGGCGCGCTGATCGGCGGCCTGCTGCTGCGGTTCGTCCGCCCCACGTGGCTCACCGCCGTCGGCATGACGATCAGCGCGGCCGCGTTCGCGCACATGGCCACCTGGGGACAGGACGCGCTACGACAGGAATCCGAGCTCCTCGCCCTCGTCGCCGGTGGCCTCGGGTTCGGTTTGGCGATCGCACCGGTGAACGCCGCTCTCCTGAATCACACCTCCGACGACGTCCACGGCGTCGCCAGCGGAATGCTGATCGTGGCCCGCATGGTCGGGATGTTGGTCGGCATCTCCGCCCTCACCACCGTGGGCCTGCGCGCCTTCTACCGGGCGTCGGCCGCCATCGCGCCGATCCAGGAACTCTGCGGTGCGCCGGTGGCCTGCGGGGCCTACCGGGATGCGATCCGCGACGCCGGCATTGCGCAGCTGCACGCCGTCTTCGTCGGCGCCGCCGTGTGCGCGGCTCTTGCCGCAATCTCGGCTCTCATCCTGTTGCGTCCGGTCAAGACGCACGATTCAGCTCGTCCCTCTGCGGCAGACTTGGGCTCATGAGCACCCCGACCGCCCATCGCACCGACACACTGATCATCGGCGCCGGCATCTCCGGCATCGGCGTCGCCTGCCGCGTCCGTCAGGAGTTCCCGGACCGCGACATCACCATCCTCGAGCGCCGCGACGCCATCGGCGGTACGTGGGACCTGTTCCGTTATCCCGGCATCCGGTCGGATTCCGACATGTTCACCTTCGGGTACGACTTCCGCCCTTGGGACGAGCTCAAGGTCTTGGCCGACGGCGAGTCGATTCGCGACTACGTCACCCAGACAGCCAAGGAGTTCGGTGTCGATCAGCGGATCCAGTACGGGTTGAAGGTACTCACAGCGAACTGGTCGAGCGCCGAGCAGAGCTGGACCGTGACCGCTCTGCGCGAGGCCACCGGCGAGACCGAGACCTGGACGTGCTCCTTCCTCGTCACCGCCACCGGCTACTACAACTACGACGAGGGCTATCTGCCAGAGTTCCCCGGCGCGGATACCTTCGAGGGCATCCAAGTCCACCCCCAACACTGGCCCGAGGACTTCGACTACACCGGCAAAAAGGTCGTGGTCATCGGCAGCGGCGCGACCGCGGTCACCCTCGTGCCGGCCATGGCCGATGCGGCCGAGCACGTGACGATGCTGCAGCGGTCGCCCTCGTACATCTTCGCGCTCCCGGCCCTCGACAAGATCACGGCCTTCCAGCGTCGCTTCCTGCCCCGGTCGGTGTCCTACAAGCTCACCCGGGCCCGCAACATCGCGACGGCGCGCGCCATCTTCAAGACCGCACGACGATTCCCCGGTCCGGCCCGCTCGTGGCTGCTCGGCCAGGTCAAGAAGCACGTCGGCGACGACGTCGACATGAAGCACTTCTCGCCCACCTACGGCCCGTGGGACCAACGGCTCTGCGCCTGCCCCGACGGCGACTTCTTCGACGTCCTGCGCGACGGCAAGGCCTCCATCGTCACCGACACCATCGAGTCGTTCACCCCGAGCGGCATCAGGCTCGCCTCGGGCCAGGAGCTCGAGGCCGACGTCATCATCAGCGCGACCGGCTTGGCGGTCCAGCTCCTGGGTGGCGCCACGCTGAGCATCGACGGCGAGCCCCTGAACCTGGCCAACCAGTGCGCGTACAAGGGCGTCATGCTCGAGGGCGTGCCCAATCTGATGTGGGTGTTCGGGTACACCAACCTGTCGTGGACGACGAAGGTCGGCCTGAGCGCGAATTACCTCGTCCGGCTGTTCAAGCACATGGAGCGCACCGGCGCGACGGTCGTGGTGGCCGCTGACTCCGGCGCCGCCAAACTCGACCAGAGCATCCTGGCCGGTGAGCTGTCGTCGGGCTACCTGCAACGCGGCGATCACCTGATGCCGCGTCAGGGACGCACGTTCCCGTGGCGGGCAGTCCAGGACTACCGGCACGACAAGAAGGCCCTGCTGTCCGACCCGATCGACGACGGCGTCCTCACATTCGAGGCCGCCCCGGCCAAGGAGCCCGCCCCCGTCTGATCTCGGTAGGCTGACGGCGTGACCGCCTTTGACGACCTGCTGGCTGCAAACCGCGCATATGCGGAGAGTTTCGAGTACTCCGGCTTCGATGGCATCGCCAAGGCCGGCGTCGCAATCGTCACCTGCATGGATTCACGGATCGACCCGCTGGGCATGATCGGCCTGGCTCCCGGCGACGCCAAGATCCTCCGCAACCCGGGTGGACGTGTCACCGACCAGGTGCTCGTCGCCCTGGTGCTCGGGGTCACGTTGCTCAAGGTCGACCGGGTGTTGATCATCGAGCACACCCGCTGCGCCATGGCCTCGTCGACGGAGGATGAATTGCGCCGACGCGTGGGCAGCGAAGCCGGCACGGACGCCTCGTGGATGTCCCTTGGCGTGATCGACGACCAAGCCGCCGCGATTCGCTACGACATCGCCAAGGTGAAGGCGCACCCGCTGATCGGCGACCACGTCGCGGTCGGCGGCTTCATCTACGACGTCGACACCGGCGCGCTGACTCCCGTCGAATAGTCGCGGGCGCCGCGTCGACGCGGCCGTTTCGGGGTCCCTGTGGCCGAAACCACGGCGCTTGGTATGCCGTTCTGCGACTGTTCACGCAATGTTCACAGTAACCTTGTCGTAACAAAGTCCAATCCGCTGACGCGTGTCGCACCGAAGACCACTCAAGCGGCATGGCAGTGCGGTTCGGGGGGACCACACGGCGATGCGAATCGCTGGGAACTGAAAGGACCACGGGCACTCCTGTGACCATCTCTGCAGAGACGACGAACATCGTCATTCGAGCGACAGCTGACCTCGTCACGCTGTCGCTTCTGGTTGGCGTCCTCTACCGTCCGCAGAAGTCCGTTCCGTCGATGCCGCTCGTCCTGTGCGCCCTCAACGTCGGCCTCTTCACCGCGGTGACCGCGTTCGTCGAGGTGGGCGACGTCGTCACCGGCGGCCTGGGCTTCGGCCTCTTCGCGCTGTTGTCCATGCTGCGCCTGCGCAGCGCGGCCTTCACCATCAAGGATGTTGCGTACACCTTCGTCGTCCTGATCGTCGGCCTGGTGAATGCGCTCCCCATCACCGATTGGGTCCTGCTCGGCACCGCCAACCTCGCGCTCCTGCTGGTGATGGCCGTGGCCGACACCCGACGCACGACGAAGTCGACCCGCGTGATGCGGATGAGACTCGACAACGTGTACGTCGACCCGATCGTGCTGCGCGCCGAGCTGGAGCACCGAATCCCGGTGACGATTCAGTCGATCACCCTCAAGGACGTCGACTACGTCCGCGAGACGACCGACGTCATCCTCGAGTACGTCGCCGACGACCGCTGGGGGCAGTCCTCCGATCGCCTGCTCGATGACGAGGCCAACGAGGAGGCGCGGTCATGACAGCTGTCCTGGTTGACGATCTGCCCCGCGCTCTCGCCGAACCTCGGCTCCGCCGCTCGACTGACCCCATGGTCCGCCGCCTGGGGCTCGGACGGCTCCGGACGGTCGATCTGGATGAGTTGGTCGAGCGCGCCGCGCTGATGGAGCGCACCGATCGCAAGTACGTCGTCCCGGTCAGCACGGCTCGCTCCCTGGTCCAGGAGATCTCCGACACCCATCGGGTCCTGAAGATCGACGGCCGTCGGTACACGAGCTATGAGTCGCTGTACTTCGACACCGTCGACCTTCGGTCGGTCCAGGCGCACATCCAACGTCGTCGGCGCCGCTGGAAAGTGCGCAGCCGGCTCTACGTCGAGGACGGCCTCTGCCGGATCGAGGTCAAGACCAAAGACAACACCGGCGCCACGGTGAAGGTGATGGGCACCAGCGACCCGAGCCGGTTCGGCACTCTGGCCGGGGATGATCGGGAGTTCGTGGAGGCTCACCTCGCCGGCTACGCGGACGCGGACGTGTCCGCCCTGGTGCCGGCCGCCGAAGTCGACTACTCCCGTTCGACGCTGGCCGATCTCGACGCCGGAACGCGTGTCACGATCGACTGGAACCTGGCCACCCGCACCCACATGGGTACGGCTTGGCTCGACCCGGGTCACGTCCTCGTCGAGACCAAGGGACCGGCGACCTCCAGCCGCGCCGACCGTGTTCTCGGTGAGCTCGGTGTACGTCCGCAGCGGTTCAGCAAGTACGTGGCCGCCGCCTCCACGACGACACCCCGGGTCCCCGACAACGACTTCCGGCGCCTGATCGGCCGCGGAGTGCTCCACGCACGGTCCGGGGCCCAGGCGCCTCAGCTGATGGGCGTTCCGTCCAGCCGGTAGATCCGGTATCGCGTCTCGCTGTCGCCTTGCACGTAGATCATGATCCTCGGACCACCGGCGAAGGCGTTGACGATGATGTACGCCCCCGACGGGTCATCGAGGCCGAAGTGCCGCGCCGTCTCCCCCGGCAGCCGGGCCACCATCTCGGCATCAATGGCGCTGAGATCGACCAGTGAGCCGACGATCGGCGTGCGCACCGACGTCGAGTCCTGCCAGGCACCGTCGCGATAGAAGCGGCGCTCGACGGCGTCCTTGCCGTCCAGACCGACCGACGCGTACTGCGGATAGGCCACCAGGTCGTAGATCTGCGTGGATCCCGACTCGGCCTTGATCGCCCGGACGAGTCCCGACCACCCAGCTGCCGTGTGCAGGTTGGCCGCGCTGGCCTGCACCCCCTGACCGGGGCTCTGCCGCGGCACCGAGGTGCCCGGCGCGTCCTGTGATTCGGTCGCCCCAGGCTCGAAGGCGGAGATGACAGCCGGCACGAACGCCAGCAGCCCAAGCAGGCACGACAGGACGACGCCGGCCACGGCGATCAGGACGAAAAGCCGGACCTTGCGGCCGACGCCCGACAAGTCGATCGTCGGCGTTCCGGAGCCGACCACTCCAGCCGTCCCGGTTCTGCGTGGCGCGGAGCCCACCCGCATCGACGCCATCGTCGACGGATCGAGCGCACGTCCCAGGTTGGCCTGGACCGGTGCCACCAGGTCACGGGTGATCATCGCGAGGTCGCCGCGGGTGTGTGCCGCCTGAATGCGCTGCGTCCGCAGCGCCCGGTCCGCCGCGGTCAGGCGATCCTCGCCGAACGCGGTGTCGATGAGGCTCTGGGCACGCCGCCGGTCCCGACGACTCGGTCGGGCCGGGTCCGAGATCGCACTCACCGCTGCATGCTACCGACGATCATCGCCGTTCCGCTCCGCCTTCGCAGCTTCCGCAGTTAGGCTGACCCAATGACTGTCTCCGCCGAGATGATCGACCTGTTGGGACGTGCCGCCCTCGACCTGCTCACGATGCTGTTGCTGGTCGGCTGGCTCTACAAGAGCCAGCAGTCGGTGCCCTCGATGCCGCTGGTGCTGTGCTCACTGAACGTCGGCATCTTCGCCGCCGTGACGGTGTTTACGGCCGGCGAGACACCGCTCTCAGCCGGCATCGGCTTCGGCCTGTTCGCGCTGCTGTCCATGCTGCGACTCCGGAGCGCCGCGTTCACCATCAAGGACGTCGCGTTCACGTTCCTCATCCTCATCACCGGATTGGTGAACTCACTGCCGGCCACCTCCTGGGGCCTCCTGATCAGCGTCAATCTCGCAATCCTGCTGGTCGTCCTCATCACCGACACCCACCGCGAGTCCAAGACGACGCGGGTCATGGCCGTCTCCATCAAGGAGGCCCACTCCGATCCGACTGCACTTCGCGCCGCCGTCGAGGAGAAGCTCGGCATGGCCGTGGAGAGCATCGTGATCAAGGAGATCAACTTCGTGAAGGGCATCACCGACCTCAAGGTCGAGTACCAGCCCGACCCGTCCCTGGGACGAGCCGTGTCGGAGAGCATGGCCGACAACAGTTCGGGCCGCGGCGACGACTGAACTGATATCGGCGACGGTCCCGGTCGAGGTGTCTGGGACTAGGCGTCGATCATGTCGGCGTCGAGCTCGTAGGCGCTCTGGACGATGAAGTCCTTGCGAGGCGCCACTTCGTTGCCCATCAGCAGTTCGAACACCGCGGCCGCCGCCTCGGCGTCGTCGACGGTGAGGCGCCGCAAGGTGCGATGCCGCGGGTCCATGGTGGTCTCCGCCAGCTGGCCCGCATCCATCTCTCCGAGGCCCTTGTAACGCTGCACCGGGTCCTTCCACCGCACATTCTTCTTCGTCAGCTCAGCGAGCTTCCGCTGCAGCTCGGCGTCGGAGTACGTGTAGATGTAGCGCTCCTGCCCCTTCTTGGGGTTGGTGAGCTCGATGCGATGCAACGGTGGAACGGCAGTGAAGACTCGCCCCTCCTCCACGAGCGGGCGCATGTAGCGGAAGAACAGCGTGGCCAACAGGCAGCGGATGTGGGCGCCATCGGAATCGGCGTCAGCCATGAAGATGACCCGGCCGTAACGGGCGGCGTCCAGGTCGAACGTCCGACCGGAGCCGGCGCCCACCACCTGGATGATCGATGAGCACTCGACGTTCTTCAGCATGTCGCCGACGGTCGCCTTCTGGACGTTCAGGATCTTGCCGCGAATGGGCAGGAGTGCCTGGAACTCGGAGTCACGCGCCGACT
This sequence comes from Aeromicrobium sp., assembly GCA_035281505.1. Classification (GTDB taxonomy): domain Bacteria; phylum Actinomycetota; class Actinomycetes; order Propionibacteriales; family Nocardioidaceae; genus Aeromicrobium. The sequence goes on along the minus strand of DATEDT010000056.1, from coordinate 82,504 downwards.
TCGCCGTGCCGAGGGCGGAGTCACCCTCCACGATGAACAGCTCGGTCCGGTCGAGGTCGCTGGAGCGGCAGTCGGCCAGCTTGGCCGGCAGGGCGCTCGACTCGAGCGCGTTCTTGCGCCGCTGGTTGTCGCGCTGCTGCCGGGCCATCTGCCGTGTCTTGGAGGCAGCGACCACCTTCTCCATGAGCAGGCGTGCCTTGGCCTTGTGGGCGGTCTTGTTCGAGGTCAGGAACGCCTTGAGCTCCTGCGACACGATCTTGTTGACCAGCCGGGTGACCGGGGGCGTGCCGAGGACTTCCTTCGTCTGACCCTCGAACTGCGGCTCGGCCAGCCGGACGGTGACCACGGCGGTGAGTCCCTCGAGGATGTCGTCCTTGATGACGTCGGAATCCGCGGCCTTCAACTGACGGTTCGCGCGCATCACGTCGTTGAACGTCTTGGTCAGGCCACGTTCGAAACCTTGGACGTGGGTGCCGCCCTTGGGTGTGGCGATGATGTTGACGAAGGAGCGAAGCTCGGTGTCGTAGCCGGTGTTCCAGCGCAGGGCGATGTCCACGCCGAGCGTGCGTTCGACCTCCTGCGGCGTCATGTGGCCCTTGTCGTCCAGCAGCGGCACCGTCTCGGTGAAGGTGTCCTCACCCTGCAGCCGCAGCACATCGGTGACCGGCTCGCCGGAGGCCAGGAAGTCGACGTACTCGGTGATTCCGCCGTCGTGCTTGAAGCGCTCCTCCCGCCGTTCATCGTCGCGCTCGTCGGTGATGATGAGTTCAAGGCCCGGCACGAGATAGGAGGTCTGGCGAGCGCGGGTGATGAGGTCGTCGTAGGAGAACGTGGCGCTCTTGATGAAGATCTGCGGATCGGCCCAATAACGCACCCGGGTGCCGGTCTTGGTCTTGGCGATCCGCCCCGACTTGGTCAGCGCGCCTTCCGGCTCGCCGCGCTTGAACGCCATCGACCAGGTGGCACCCTCGCGGTCCACCTCGACCTCGAGTCGTTCGGACAACGCGTTGACCACCGAGGCGCCGACCCCGTGCAGGCCGCCGGTGGCGTTGTACGACCCGCCCCCGAACTTGCCGCCGGCGTGCAGCTTGGTGAACACAACCTCGACACCGGACAGCCCGGTCTTCTTCTCGGTGTCGACCGGAATGCCTCGACCGTTGTCGCGCACCTCGATGGACTTGTCGGGGTGCAGGATCACCTCGATCTTCGAGCAGTGCCCTGCAAGCGCCTCGTCGACGGAGTTGTCGATGATCTCCCAGACGCAGTGCATGAGGCCCCGGGTGTCCGTGGACCCGATGTACATGCCCGGCCGTTTGCGAACGGCTTCCAGCCCTTCGAGGACCAACAGGTGGCGTGCGTCATACGTCGACATGAGGCGTTCAGGATATCTGCGAGCAGCGGCTGACCTGCACTGACACGCGCCGGTGCGGGCGCTCGGTCAGCTGGTCCCACCAGTCACATGCGCACCGCTCCGGCGCGCCGCCACGTTCTGTTCACCGCAAAGGGGTACGTGTATGTCATCAGTCACTTCACGAGGCCGCGGAATAGGGAGACATGAGAGGATGTTCCTCCTGATGTCAACGGCTTCGACGAAAAAAGGGGTCACCGTGACGGCAACTGCGCAACTGACCGGCCTGTCAGCAGTCGACCGCTGCGATCGCTGCGGGGCTCAGGCGTACGTGCGAGTAGAGCTCGCCGGCGGCGCCGAGTTGCTGTTCTGCGCCCACCACGCGCGGCAGCATGAGGACAAGCTGCGCGAAGTCGCCATCACGATCCACGACGAGAGTGGTCGTCTGGTCGAGACGCCTGCACCGGCCGTCGAGAACTAGCGTCCTATTCGCTCGGCAAGCAGCCGGGCGAGGCGGTCCAGTTGCCACGCGTGCGCGTAGTCGCCGTCGCTCTGGATCGTGGCCGGACCGTCTCCGGCAGTGATGATCGCAACGGCGTGGTCGCCGACGATCCCCATTTGCCGGGTTTCGGTCTGCGCGCTCACCCACCCCGGTTTGAAGGCGCGTGCGCCGATCGCGCCCAGGCCCCATCGCTGGGACGGGATCGGTTGCATCTGTTGCAGCAGGAAGGCACTCGCCCTCGGCGAAACCACGCGGCCGTTGCCGAGCGCCGCCATGAACCGCACCTGCTCGCGAACAGTCCACTGCATGGTGCCCTCGTAGGAGTCCGGGGCTGTGGTCGCCACGTCCCCGATTGAGCGCAGGATCCGCGTCATGGCCTCCCCCGGACTGCCGTCGATCCTGTCCCGGAGAGCGGCGATCGCGTCGCCGTCGGACGTCATGAGGGCGTCGCGGATCCAGCGGCGTTCCTGGTCCGGAATGTCGTCGGGCTCACCGTCGACCACGGTGTCGAGGTAGGCCGCGATCACCAGGGGCTTTGACGTCGACCACGCCCGACTCCGCGGAACCGAGCCTTCCACCGTGATGTGGTCCGGGTCCGACAGCGGCGCCCACGCGATGGCGTTCCTGGTGTTGCCGCGCAGCGTCGTCAGGGCATCGGGCACGGGAGCGGCGCCTGGTGAGCGAACACCGGCCGCGGAGGGTGATGATCGATCGGGCGTCGGCGTCGGGTGAACGCGCTCAGTCGAGGACTCGACTCGAGGTTCGGTCACGGGCTCCTCGTGCCGCGGAGCCGGCTCGCACGCGGTCAGCGCACCAGTCAGCACCAGCGCGAAGAGCCGCGCCCGCGTCGCCATGGTTCGGCTCGGTCAGTCCAGGTAGTCGCGCAAGACCTGCGAGCGGGACGGGTGGCGCAGCTTGCTCATCGTCTTCGACTCGATCTGGCGGATCCGCTCACGGGTGACGCCGTAGACCTTGCCGATCTCGTCGAGCGTCTTCGGCTGGCCATCGGTCAGGCCGAAGCGCATCGAAACGACGCCCGATTCGCGCTCACTGAGCGTGTCCAACACCGCATGCAGCTGCTCCTGCAGGAGCGTGAAGGAGACGGCGTCGGCTGGGACGATCGCCTCGGAATCCTCGATGAGGTCACCGAACTCGCTGTCGCCGTCCTCGCCGAGCGGCGTATGCAGCGAAATCGGCTCGCGGCCGTACTTCTGGACCTCGACGACCTTCTCCGGGGTCATGTCCAGCTCGATGGCCAGCTCTTCGGGGGTGGGTTCGCGACCGAGGTCCTGCAGCATCTGCCGCTGGACGCGGGCGAGCTTGTTGATGACCTCGACCATGTGCACCGGGATGCGGATGGTGCGGGCCTGGTCGGCCATGGCGCGGGTGATCGCCTGCCGGATCCACCAGGTTGCGTACGTCGAGAACTTGAAGCCCTTGGTGTAGTCGAACTTCTCGACTGCACGGATCAGGCCGAGATTGCCCTCCTGGATCAGGTCGAGGAACAGCATTCCGCGGCCGGTGTAGCGCTTGGCCAGCGAGACGACGAGGCGCAGGTTGGCTTCCAACAGGTGGTTCTTGGCGCGGCGGCCGTCGATGACGATCCACTCGAGCTCGTCGCGGGTCTTCTCACCGATCCGGCCGCCCTTGGCAAGCTTCTCCTCGGCAAACAGGCCGGCCTCGATGCGCTTGGCCAGCTCGACTTCTTCACCGGCAGTCAGCAGCGAGACCTTGCCGATCTGCTTGAGGTAGTCCTTGACCGGGTCTGCGGTCGCGCCGGCGACCATGACCTGCTGGACCGGCTCGTCGCTCTCGTCGGCGGCCGAGAGCGTGTAACTGGCCTTCTCGTCCTCGACCAGCGTCGGGTCGGTCTTGAGGTCCTTCTCGAACTCCTCGTCGGGGATGTCGGGAAGGATCTTCTTGCCGTCGGGGCCGAGCACGGCGTCACCGCCGATTTCGACCTCGACTTCGACGGTCTCGACCCTGACCTGAGTGATCTCGGCCGTGATCGTCATCGAACCCATGTCGTCCTCAGCTTCACGGGCCGCCGCAGCGCTGGCCTTCTTGGCCGGCGCAGCCTTCTTGGCCGGCGCAGCCTTCTTTGCCGGTGCGGTCTTCTTCGCGGGCGCAGCGGCCGTCTTGGCAGGTGCAGCCTTCTTCGCCGGTGCGGTCTTCTTGGCCGGCGCAGCCTTCTTCGCGGGCGCGGCAGCCTTCTTCGCAGGCGCTGCAACCTTCTTCGCCGGGGCCGCCGACTTCTTGGCCGGCGCGGTCTTCTTGACTGGGGTCTTCGCCACGGTCGCTTTCTCCACGGGTGCTTCGCTCGACGACTCGGCGCCCCGACGTCCGCGCAGTCGACGCGTCACTGCCGCCGCAAGTTGCGGGCGGCGAGCGTCGTAAACAGGCACGTAAACCTCTGCGGTCGGTGGGAGGGCGCACTGAGGAGGCCGGTGGTCAACCTCTGCCGTTCAGTGTGCCATGCCCCACCTGAGGCACAACGCGGGCCCCGCGGCTCCCACGGCTCACGACGCAACCCCACCGCGCCAGACCCGCGGACTCACACCGCTGGTTGCCAGCTCCAGCATCAACGTGGCCATCGAGTAGCCCGGATCGAGCCGCAATGCGTGCTCGGCCGCCATGACCGATTTCGCGCCGTCGCCACACATCCAGCTGGAAAATGCGGCCAGGCTGTAGGCCGCGGGAGCCCACGCGTGCGGGACGTGGCGCGCAACGTGCAGCCACACCCGCACGAAGTCGCGGGCATTGTCCGGAGTGATCAACCCCCAAACCGCATCGCGCACCTTGATACGGCTCACGAGGAGCGCCATCCGCAGCAGTCGGTCATCGCTGACCGTCCGGCCGCGCCTCAGCTCGTCCAGGACGGGAACCACCTCGGTCGCCAGACAGGCCTCGAGACCAGGCCGGGAGTTCACATCGAGCCCGGACCTGCCCATCAGGTCGTCGGCGATCCGGTGGGCTCTTGCCTGCATCTCCTCCGAGCGCTCGCCATCGAGAGGTGCCATGGCGGCCTCCATCGCGGCACGACTGGGCGCAAGCTCCTGACCTTCCCATACCGCCTGCGCTGCCGCCGGATGATGGAGCGAGCGCCGGTAGGGATGCCCGCGCGGGCTGGCGCCGGCCATGGAGAGCCAGTAGCGATCGTCGCTCGCCCAGCCGCCCGCCAGCGGCCTGACCCGAACGAGCCGCGCCTCGACGGCAAGCACCAGTCGGCGACCCAGATCCAGTGGCTCGCCGAGTGCCAGCGTGATGCCTCCCTCGGCACGTTGCTGCTCGAGGTGGCGCACCACGAGCTCGGCCGTCCGGTCGATCTCCTCCCCGACGTCGGCAAGGTCGAACCGCATGCCGAAGAAGATGCGCGGGCCCTGGAGCCCGAGGGCGACCAGCGAGTTCTCCGGCGGGAAACCGAACAGCGCGGGAAGCGCGTTGATGAGCTCGCCGAGGTCGCCGGCCTTGAAGACCGAACGCGGCGGACGAGGGCGTCGTGGGGTCATGCCCTGACCGTCGTGGTTGCCGACGGGCTGGGGCCACCGGCCAACCGGCGCCTGTGGACGAGTCCGACTGCTGTCGCCGCCTGTGGAGCCGTTGACCGGACCCGCAACAATGACCTGCGTGATCCTGCATCTCGATTTGGACGCGTTCTTCGCGGCCGTCGAGCAACGGGACAAGCCGTCCCTGCGCGGCAAGCCGGTGGTCGTCGGCGGCATCGGCGCTCGCGGTGTCGTCGCCACCGCGTCCTACGAAGCCCGCGCCTACGGGGTGCGCTCGGCGATGCGGACGGTTGAAGCCCGCTCGCTGTGCCCGCACGCCGCCTTCCTCGGTGGCCGGTTCGCGGCGTACCGCGCGGCAAGCCAACTGGTGATGGGACGGCTCCGCCAGGAGTCACCTCTCGTCGAGCCGCTGTCGCTGGACGAGGCTTACGTCGATCTGGCCGCGTCGCCCGATGCGCCGATCGAGGACATCCGGGTACGGGTCGATCGTCTGCGCTCGGACATCGCCGAACTCACCGGAGGTCTCACCGCCTCGGTCGGGGTCGCGTCATCGAAGCTGATGGCCAAGATCGCCAGTGAGATCAACAAGCCGAACGGCGTGTACGTGGTCGAGCCGGGAACCGAGGCGGCGCTCCTGGGGCCGATGCAGGTCACTGTCATCCCGGGCGTCGGGCCGGCCACCACCGAGCGGCTCCGACGCCTGGGGGTCGCGACAGTCGAGGACCTGCGCACCATTTCCGAAGACGACCTCGTCCGGACTCTCGGCAACGCGCATGGGGCTTCGCTCTGGCGCCTCGCCCGAGCCATCGACGACCGCCCGGTCCTTGCCGAACGCGAAGCCAAGTCCCTGAGCGTCGAGGACACCTTCGACCACGACATCAGCGACCGCAGGGCGCTCTCGGCGATCGTCGAGGCAATGTCCCGCCGGGTGACCACACGGCTCCAGCGCAACGGCTGGTCGGCCCGAACCGTGACGCTCAAGGCGCGACGCCACGACTTCGAGACTCTCAGCCGCTCGTCCACGTTTACCTCGCCGACAGACAGCGCCACTGCCATTGCCGAAACTGCGCAGCGGCTGCTCGCCGGCATCGACGTGGCCGGCGGGCTCCGCCTCCTCGGCGTCGGCGTCACCGGGCTGAGCGACTGGGTCCAACCCGACCTCTTCGAGGAACCGCGGGAGGGATCCGAGGGTTCGGATGGTTCGGACGCAGCCGAGGCTGACGAAGCCGACAGCATCGAGGCCGTGCCTGCCGAAACTCACCGCGCCACGGCGTGGACTCCGGGCATGGACGTGCACCACGCCGAGCACGGCGACGGCTGGGTCTGGGGATCCGGGTTGGGCCGGGTGACCGTCCGGTTCGAGACCCGCGACACTCCCCCGGGCCCGGTGCTGACGTTCGCCGCCGACGACCCGGCCCTGACGATTCGGCCACTGGGGATAGCGTCACCGCATGACTGATCACAGTCCCGACGCCACCCCGCCGGTTGCACCGCGGAAGCCGACCACGCGAGTCCACCACGGCGACACGTTCGTCGACGACTACGAATGGCTACGCGACGCCGACAACCCGGAGACTCTCGCGTACCTGGAGGCCGAGAACGCCTGGGCGGACCAGCAGACGGCCCATCTCGATGAACTGCGCGAGACCATCTTCGCCGAGATCAAGGCCCGCACCCAGGAAACCGACCTGTCGGTGCCAGTACGCCACGGACAGTGGTGGTACTACTCGCGAACCGTCGAGGGCCAGCAGTACGCACTGCGCTGTCGCTGCCCCCTGGACCATCCGGACGACTGGGACCCGCCGGTGCTGACACCGGGCGTCGACGTTCCCGGCGAGCAGGTCCTGCTCGACTCGAACGTCGAAGCAGAGGGCCACGGCTACTTCTCGCTGGGCGGCTTCTCGCTCACCGACGACGACAACCTTCTGGCCTGGTCGGTCGACACCGTCGGGGACGAGCGCTACACGATTCGGGTCAAGGACCTGACCACCGGAACCGTCCTGCCGGACGAGATCTTCGGGACCAGCGGCGGCATCACGTGGGCCGCCGACGGCCGCCACTTCTTCTACACGACGGTCGATGCCGCGTGGAGACCTCATCGGGTGTGGCGGCACGAGCTGGGCAAGGAACACCCGGGCGGCGCTCCCGATCTGGCGGACACTCTCGTCTACGAGGAGGACGACGAGCGGTTCTTCACCGGCATCGGACGCACCCGTTCCGACCGCTACCTGGCCATCGGCTCATCGTCGAAGGTCACCAGCGAGGTCCGCATCCTCGAAGCCGACGACCCGACCGGCGAGTTCCGGGTCGTCTGGCCACGCGAGACAGGGGTCGAGTACTCGGTCGAACACGCCGTCATCAACGGCCACGACGAGTTCCTGATCCTGCACAACCGTGACGCGATCAACTTCACCCTGCAGTCGGTGCCGGCCGCCGGGCCGTACGACCATCCGACCACGGTGATCCCGCACGACCAGTCCACCCGCCTGGAGGATGTCGACGTCTTCGCCAAGCAGGTCATGGTGCAGTACCGGCGCGACGCGATGCCGCGGGTGGGCATCATGCGGATCGGCGCCGAGGGGCTCGGCCCGCTCCAGGAGATCTCGTTCGACGAGGAGCTCATCAGTTGCGGCGTGGGCGCGAATGCCGAGTGGGACCAGCCATTGGTCCGGCTCGGATACGGATCTTTCATCACGCCGGCGACCGTGGTCGACTACGTCGTGGAAACCGGCGAGCTCAGACAACGCAAGCAAGCTGTCGTGCTCGGTGGCTACGACCCGGCCGACTACGAGCAGCACCGCATCTGGGCCAAGGGCGAGGACGGCGAGCGCGTCCCCATCTCCGTCGTCTGCAAGGTCGGAACGCCGCGGGACGGCTCTGCACCCGCACTCCTCTACGGATACGGCTCCTACGAGTCCAGCATCGACCCCGGCCTGTCGATCTCCCGACTGAGCCTGCTCGACCGTGGGTTCGTCTTCGCCGTCGCACACGTTCGAGGCGGCGGGGAGATGGGGCGACGGTGGTACGAGGACGGCAAGCTGCTCCGCAAGAAGAACACCTTCACCGATTTCGTCGCCGCAGCTCGGCATCTGGTCGCCGAGGGCTGGACATCAGCGGATCGCCTGGTCGCCGAGGGCGGCAGCGCCGGCGGCCTGCTCATGGGTGCGGTGGCCAACCTCGCGCCGGACGACTTCGCCGGCATCCTCGCCTCGGTTCCCTTCGTCGACGCCTTGACGTCGATCCTGGACCCCGCGCTGCCGCTCACGGTCATCGAATGGGACGAATGGGGTAATCCCCTGGAAAACGAGGACGTTTACCGCTACATGAAGTCGTACTCGCCGTACGAGAACGTGACGGCGACTCGGTATCCGGACATCCTGGCTGTCACCAGCCTGCACGACACCCGTGTGCTGTACGTGGAGCCGGCGAAATGGATCGCCAGGCTGCGGGCTACGGCCACCGGCAACTTCCTGCTCAAGACCGAGATGAGTGCAGGGCATGGCGGTGTGAGCGGGCGCTACGCGGCCTGGCGCGAACGCGCATGGGAATTGGCATGGATCATCGACGTCGGACAAAGGAAAATTTCGACTCGGTGACGATGGAATCTTCCGGTGCGTTGGCTCGTTGCACATTTACAGACGATCAACACCGGGAGGGCGGCATGGCCGCAACGAAGACCGCCACCAGGCGGCCCGACAACATCGAGGGCAAAGACGGCGTCGGCATGTACTTGGCCGAGATCGCCCGCACGCCCCTGCTTGATGCTGCCCGCGAAGTCGAGTTGAGCAAGACCATCGAAGCCGGCCTGTTCGCCGAGCACCTCCTGGAGACGGGCCGTGTCGGTCGTGCCAAGGGTGGGGCGCCCAAGCGTGCCACCGAAGAGGAACTGCGCTGGATTGCCGAGGAAGGGCAGCGGGCGCAGCAGGAGTTCATCCAGGCGAACCTTCGCCTCGTCGTGTCGATCGCGCGCAAGTACACCCGGTCACAGATGCCGATGCTGGATCTGGTGCAGGAGGGCAACACCGGCCTGATCCGGGCCGTCGAGAAGTTCGACTACGCCAAGGGCTTCAAGTTCTCGACCTATGCCACGTGGTGGGTCCGTCAGGCCATCACCCGCGGCATCGCGCAGCAGGGCCGCGTTGTCCGGCTTCCGGTCCATGTCGTCGAGGAACTCAACCAGGTGACCTCGGCCCGACGAAACCTGGAGCGTGAGCTCGGCTACGACCCCGAACCCGAGGAGATCGCCGCAGCGCTCGACATGGATGTAGACCGGGTGCTCGACCTGCTCGCCTGGGGCCGTGACCACGTCAGCCTCGACGCACCAATTGACGAGGACGGCGACACGTCACTCGGTGACCTGATCGCCCGCGACACCCAGTCCGGTCCCGACGAAGCCGTGATCAACGATGAGTTGCGCGAACTCCTGACGTCCCTCATCGACCATCTCGACTCGCGCGAAGCCGACATCGTCCGGGCGCGCTACGGCCTGCTCGACGGTCGCCAACAGAAGCTTGCCGACATCGGTAAGCGGCACGGCATCTCGGCCGAGCGCGTACGCCAGCTCGAACGCCAGGCGCTGGCGACGCTACGGCGTATCGCCGACCCCGATCTGGCCGCGTAGCCGGGCCCACAGGGCGTCGACTGCGGCGGCCAGCTCAGCAGGCGTCCCGGAGTTGTCGATGACGACGTCCGCGGCCGCGCGGCGGTCATCGCGGCTCGCCTGCGCCGCGATGCGGGCTCGCGCATCCTCGGGGCTCATACCCCGGAGCCGGACCAGCCGATCGAGTTGAGTCTCCTCCGGCAGGTCGACGACCACGACGAAGTCCATCAACCCGGCCAAACCGGTCTCCACCAGGAGCGGGTGGTCGTGGACGACGATGCTCCCCGCCGGCGCGGCCTCGTCCCGGGCCCAGGCAAGTTCTCCGATGGCCGGGTGGGTGATCGCCTCGAGGTCGCGGCGCGCTTCGTCGTCGCCGAAGACGATGGCGCCCAACGCCGGGCGGTCCAGCGCGCCGTCCGGACGCAGCACCCCGGGACCGAATCGCTCCACGATCCGGGCCAGTGCGGGCGTTCCCACCTCGACCGCCTCACGGGCCAGTAGGTCGTAGTCGATGACCACCGCCCCACGGTCGGCGAGCAGAGCACTCACCGTGCTCTTCCCGGAGCCGATGCCGCCGGTCAACCCCACGCGCATGGGGCGTCAGAGGCTTCCGGCGTTGCCAAAGGTCGTGAGATGCACGTGATCCTTGTGATTCGCGGTGTCGCTCCCCCGCGACTTCATCGGACGCCAGCTGTCACCACCGCGCTCCGCAGTCCAGATGTGCTGCTGCCAGATGATCTGGCTGATGCCGAGCTCACGCCAGTGCTGCCGCGCCATGTTCGCAATGGCCGTGCCGAGCTCGATGTCCTTCGTCATGACGTCGAGCGCACGGCCCGCGGCGTGTTCGCCGCCGCCGCCGACGCCGCCGAACGACTTGATCTGGGGGAAGATCGTGCAGATGGCGCGATGCACGCGAATCGTGTCCGGCTGGAGCCCCTTCTCCACCCCGCTACCCGACGGGCAGGGCACCGACGAGATCGCGCGACCCGTCACAAGTGAGTCGGACTTCATCCAGCCGACCTTGTTGGCGTAGACCACCTGGCTGAAGCCGTCACGTGTCTCGCCGGTGGTTCCCACCTTGGAGTCCGGCGCCACCACGACCACGACTTCAGTGGTGTCGTCCGGCAGCGCGTACAGATCGGCGGCGTCCTCGTGGAACACGAACGTCGCGCCCGTGACCGTGACCTCCGACGCCGGTGGCGCCGAGGGAAGGGCGATGCGTGGCACCCGGTAAGCAGCGCGGCTCGAGGTGACGGCGGCCGTCGGGTCGGCCACCATCTGGATGCTGGCACTGGACCGCTCGGCCGCCGCGAGAACACCCCCGACCACCACGGCCGAGGTCATCACGAGCCCGACGATCGCCGACGCTGAAAGCACCACGGGGAGCACACGACGTCGAGTGTGTCTACCTCTCCTTCGGCGGACAGGTTGGCGGGCGAAAGCCACAGCTCGTCACCTAACGGCAGGGGGCGGAGTTCGTACAGCATACTTGCCGCCGAACGAGGTGGCAGGGGAAGCCCTTGATTGGACCGACAACAGCGGCCGAAAGCGCGGCTGCGCAAAGCCGCGTCGCGGGGGCGCTGGCAGCGGCCGGCATCGACCGCGGCGAACGCGTTGTGCTGTCGCTGCCCGGCTCGGCGGCGTATGTGAGCGCGGTGCTCGGGGCTGCGCGAACCGGCGTCGTGCCCGTCCCCCTCGACCCGCGGCTGACCGGGTATGAGTTCACCCAGATCGTGAACGACGTCGAGCCATCGCTGGTCGTCCGCGACTCCGCCGAACTCGACGAGCTGCTGCGCGGACCGGAGTCCGAGCTCGCTGCCTGGCCGCTGTGCCGTCCGATGCACTTCACCTCGGGGACCACGGGACGCGCCAAAGGTGTGTGGTCCGGACTCCTCAGCGACGACGACGCACGCAACCTCGCGCTCGAGGAACGTGAGCTGTGGGGTTTCGCGGCCGACGACACCAATCTGGTCGTCTCTCCGGTGTACCACTCGGCACCCCTGCGTTTTGCCGCCGGAACGCTGCTGGCCGGCGGGTCGATCGTCGTCCTTCCCAAGTTCGAGCCGGCCGCGTTCGCAGCGGCCGTGGAGGAGTTTGCGCCAACGACCATGTTCTGCGTCCCAGCGCACCTGCAGCGGCTCTTCGCGTGGCAGGACGAGGCCGCCGACGGCCGCGACCTGGCGACGTTCCGGCTGGTCGCCCACGCCGGCGCGCCCTGCCCGGACAGCGTCCGACGGCGAGCACACGCCACTTTCGGCGTCGAAGCGGTCTGGGAGTTCTACGGCTCGACCGAGGGTCAATGGACCGCATGCCGCGCCGACGAGTGGATCGCACACCCGGGCACGGTCGGACGGGCTCGGCCCGGACGCACCGTCACCGCCGATGACGATGACCTGTTGTGGTGTGCAGTGCCGCCGTGGGCCACGTTCGAGTACTGGCGGGACGAGGAGAAGACGGCCGCGGCCTGGAAGCAGACTGCGGACGGTCCCGCGTTCACCGTCGGCGATCTGGGCCGGGTCGAGGACGGGTGGGTCTACCTCGATGCCCGCCGCACTGACCTGATCATCACCGGCGGCGTGAACGTCTACCCCGCGGAGGTGGAGTCCGTCCTCGCCGACGTTCCCGGCGTCGAGGACATTGCGGTGTTCGGCCGGGCCGACGAGTCGTGGGGCCAGCGGGTGTGCGCAGCGTACGTCGGCAGCGCGTCCGAGGAGGCCCTGCGCGAGCGCGCCGTCGCCCGGCTCAGCCCGCCGAAGCGACCGAAGGAGTACGTGCGGCTGGCGAGCCTTCCTCGCACTGCCACGGGCAAGGTCCGCCGGCACGAGCTGTGAGGGATTCCGTCTCAACCTGTCGACGTTCGGTCGGCTCCGGGACGCTGGCGCACCCTAGGCCGGCAGCTCTTCGATCTCGTCGCAATCCTCGAGGCAAGTGAACGTGCGGCGGTAGGCCTGGGGGGTCGTACCGCGGGTGGCGGCGAAGTGGTGCCTCAGGGTGGCGGCGTTGCCGAACCCGACCCGGTCGGCAATCTGCTCAACCGAGAGGGTCGTCTGCTCCAGCAGCTCCTCGGCAAGTGCCAATCGCTGGCTGGTGAGCCACTGCAGCGGCGTCGTGCCGGTCTCGTCGCGAAAGCGGCGGGCAAACGTCCGCGGCGACATGTGGGCCTGCTCCGCCAGCCGCTCGACCGGCATCGCTTCATCGAGGCGCTCGGCGGCCCACTCCAGCAGCGGACCGAGTGTGTCGGCCTCGGTCTGTCCCATCGGGGTTCGGATGAACTGCGCCTGGCCACCGTCGCGGTGCGGCGGCACGACGATTCGGCGGGCCGTCGTCGCGGCGACCCGTGCCCCGAACTCCCGACGCATGAGATGCAGCTGAGCGTCGATGCCGGCCGCCGAGCCTGCACCGGTCAGCACGTTTCCGTCCAGGACGTACAGCACGTCGGCGTTGACCCGTGCCGCCGGGAAGGTCTCCTGGAGCACGTCGGCATAGCGCCAGTGAGTCGTGCACTCGCGCCCGTCGAGGAGTCCGGCGTCGCCGAGGAGGAACGATGCGGTGCAGTGCGCCGAGACCACGGCGCCGCGGTCGTGCGCCGCCCTGACCGCGTCGACCACCGCCGGATCGTTGTTGCGGTAGTCCCAACGGGGCGCGACGCAGACCAGATCGGCCTGCTCGATCGCCTCAAGCCCGTGCTCGATCACGAGGTCGAAACCGTACTGACCGCGCACGCGGCCCGGCTTTGCCGCGCACACCTTGAAGTCGAAAACCGGATTGTCGTCCTCGGGGTGGTACTCCTCGCCCCAGACTTCGCACATCGAGCCCAGACCGAATGCGGCGGCACCGTCCTGCACGACCACGGCAACCTTCTCCAACGTCATACGGACATCGTGGTCGAAGGTTGGCAGAAAATCAATGACATGTGGCATTCCTGCCACTGGTGGCAGGAATGCCACAGTCGAAGAATTACTGCCATGATCACTTTGGCAGTTGCGGTCCTCGCACTCTTCGCCTTGGGCGTGCTGACCCATCGGGTTCCGGGAATGCAAAAGGGCCGCGTGGGTTATCCACGCGACCCTTTCACTGAGGTCACACCGAAGCGTCGGCTATTCGCCGGTGAGCTTCTCGCGCAGCGCCTGCAGCGCCTCGTCCGAAGCCAGCGAGCTCGTCGGCTCGTCTGACTCGGAGCCGGAGCTGTATTCGCCGGAGTCCTCGGAGGCGGCCTTCTCGGCCTCCGCGACCTGCTTCTTGTGGGCTTCCCAACGCTCATGCGCCTCGGCGTACTGCTTCTCCCAGGTGGCGCGGGCCTCGTCGAAGCCCTCCTGCCATTCGCCGGTCTCGGGGTCGAAACCGTCCGGGTAGACGTAGTTGCCGGCCTCGTCGTACGACGACGCCATGCCGTAGAGCGTGGGGTCGAAGTCGTCGGCCTCGACGGCAACGCCGGACTCGTTCGCCTGCTTGAGCGACAGCGAGATGCGGCGGCGCTCCAGATCGATGTCGATGATCTTGACCATGACCGAGTCGCCGATCTGGACGACCTGCTCGGGGATCTCGACATGGCGCTCGGCGAGCTCGGAGATGTGCACCAGGCCCTCGATGCCCTCCTCGACGCGCACAAACGCGCCGAACGGGACGAGCTTGGTGACCTTGCCCGGCACGATCTGGCCCATCTGGTGCGTGCGGGCGAAGTGCTGCCACGGGTCTTCCTGGGTCGCCTTGAGCGACAGCGACACGCGCTCGCGGTCGAGGTCGACGTCGAGAACCTCGACGGTGACCTCGTCGCCCACCTGAACAACCTCGTTCGGGTGGTCGATGTGCTTCCAGGACAGCTCGGAGACGTGCACCAGGCCGTCGACGCCACCGAGGTCGACGAAGGCGCCGAAGTTCACGATGGAGCTGATGACACCCTTGCGGATCTGGCCCTTGGCCAGCTCGTCCAGGAACTTCTGGCGGACGGCCGACTGGGTCTGCTCCAACCAGGCACGGCGCGACAGGACCACGTTGTTGCGGTTCTTGTCGAGCTCGATGATCTTGGCCTCGAGCTTCTGGCCGATGTACGGGTCGAGGTCGCGCACGCGGCGCATCTCGACCAGGGACGCCGGCAGGAAGCCGCGCAGGCCGATGTCGAGGATGAGGCCGCCCTTGACGACCTCGATGACGGTGCCTTCGACGACGCCGTCCTCTGCCTTGACCTTCTCGATGTCGCCCCAGGCGCGCTCGTACTGTGCGCGCTTCTTGGACAGGATGAGGCGACCCTCCTTGTCCTCCTTCTGGAGAACGAGGGCTTCGACGGCGTCTCCGACGGAAACGACCTCATGCGGGTCGACGTCGTGCTTGATGCTCAGCTCACGCGAGGGGATGACGCCCTCGGTCTTGTAGCCGATGTCGAGGAGAACCTCGTCACGGTCCACCTTGACGATGGTTCCGTTGACGATGTCGCCGTCGTTGAACTGGATGATGGTCGCTTCAATGGCGGCGAGGAAGTCTTCTGCGCTGCCGATGTCGTTGACCGCTACCTGCGGGGCTACTTGTGCCTCCGGTGGGGCGATGCTCATGGGTTGATGGACTCCGATGGACAATGATTAGTGGGTGGACTGGTTGTGATTGTGCGCACAGCAAAACTGTGCTTGGCCAATCTTAGTCGGTGGTCGCCGCGCTCGGTCCGGCGGCCCTGTCAGCCGCCAAAACGGGATTGCGCAGGTCAGTCGACCGCAAGGAACGCAGCCAGCGCCCGCGAGTACAGATCGACGTCCGCCGCCGCCATGAACTCGCGGCACGAGTGCATCGCCAGTTGCGGAGCGCCGACGTCGACGGTCGTGATGCCGGTGCGTGCGGCGCTCAGCGGGCCGATCGTCGAGCCGCACG
This sequence comes from Aeromicrobium sp., assembly GCA_035281505.1. Classification (GTDB taxonomy): domain Bacteria; phylum Actinomycetota; class Actinomycetes; order Propionibacteriales; family Nocardioidaceae; genus Aeromicrobium. Next base: position 66,692 of record DATEDT010000056.1, on the reverse strand, counting down.
GCAGGTCGGCACGATGGACATAGCGCTGGACCGGGACCTCGGCTCGCTCGCAAGCCGCGGCGAACGCTGCCGTGCCACGCGCTTCTGAGGCGTAGCGCAGGTTCTGATTGATCTTGATCACCGGGCCACCGCCCAACGTGATCGGATGGAGGGGCTCGTGCTTCTCGCGGTAGTTCGGGTGGGTGGCGTGGGCCATGTCGCCGGAGGCGCACCATGACGCCGCAATGGCGCGGTGGTACTCCTCGCGCCCGCCACCCGCTCCGGCGACCACGCGCTCGAGCGTGGTGGCGAGCAAGTCCGACTGCGCGCCACGCTCACTGGCGCTGCCGACCTCCTCGTGGTCGAACAAGGCCAGGACCGGCTGGGCCGGCTCGGCCGTGGCGCGGATGAAGGCCTCGAGCCCGGAGAAGCAGGTGACCTGGTTGTCCAGCCGAGACGCCGAGACGAACTCGCCCCGAGCACCCGTGATGGCAGCCGGTTGCACGTCAAAGGCCATCAGCTCGAAGCCGAGGACGTCCGCGGCCTCGATTCCCTCGCCGGCCACCAGCCAAGGCAGGAACTCCGCAGGGTGGACCGACCAGATCGCGTTGAGGTGACGCTGCGGGTCGAGGTCCCTGTCCTTGGCCTCACGGTCCAGGTGGATGGCGAGGTGAGGCACCCGCAGGACCGGCTCGTCGACCCGCACCAGGTGCTCACTGCCGTCGCGCAGCGCGAGTCGCCCAGCCACGCCGAGGTCGCGGTCGAACCACGACCGCAGGATCGCGCCGCCGTATGGCTCGAGCGCGACGACCGCGGCAACTCCGGCGTCGACGCCTCCCCGGCCGATGTCATGGCGCTGCTTGAGCCGGAGGTTGGGACTGTCGGTGTGGCCACCCACGATGCGGAACCCGGCGGCCGGCTCGCCGCTGGCGCGCCACGCAACCAGCGATCCGCCGCGCGTGACATAGAACGCGCCCGGGCCCATCGGCCAGGCGTCGCGTTCGTTGAGCCTGGTGAACCCGGCGGCATCCAGGTCTTCGGCAACGGTGGCCACGACGTGGAACGGCGTGGGCGAGCCGTCGATGAAGCGGAGCAGCCGATCGGCACCGGTCGAACTCATGTCCGGAGCGTAATACCCGCGCATGGCTAAGGTGACGACGTGACCGCGGCGCCCACGAGAACCACGGCCGTCGTGGCCGGTGGCCAGGTCGCGATGAACGCGGCGGCATACGTCTTCAGCCTGGTCGCCGCCCGAATCCTCATTCCGGCCGATTTCGGCGCCGTCACCGCGCTGCTGAGCATCCTGCAGATGGGCGTCGTCGCGTCCCTGGGGCTGCAAGCAGCCGCAGCCCGGCGCATCGCAGTCGCACCTGATCAGCGGGCGGAAACCGTCGGCGTCGTCCTGAGGTCGACGATCTTCGCGTCACTCGCGGTCGGCGCCGTGGCGGTGGCGCTCACACCCGCGCTGGTGTGGGCACTTCATCTGGACTCGGTGTGGCCCGCCCTGCTCTGCTCGGCAACGCTCGTTCCGCTGACCGCCATGGGCGGGTTCCTCGGCATCGCCCAGGGCTGGGAGCGCTGGAACGTCGTGACCGCCGTCTCCCTGGCGAACGGATTCGGCCGACTGGTTGCCGGCGTCGTGGCCCTGCTCATCTCGCCCACCGTCGCGAGCGCGATGGTGGGCGTCGCGATCGGCGCATGGACGCCCGTCGTCGTCGGCCTGGCCACACTCGGCTTCCGCAGCGCCCGCACCCATGCGTCAAGAACACCGAACGCGCAGGGAGGCCACCCCAGCCGGCGGCCGGTGTTGCGGGAGGCCTTGGCCGGAACTCACACGCTCTTCGCCTTCTACGTGCTGTGCAATCTCGATGCGCTCATTGCCCGCAACCGACTGGATCCGCATGATGCCGGCCTCTACGCCGGCGGAATCATCCTCGCCAAGGCAGCGCTCATGGCGCCGAGCTTCGTCGGCGTTCTGCTCTACCCGCGCTTCGCCACGGACGACACGGCCGCGTCGCTCCGCCTGGCGGTCAGTGTGGTCGCCGCGGTCGGTCTCGTGGCGACGGTGGCCACCGCGGTGCTGCCCCGCCTCGCGCTGGTGCTGGCCGGCGGCGCGCAGTACGCCGAGATCGCCCGGCACCTGTGGTTGTTCACCCTGGCCGGATCGGTGTGGTCGATCGTGCAGGTTCTCGTCCTCGACGGACTGGCTCGGCGCAGTTCGGGCACCACGATCCTCATCTGGTTCGCGGTGATCACGCTGCCTGCACTGGTCGTCATCACGAACGTCGGTGCGGTCGGGCTGATCCTGCTCGTCGGAATGGTCGGTGCGGCTTTGTCCCTCGTGCTGAGCTTTGCCCCGCGCACCTCGTTAGCCTCGACCCCATGACGAAGTTCATCCGTCAGACCCCCTGCGCCGTCCTGCTGGCGGTGCAGTTCCTCGGCGTCCTGCTGTACCCGTTCCTGGAGAACTCGCTCCAGGGCCGCCAACTGTTCGCGCTGTTCGGCCTGGTCGTGCTCGGCATCGTGGTGTTCGCGTTGAGGGCCACACCAGCTCTCATCTGGGTCGCCGCACTGCTGGCCCTTCCGGCTGCCGTGCTGCTTGTCGTCCAGGTGGCAACCGGCAACGAGAACCTGATCGTCTGGGCATCGATCTTCGAGGCGCTGCTGTACTTCTACGGAGCCGGCGCCATGCTGCTCTACATGCTCGACGACGAGGTGGTGACTCGCGATGAGCTCTTCGCCATCGGTGCAGTCTTCACGCTGCTGGCCTGGGCGTTCGCGCACGTCTACGTGGTCCTTCAGGGCATCGATCCGGCGTCGTTCGCGGGATCAGGTCATGACGGCAGATCGTGGACGGAGCTGCTGTTCCTGTCCTTCACCACGCTGACGAGCACCGGGATGTCCGACATCGTCCCGGTCGGTGGACATGCCCGCAGCGTGAACATGATCGAGCAGGTTGCCGGGCTGTTCTACATGGCGATGGTCGTCACCAGGCTCATCAATCTGAACCGCCGCAACCGCGTCTGAACGGCGTGCAACCGCGAGATCGTCGGATCAGACCGGACCGACGTGCCCCACCAGGCTGGTGACCGGCAGGTCAAACGGTGGGAGGCCGAAAACGGGTTGGCGGACGATGTTGCTGAAGCCGGCGTAAACCATCATGTCCTCGAGCGCACGGGTGGTGAACTTCCAGAACGTCGTCTGGTCCCCTGGTGCCGTCTCGTCATCGAGCACACCGAAGGCCAGATACGGACGGTCCGGATGACGCTGCTCCAACTCCGGTTCGATCACCGTCTCGATGACGGCCAACTGGCGGGTGACCGAGCGGATGTTGATAAGCGCCTGGAGTGGATTCTGCAGGTGGAGCAACAGGTCGCCACAGAACACCAGATCGAACATGCCCAGCCGCTCCGGTGTGAGGTCGTAGACGCTGAGCTCGACCCGCTGCACCGACGAACCGAGCATGGCGTGCGCGATCTCGAATCGTTGACCCCAGGCTCGGGACTCCAGCGTCTGCTCCGCGGCGCGCGCCCGCGCCTGCGGCAGCCAGTCGCAGTCGCCCAAGGTCGCGACATCGATCGTCACGACGCTGGCGCCACGACTTTCGAGCTCGAAGGCGAAGAATCCGTCCGCAGTGGCGACGTCAAGCGCGGACATACCCTCGAGCGAATCGGGGATCCCGTAAAGGTCGACCACGCTGCGGTGGTCGAAGTGGCCGCGCGAAACCATGCCATTGCCGAGTTCAATCGTGTGATACCAGCCGTCGAGCAACGGGTCGTCCGCGCTGAGCGGAAGCGTTGGCGGGAACCCGGCCGGCATCAGTGACCGGCCTCGTGCCAGGTCCGGCCGACGCCGACGGACACGTCCAGCGGCACTGAGAGGTCGGCCGCGCCGGCCATCTCACGACGCACCAACTGCTCCAGGACTTCCTGCTCCCCCGCCGCCACCTCGAAGAGCAGCTCGTCATGGACCTGCAGCAGCATTCTCGATGCGAGGTTCTCCGCCTCGAGCGCGCGCTGAACGTTGAGCATCGCGACCTTGATGATGTCGGCGGCCGAACCCTGGATCGGCGCATTCAAGGCCATCCGCTCGGCCATCTCGCGACGCTGCCGGTTGTCACTCTGCAGGTCCGGCAGGTAACGCCGTCGACCGAGAATCGTCGCCGTGAAGCCGGTCTGGCGGGCCTCGGCGACGACACCCTGCAGGTAGTCGCGCACTCCGCCGAAGGTCTCGAAGTAGTCGTCCATCAGCGCCTGCGCCTCGCCGGTGCTGATGCCGAGCTGTTGGCTCAATCCATAGGCCGACAGGCCGTAGGCCAAGCCGTAGTTCATCGCCTTGATCCGGGCCCGCAAACCCCCGTCGATGTCGGCTGGATCGCGTTCGAAGACCTTGGCCGCCATGACGGTGTGGAAGTCCTGGCCCTCATTGAAGGCGGCGATGAGGCCGGCATCCTCCGACAGGTGCGCCATGATCCGCATCTCGATCTGGCTGTAGTCGGCGGTCAACAACGTCTCGTACCCCAGCCCGACGACGAATGACTCGCGAATACGGCGGCCCTGCTCCGTGCGAATCGGAATGTTCTGCAGGTTCGGGTCGGCCGAGCTCAGGCGCCCGGTGGCCGCCACGGTCTGGGAGTACGTCGTGTGGATCCGGCCGTCGGCACCCGACGTCTTCTGCAGTCCCTCGACCGACTGGCGGAGCTTGGTGACGTCGCGGTGGCGCAGCAGCGCTTCGAGGAACGGATGCTCGGTTGTGGCGTACAACCACTGCAGCGCCTCGGCATCGGTTGTGTATCCCGTCTTCGTCCGCTTCGTGCGTGGCATGCCCAGCTGGTCGAACAACACCTCCTGCAGTTGCTTCGGCGATCCGAGATTCACCTCCCGTCCGATGGCCGCGTAGGCGTCCTGCTGTGCGCGCACGATCTGCTCGGTGAACTCGGCGTGCAGCCGATCGAGGTGCTCGCCGTCGACGGCGATCCCGGCGGTCTCCATGCCGAGCAGGACATCGATCAGCGGGAGCTCGACGTCGCGCAACAACGTCAGGGCGTCGGTCGCGGCCAGTTCGGGCTCGAGGACCTCCCAGAGGTCGAGCGTCGCCTTGGCGCGCTGGGCGGTGTCCCCGGAGCCGTCGTCGAGGAAGCTGAGCTGGCCGGACGCATCATCGGCCGGCCCGAGTTCGCGCTTGAGGTAGCGCAGCGACAAATCGGCGAGGTCGTAAGACCGCTGATCCGGCTTGACGAGATACGTGCCGAGCGCGGTGTCGGCCACGATGCCCCGGACCGGCCACCCGTGGGCGCCCAGCGCATGCAGCTGCCCCTTGGCGTCGTGAAAGACCTTGGGCCGGTCGGAATCGGCCAACCACGCCGCAAACAGCGGATCGTCGAGCGCGGAGACATCGGCCCAGGCGACCGCGCCGTCCGATGCCGCAAAGGCAACGCCGTCGACCCGGGGACCGACGACACGCGTCACGCCGGACACCTCGACACCCACCAGCTCCGTGGCGTGCTTCGCCAGCCATGGGCCGACTGCCGCGAGCTGCTCGACCTCGAGTGCCGGAGCCTCGACGCTCGCCGCAGCAGCCTCGTCTCCCCCGCCGAGGTAGTCGAACAAGCGGGTGCGCAACGCAGCGAACTCCAACGCGTCGAACACCTGATGGATCGCGTCCCGGTTCCAGTTCGTGGAGAACTCCAGATCAGTCGGCCCGGCCGGCAGGTCGAGGTCGCAGACGAGGGCGTTGATCTTGCGGTTCCGGATCACGCTGTCCAGATGATCACGCAGCGACTCCCCCGCCTTGCCCGGAACGTCGCCGGCGGCGGCCACGAGCGCATCGAGAGTCCCGTACGTGGCGATCCACTTGGCCGCCGTCTTGGGCCCCACCCCCGGCACGCCCGGCAGGTTGTCGCTTGTCTCACCGACCAACGCCGCGAGATCGGGGTAGTTCAACGGGGCGACGCCGTACTTCTCCTCGATGGCCGCGGGTGTCATACGCGCGAGATCGGACACCCCCTTGCGCGGGTAGAGGACGGTGGTCGTCTCGCTGACCAGCTGGAGCGCGTCACGGTCACCGGTGCAGATGAGCACCTCCATGCCGGCATCGCTCGCCTGACGGGCCAGTGTGCCGATGATGTCGTCTGCCTCGTAGCCCTCCTTCTCGAAGGTCTCGATGCCGAGTGCGGCGCAGACGTCTTTGATCAGCGGGATCTGACCGCTGAACTCCTCCGGGCTCTTCGATCGGTTGGCCTTGTAGTCGGCGTACTCGTCGGAGCGGAAGGTCTGTCGTGACACGTCGAACGCCACCCCGACGTGCGTCGGCCGTTCGTCCCGCAGCACGTTGATGAGCATCGACGTGAAGCCGAAGACCGCGTTGGTGTGCTGGCCGGTCGTCGTCGCGAAGTTCTCGACGGGAAGCGCAAAGAAGGCGCGGTACGCGACCGAATGGCCGTCGATCAGCAACAAGCGGTCTGCCATGCAGCGACTCTAGCTGCGGAAAATCCCGTGTAAACAGCGGGCCAAACGCTCGTGCCTGACCGCTGCCCTGTGCTAGAAACGGCACCGAAAACACTTGGTCCAATCTGGACAAAACCATGGAGGCACTGTGACTCGACCAGGCAAGGCATGCGCGGCAATCGCCGCGGTAGCCCTTCTCACTGCTGGATGTGCGAGCAAGACCGACGACGGCATCGGTGAGGCGTCCGGGCTGAAGAACCTGTCGGTCCAAACCTCCATCGACGTTCCCGCCGACGCCGTGACGGCCGCCGGCGACGGCGAGGCCGAATGCCCCGAGGGCACCGCGATCGGCTATGCCGGCGCGATGACCGGTCCCAATGCCCAGCTCGGCATCAACATCTACAACGGTGTCCAGTTGGCCATCGACCAGCACAACGAGGCGAATCCGGACTGCCAGGTCGAGTTCAAGAAGTTCGACACCGAAGGCGACCCGAACAAGGCCACCGGCCCCGTGACGCAGGTCGTCAACGACGACTCGATCATCGGCGTCATCGGCCTGCCGTTCTCAGGCGAATCCAAGGCGACCGGCAAGATCTTCGAGGACGCCGGACTCGTCCACATCTCTCCTTCGGCAACGAACCCAGAGCTGAGCCAGAACGGCTGGACGACCTTCCATCGCGGCATGGGTAACGACAACGTCCAGGGGCCGGCTGTCGCCGTCCTCGCCAAGAAGCTCGATGCCAAGAAGGTCTACGTCGTCGGCGACGACTCCGACTACGGGATCGGCCTGTTCAAGACGTCGACCCAAGCCTTGGGCAGCCTGCTTGCCGGCACCGACAAGATCACGACCGGCCAGAAGGACTTCTCGGCCGTGATCTCCAAGATCCTCAACTCGAAGGCCGACGCAGTGTTCCTGTCCGGCTACTACGCCGAGGGTGCTCCGTTCGACCAGCAGCTGGTGGCCAAGGGCTTCAAGGGTGCGTTCATCGGCCCCGACGGCATCAAGGACGACCAGTTCGTGAAGCAGGCCGGCAGCGCCTCCGGGAACGCCTACTTCACGTGTCCCTGCATCCCCGGCGAACTGATCCCGGACTTCGCCGACGCGTACAAGAAGGCGTTCAAGGCCGAACCCGGCACGTACTCGATCGAGGGCTACGACTCCGCGATCGTCCTGCTGCAGGGCATCGACAAGGGCAACACGACCCGACAGCGGCTGCTCGACTTCGTCGAGACCTACAACGGCCAAGGTTTCTCGAAGACCTACAAGTGGACCGACGAAGGCGAACTGTCCGAAACGCCCGTGTACGGCTACAAGGTCGACAACGGCAAGATCGTGTCGGTCGGTGCACTCGATTAGGCCAGATCAACACTGAGGCTGCGAGGCCCGCTCGATGATCCGTCGGGCGGGCCTCACCGCATCCGGACAGGAGCCCGATGCTCGACCCGCAGACCGCGTTCGTCGCCGCCGATGAATGGATCAGGCTGGACTGGACGGCGCTCGCGCAGAACTTCTGGAGCGCGACCTTCGATGGCCTGACGTTCGGGGCCATCTACGCCCTCGTCGCGCTCGGGTACACGCTCGTCTACGGCGTGCTCAACCTGATCAATTTCGCCCATTCCGAAGTCTTCATCGTCGGTGCCTACGCCGTGGTGTTCACTCTCACGGGCCTCGGGTTCGGGCCGTCGCCACCGGAGTTCTCGGTGGCCGGCATCGTCGGCGCGTTGCTGCTCGCCTGCGTTTTCGCGATGCTCGCGGGCGCCGTCACCGCGTTCATCCTCGAACGCGTCGCCTACCGGCCGCTGCGTAAACGCTCCGCGCCCCGGCTGGCCTTCCTGATCACGGCGATCGGCATGAGCTTCGTGATCCAGTACCTGATCTTCATCTGGCGGGGACCGAACCCGGAGCCGGCGGTCATCATGTTCGCGCCGACGCCGGTGTTCGACGTTTTCGGAACGATCATCGACTCCCAACAGATCATCATCGTCGTCGCCGCCGTGGTGATGATGGTCTTCGTCGACCAGCTCATCCGCCGCACCAAGCTCGGGCGTGGCATCCGCGCCGTGGCGCAGGACCCCGACACCGCCACCCTGATGGGGGTGAACAAGGAGCGGATCATCGTCGCCACCTTCGTCATCGGCGGCGTGCTTGCCGGCGCGGCCGCATTGTTCTACGTGATGAAGATCCCTTCCGGCGTCCTGTACTACGGCGGCTTCGTGCTCGGGATCAAGGCATTCACGGCGGCCGTGCTCGGCGGAATCGGCAATGTCCGTGGCGCGCTCCTCGGCGGGTTCCTCCTGGGGCTCCTCGGCAACTACGGCCAGATCCTGCTCGGCAATGCCCAATGGACCGATGTCGTCTGCTTCGTCGTTCTCGTCCTTGTGCTGATGATCCGTCCCGAGGGCATCCTCGGCACCAACCTGAGCAAGGTGCGCGCATGACCACTCCACTGGGCGGCGCGGCCGCAGCGCAGGCCATCACCGACACGCAGGCCACCGAAAGCCGGTACTCAGGTCGGGTCGGCCATCTCCGGCATCGTTGGGAGCAGCACCCGCGCTGGCAGCAGTGGTTCGTCCTCGCCCTGTTCGCGGCCCTCCTGTACGCACTGCCCATCCTGAACCCGCCGTTCATCACCACAGAGCCCGGCAACGACTGGCAGCTGGCCTGCTTCGACATGGCTCGATTTGCGCTGGTGGCGCTCGGCCTCAACGTCGTCGTCGGGCAAGCCGGCCTGCTCGACCTCGGCTACGTCGGGTTCTTCGCCGTCGGCTCGTACGTCGCCGCGCTGTGGACCAGCCCGGATTCGACCTACATCCACATCCCATACCTGTGGACGCTGCCACTGGCGATGGTGGTCACTGTCTTCTTCGGCGTGATGCTGGGCATACCGACGCTACGTCTGCGCGGCGACTACCTCGCCATCGTCACCCTGGGCTTCGGCGAGATCATCCGGCTGCTGGCGACGCTGATGCCCGTGTTGCGTGGCCAAGTCGGGTTCCAGAGCGTCGGCGCTCCCCCGGGCACCGATGCGGCCGGCCGCGAGATCTTCAACAACTCGGCCGGCACGCCGTGGTACTGGTTCACGGTCACGATCATCATCGTCGTCCTCATGCTGCTGACGAACCTGGAGCGGTCCCGCGTCGGGCGCGCCTGGATCGCGATCCGCGAGGACGAGGACGCCGCCGAGATCATGGGCGTGCCGACGTTCCGGTTCAAGATCTGGGCCTTCGGCATCGGCGCTGCACTCGGAGGCCTGTCCGGCGCGGTGTTCGCCGGCCAGGTCGGCTTCGTGAACAACCAGAAGTTCGATGTGCAGACGTCCATCCTGTTCCTGGCAGCAGTGGTCCTCGGCGGTTCGGGCAACAAGTACGGCGCCGTCCTCGGCGGGGCGCTCGTGTCGTACATCCCGCTCCGGTTCACCGGAATCGCCGAGTACAAGTACCTGATCTTCGGCGCAGCCCTGGTCGTGATGATGATCTTCCGTCCGCAGGGCCTGCTCGGCAGCCGCAGCCAGCTGCTGGCCAATGCGCGCTCCATCGGCGAGACGGCCCGACGGCTCGTCGGAGCGGCGCCGGCCGTCGAGGGCGAGGTGGCACCGGCTGCGGCTCCGGTGCGGGTCGAGGATGCGGTCACCGAGGAGGTCGCCGACATCGTCGCGCCAGACCGGCCGCTCGAAGCTGCCGTCGGCGAGAACCTGGCCGAGATCAAGGACCTCTCCGTCACCTTCGGCGGCCTGACCGCACTCGACCATGTCAGTTTCGACATCCGCCGCGGCGAGATCCTCGGCCTCATCGGCCCCAATGGCGCCGGCAAGACGACCTGCTTCAACGCCATGACCGGTGTCTACGCCCCCAGCTCCGGCAGCGTCACGCTCGACGGCACCAGCGTCATCGGCCGTCCGCAGCACGCGATCACCCGCCTGGGCGTTGCCCGCACCTTCCAGAACATTCGGCTGTTCGGCGAGATGACAGCACTGGAGAACGTCGTCGTGGGCCTCGACGCCCGCCACAAGACCAGCGCCTGGGGCGCTTTGTTCCGTTCGCCTCGGCATCGTCGCGAGGAACACGAGGCGATCGAACGCGGGCTGGCCCTACTCGGCTTCGTTGGCATTGCCGACCGCGCCGAGGTCCTCGCCCGGAATCTCCCCTACGGCTACCAGCGCCGACTCGAGATCGCCCGGGCGCTGGCCACGGAGCCGAAGCTGCTGTGTCTCGACGAACCGGCCGCCGGGTTCAATCCGGCCGAGAAGGACGAGCTGATGGCTCTCATCCGCACGATTCGAGATGACGGGTACACGGTCCTGCTCATCGAACACGACATGCGCCTGGTCATGGGCGTCACCGACCGCATCGTGGTACTCGAGTTCGGCAAGAAGATCGCCGAGGGCACTCCTGCCGAGATCCGTAACGACCCTGCCGTCATCGCCGCCTACCTGGGTGAGGAGAGCACCGATGGCCCTGCTTGAGGTCGACGACATCTCGGTGCACTACGGCCGCATCCAGGCCATCGAGGGCATCTCCATCCACGTCGAAGAAGGCGAAGTGGTCAGCCTGATCGGCGCCAACGGGGCCGGCAAGACCACCACGATGCGCGCCATCGCCGGGCTACTGAGCCTCTCGGCTGGCTCGGTGAAGTTCGGCGGCGAGGACATCGGCCAGCTTCAGGGGCACCAGCGAGTCGCCCGGGGCATCTCGCTCGTTCCCGAAGGACGTGGCATCTTCCCGGCCATGACGGTCATGGAGAACCTGGACATGGGCGCGTACGCACGCGACCGCAAGTCGGGCATCGCCGAGGATCTGGAGCGCGTCTTCGACCTCTTCCCGCGTCTGTTGGAGCGCAAGGACCAGTCCGGCGGCACCCTGTCCGGCGGGGAACAGCAGATGCTGGCCATCGGCCGCGCGCTGATGGCCAGGCCGACGCTGCTGCTCCTGGACGAGCCCTCGATGGGCCTGGCTCCGATGTTCATCCGGCAGATCTTCACCATCATCGGACAGGTCCGCGACCAGGGCACGACCGTTCTGCTCGTCGAGCAGAACGCGAACCAGGCGCTCAATCTCGCCGATCGCGCCTATGTTCTCGAGACCGGCCAGATCACGAAGTCCGGTACCGGCGATGAGCTGCTCGCCGACGCGAGCATTCGCGAGGCCTACCTGGGCGGCTGAGCCGGAGGATCCTCCAGCACCCGTTCGGCCACCTGCCGCATCGTCATCCGCCGGTCCATGGCCGTGCGTTGGATCCAACCGAAGGCGTCGGTCTCACTGAGCCCGAGAGTCTCCTGCAACTGCGCCTTGGCCCGGTCGATGACCTTGCGCGCAGCGAGCCGCTCGCTGAGATCCTCCACCTCCTGTTCCAATGCGCTGATCTCCGCAAACCGGCTGGTCGCCATCTCGATCGCCGGCACGAGGTCGGTCAGGCTGAACGGCTTGACCAAGTACGCCATCGCGCCGGCGTCCCGGGCGCGTTCGACGAGCTCGCGCTGGCTGAACGCCGTCAGCATGACCACCGGTGCAATGCGCTCGGCGGCGACGATGGAGGCGGCGGCGATGCCGTCGAGCCGCGGCATCTTGACGTCCATGATGACGAGGTCGGGCCGATGCTCGCGGGCCAGCTCCACGGCCTCCTCGCCGTCACCGGCCTGCGCAACGACGTCGTACCCGGCTTCGGCCAGCATCTCGGCGAGGTCGAGCCGGATCAGGGCTTCGTCCTCGGCAATGAGGACGCGACGGCGTGGCCATTCCACGACAGGAGCCTAGGGCCAGGTCAGGCGGCTCGTCAGCGTGGCAGCCGGAACTCCACAACGGTTCCCTGTCCGGTCGGGTTGTCGTAGGCCCTGACAACACCGCCGTGCCGGGTGATCACCTTGCGCACGATGGCCAAACCCAGCCCGGTCCCCTCGTAGGAGGCGGTGCCGCGTTTGAACTCACCGAACATCTGGTCGTGTTCGCCGGCCGGCATTCCGATTCCGTTGTCCGCGATGCGCACGATCACGTCGCCGCCGGCGACTTCTCCGGTCACGTGCACGTCAGGCCGGGTTCCGGGTGCCACGTACTTGAGCGCGTTGTCGAGGATGTTGTCGACCACGAGTCGAAGCAGCACTTCGTCGCCCGGAACCGTGGGGAGCTGGCCCACCGTCACGAGCTCCTCGCTCCCGCGCGACGTCGTCGCTGCCCGCACGAGGGCGTTGAGGTCGACGTCGGAACGCACGAGCGCGACCGACTCGGTCAGCGCATGGTGAATCAGATCGTCGATGAGCTGACGCATCCGGGCGGCCGAGCGCGCGATGCGGTCGGTGAACTGCCGAGCGAACTCGGTGTCCAGGCCTCCGGAACCCTTCAGCTCCTCCGCGGCCAGTTCGACCCAGCCTTGGATCGACGTCAGCGGCGACTTGAGATCGTGGGCGACGATGCGCGCGAACGAAGCCAACTCGGCTCTGGCCAGGCGTTCGGACGACACGTCGATGAACACCGTCACCGCCATGCGCTTGCCATCAGGTCGCGGGGGCAGCGGTGCCGCAGAAACGGAAAACGTCCTCTCTTCTCCCTTCGGCGATCGGTAGACGACGTCCATTTGTCGAACCACCTGGCCGTGCAGAGCGAGATTCGAGGGCTCACGTTCTAGCGGGATCTCCGTGCCCACGGGGGCCGGGTAGTAGAGCGTGAGCCCACCGAGGTCCGCCGGCATGGCCGACTCCTCGAAGCCCAGGAGCTCACGGGCGGCGTCATTCGTGAGGATGAACTTCCCGTCCTCGTCCACGACCTGCACGCCTTCGGTCATGGACGCGAACACCGTGTCATACATCGCCGCACGCTCGGAGGCCTCCCGCTCGGAACGCGCCAACCGCAGTTCCAGCGCCAGTCGCTCATCGCGTCCGGTGGCCAGCGCCAACCCGAGGATCATCACCATGACCACGAAGTACTGCACCAGCAGGGACCCCACCGTGATCGACGAGACCCCGGCGAAGGGTCCGGTGTTCGCCAACGTCAGCGCAATGGCCGCGGCGCCGGCGACGGCCGAATGGAGTGCGCTGACCAACGTGGAGAACCGCGCACCCACCCAGACCGAGGTCACCAACAAGGGGAATGCGAGCGGCAGATCGTCCAGACCGAACGCGAGGAAGTACATCGCCAACGTGGCCACCGCGGCCGCCACGAACTCGGTCCGGCCACCAGCCGGCGGGATGAGGTCCGGATCGCCTGCGTCTGCGTGCCGATGGCTGAGCCACTGCCCGACCAGCAGACCGGGCACAGTGATGAGCAGGAGCCCGCAGAGGTTGCGACCAACCCACAAGATGACGCCGACGGCCGTCTGCTGGCCGACGACAAGCTGGAATGCCGCTGCGCCCAGCCCTGTCGCGACGACCGAGGAGCCAACCACAGCCAAAAGAACCCGGCCGAGTTGCGTCGGAGTCCGGAGCACTTCGTCGCCGCCGCACCCCCACAGGTTCGGCACCAGTCGTCGAAGGCCGTACGTCGTGCCAACGGCCTGCAGGACGTTCGTCAGCGCCAGTACGACCGCAAGCTCAGTCGGCGCACCGGTGACGAAGTTGACGGCGAACGCGGTGGCCCCCAGCAAGGCGGCGTTGACCGACAGCAGCCGCGGCGCAGTGAGCAGCAGCCAGAGCGCCCCGATACCGCCGGCCGGCCAGATCAGGCCGAAGCTCGTCCCCTCGGGAACGAACGCCCGACCGAGAAAGGCTGTCGCCACGAAGGCAACCACACCTGCTGCGGTTGCCCCGAGCTGGCGGGCAGATGCGGGCGGGCGGCCGGTCAGCATGGTCAAGTCTCGCATTTCAGGGGCGCCAGCCGACATCGACAGACGGCAGTTAGGACTTCAGGCCGATCAGTCGGTCCAGGCGAGCAACGGCGTCGCGTCGGGAAACACTGGTTGACCAACGATTCGACCGTCTCCAATCGATGCCGACCAAGTCCAATGCCCATTGGCACATGGCGTGAATGTCTTCCGACCGATTGCTGAACTGCCACCGTGGATACTCGTAACGCTTACCCGCGGGACCGGGCGCCCAATTCGCCACACAGGCGCCGTCTGAGTGAAACAACCCGCGAAGAAACGCCGCCGGCTCCTGCTCGACGATTCGTGATTGCCACCCGGACAGTGCCAACAACCGCTTGTGCTTGGGTCCGTCGCCGTCCTGCGGGAACAGACACGGCCAGTGCTTCCAGGCAGACTGGACAACCGTCACGCCAGGCCCAGGGACGAGATGAATCGTCGCCGTTGGCCTGACTCCTCTGACGGCCGCCTCCACGTCCGCAACGATGCCCGGCAGCTTCGCGTCGCACGAGATGCGAAGCACATGGCACCGTGCGGCCGCGGATATGCAACCGTCGCCGAGGTAGAACCCCAACAAGCATGCATACGCTGCGGGATCCAATCGGGAACCGTCGCAGTGCGGACATTCCCGGCGCCCAACCGTGCCCGGATCGTCACGCCACGACCGAATCGTTGATCGCGTTGCGCCAACTGCCCTGCTGACGGCCGAAACACTCGCGCCTGAGGCGAGCAATTCAAGCGCCGTTCCGCGGACCCTTGCTGAGTACATGCCTCAATCGGAACACCCGGGTCCGACATCGAGGTGGGAGCGTGTGCCGGGTGCGGGAATCGAACCCGCATGCCCTTTCGGACGATGGATTTTGAATCCATTGCGTATACCTGTTTCGCCAACCCGGCTGGCCAAGCAACCTTATCCGGCTGCGCGCGAGACGCGGCGGGCCCCTCCGCTCACTACCCTTCGGCCGGGAGCCCGTCAGCCTCCAGGTCGCCGTAGGCGGGGGCGACCCGGTTCATCGCGTCGCCGATGTTGTGGATGCGCAGCGCGTTCGTCGAGCCGCGGATACCAGGCGGGCTGCCGGCGACGATCACGACCGGGTCGCCTTCCTTGAGCAGGCCGTTCGCCAACGCCGCCCGGTCGAGCTGCAGCACCATCTCGTCGGTGTGCCGAACCGACGGCACATTGAAGCAGTCGATCCCCCAGCTCAAAGCCAGTTGGTTGCGCACAACCGGGTCGGGACTGAAGGCGATCACCGGCACGTGCGAACGATGCCGCGCAAGTCGGCGAGCCGATTCACCCGACTGCGTGAACGCCACCATGTACTTCGCATTGATGGCTTCTGCGACGTCGCGCGCTGCGCGGCACACGATGCCGGCGCGGGTCTTGGACGTCCACGTGAAGGCGGCCATCAGCGCGAGCCCGTGATCTTCGGTCGACTCGATGATGCGCGCCATCGTCTCGACCGCCTGGACCGGGTACGCACCCACACTGGTCTCACCCGACAGCATGACGGCGTCGGCACCGTCCAGCACGGCGTTGGCCACGTCGGAGGCCTCGGCCCGCGTCGGCCGCGGCGACGAGATCATCGACTCCAGCATCTGCGTGGCCACGATGACCGGCTTGGCGTTGCGTCGCGCCTTCTCGATGATCAGCTTCTGCACGATCGGCACGTCTTCGAGCGGCAGCTCGACACCGAGGTCACCGCGCGCCACCATCACCCCGTCGAAGGCGTCCATGATCTCGTCCAGAGCATCGACGGCCTGCGGCTTCTCGATCTTGGCGATGACCGGACGCAGGATGTCGACCTCACGCATGACCTCACGCACGCCGTCGACGTCCGCCGCCGACCGCACGAACGACAGCGCGACGAAGTCGACACCCTCCTGCAAGGCCCACCGCAGGTCGTCCACGTCCTTGCCGCTCAGGGCGGGAACCGTGACGGCAACGCCGGGCAGGTTGATGCCCTTGTGGTCGCTGACCGGCCCGCCGACCTCGACGACCGTCGTGACCTGGGGGCCGGCGACCTCGCTGACGCAGAGTCGGACCCGGCCGTCGTCGATCAGGATCGTGTCACCGGCTTCGACGTCTCCGGGGAGTCCCCGGTAGGTCGTCGAGCAGGTCGCTGCCGTTCCGGGGACGTCTTCGGTGGTGATCGTGAACGGCTCACCCGGCATCAAGGTGACCGGGCCGCCAGGGAACGTGCCCAACCGGATCTTCGGGCCCTGCAGGTCCGCCAGGACAGCGATCGGCTTGCCGGTTTCCTCGCTCACCCGACGAACGTGGGCGATGGCCTCGGCGTGCTGTTCGTGCGTGCCATGGCTGAGGTTGATGCGCGCGCAGTTCATGCCCGCGTCGACCAGGTCCCGAATCTGCTCGTACGTGGCCGAGGCCGGTCCCAGCGTGCAGACGATCTTCGCGTTCCTCACGCGCTCAGACTATTGGGTGCGCGTAGCCGCCAGTGACGGCAACCTGAACGCCGGCCATCCCCCACGTAACGAGCACGAGCGAGCTCAGACCATCAAGGGACGTGCTGTCGGCGGGATCGGATACGGCAGGTTGGTCGATCCGGACAGGAAGCCGTCCACACCGGCCGCAGCCGCCCGGCCTTCGGCAATCGCCCAGACGATCAACGACTGCCCACGGCCGGCGTCACCGGCGACGAAGACCCCGTCGACGTTCGACATGTAGGTGCTGTCCCGCGCGATGTTGCCGCGCTCGTCCAACTCGACGCCCAACTGCGCGACGATGCCGTCTGTCTCCGGCCCGGTGAAGCCCATGGCGAGCAGCACCAGCTGGGCCGGGATGACCTGCTCCGATCCGGGGACCTCGCTGAATCGACCGTCCTTGAACTCCACCTCGACGAGACGCAGGCCCGAGACGTTGCCGTCCTCGCCCACGAACTCCTTCGTCGAGACCGAGTAGACCCGCTCACCGCCCTCTTCGTGTGCGGATGCGACGCGGTAGACCATCGGGTACGTCGGCCACGGGTGCGCCGACGGACGTTCATCGCTCGGCCGCGGCATGATCTCCAGGCTGGTGACCGACCTGGCACCCTGCCGAATGGCCGTGCCGAGGCAGTCGGCGCCGGTGTCGCCGCCACCGATGATGACGACGTCCTTGTCGGTGGCGAGGATCTGATCCTCAACCGTCTGACCCAGGGCCACACGGTTGGCCTGCGGCAGGTACTCCATCGCCTGATGGATGCCGGCGAACTCACGGCCCGGAACGTCCAGCTCACGCCGAACGGTGGCGCCCATCGCGAGGACCACCGCGTCGTAGCGGTCACGCAGTTGTGAGCCGGTGATGTCCTTGCCGACGGCGACGCCGGTGCGGAAGACAGTGCCCTCGCGCTCCATCTGGTTGATGCGGCGGTCGACGTGCACCTTCTCCATCTTGAACTCGGGGATGCCGTACCGCAGCAGCCCACCGGCCTTGTCGTCGCGCTCGTACACCGCGACGGTGTGACCGGCACGGGTCAACTGCTGGGCCGCGGCCAGACCCGCCGGCCCCGAACCCACCACAGCCACCGTCTTCCCGGTCAGCCACTCCGGCGCCTCCGGCTTGACGTTCTGGCGCTCCCAGGCGACGTCGATGATCGCGACCTCGACGTTCTTGATGGTCACCGGCTCGCGGTTGATGCCGACGACGCATGCGGTCTCGCAGGGCGCCGGGCACAGCCGACCGGTGAACTCCGGGAAGTTGTTCGTCGCGTGCAGGCGGTCGATGGCGTCGGCCCAGTCGTCGCGCCAGACCAGGTCGTTCCACTCCGGGATCAGGTTCCCGAGCGGGCAGCCCTGGTGGCAGAACGGGATACCGCAGTCCATGCAGCGGCCGGCCTGCTCGGTGATGATCGGCAGCAGCGCCTTGCCCACCCCACCGGGGTAGACCTCATTCCAGTCATGGATGCGCTCACCGACCGGGCGACGCTCGGCCACCCGGCGGGGTGACTTCATGAATCCGCGGGGATCAGCCACGAGCGGCCACCTCCATCATTCGCGCCGTCGTCTCTTCCTCAGAGAGGCCTTCGGCGGCTGCCTGCTGTTGCGCTTCGAGGATCAACCGATAGTTGGTCGGCATGATCTCGGTGAAGCGGGTGACGGACTGCTCCCAGGCGCCGAGCAGCTGCTCGGCGACCGCAGAGCCGGTCTCCTCGAAGTGCTTCTGGACCATCGACCGCAGCATGTCGGCCACCTCGCCCTCCACGGGACGAAGCTCCACCATCTCGCGGTTCACCAACGACTCGTCGAGATCGAGGACATACGCCGTGCCTCCGCTCATGCCGGCAGCCACGTTGCGACCGGTCCGGCCCAGAATGACGACCCGGCCACCGGTCATGTACTCGCAGGCGTGGTCGCCCACACCTTCGACCACGGCGGTCGCACCGGAGTTCCGGACGCAGAACCGCTCGCCGACCTTGCCGCGCAGGTAGATCTCGCCGGCCGTGGCTCCGAAGCCGATGACATTGCCGGCCACGATCTGCGCTTCGGCCGTGAACTGGGCCTCGCGCGGTGGGCGCACGATGACACGACCTCCGGACAGGCCCTTGGCGACGTAGTCGTTGGCATCGCCCTCGAGTCGCAGCGTGATGCCACGGGGCACGAAGGCGCCGAACGACTGGCCGGCCGAACCGAGGAAGATCAGGTCGATCGTGTTCTCCGGCAGGCCCTCGGCGCGATAGCGCTTGGTCACCTCGTGGCCCAGCATCGTGCCGACGGTGCGGTTGACGTTGCGGATCTCGAGCTGGGCCCGAACCGGCTCGCCGCGCTCGAGCGCGTCCGCGGCCAGTGCGATGAGCTCGTTGTCGAGCGCGTCGGCCAGACCGTGGTCCTGCGTGGTGGTGCAGTGTCGTGCCCCCGACGTGTTGAGCGTCTCGGCGACGTCCGGCACGTGGAAGATCGGCGAGAGGTCGAGACCTCCTGCCTTCCAGTGCTCGATGGCCGCCCGCGTGTCGAGCAGCTCGGCGTGGCCGATGGCCTCGTCCAGGCTGCGGAACCCGAGCTCGGCGAGCAGCTCGCGGACTTCCTGAGCGATGAACTCGAAGAAGTTGACGACGTACTCCGCCTTGCCGGAGAACTTCGCCCGCAACTCCTTGTTCTGCGTTGCGACGCCCACGGGACAGGTGTCGAGGTGGCAGACCCGCATCATGATGCAGCCGCTGACGACCAGCGGGGCCGTGGCGAAGCCGTACTCCTCGGCACCGAGCAGCGCGGCGATGATGACGTCGCGGCCGGTCTTCAGCTGGCCATCGGTCTGCACGACGATGCGGTCACGCAGGCCGTTGAGCAGGAGCGTCTGCTGGGTCTCGGCCAGGCCGAGCTCCCACGGTCCGCCGGCGTGCTTGAGTGACGTCAGCGGGGACGCGCCGGTGCCGCCGTCGTGGCCGGAGATCAGCACGACGTCCGACTTCGCCTTCGCGACGCCGGCGGCGACGGTGCCGACGCCGACCTCCGAGACCAGCTTCACGTGGATGCGTGCCTGCGGGTTGGCGTTCTTCAGGTCGTGGATCAACTGCTTGAGATCCTCGATCGAGTAGATGTCGTGGTGCGGCGGCGGCGAGATGAGACCGACGCCCGGGGTCGAGTGTCGGGTCTTGGCGACCCAGGGGTGCACCTTCTGGCCGGGCAGCTGGCCGCCCTCACCGGGCTTCGCACCCTGGGCCATCTTGATTTGAATGTCGTCGGAGTTCGTGAGGTACTCCGAGGTCACACCGAATCGACCTGAGGCGACCTGCTTGATCGACGACCGGCGCTCCGGGTCGTACAGGCGCTCGGCGTCCTCGCCGCCCTCACCGGTGTTGGACTTGGCGCCCAGCCGGTTCATGGCAATCGCCAGCGTCGTGTGCGCCTCTTCGCTGATGGAGCCGTAGGACATCGCGCCGGTCGAGAACCGCTTGACGATCTCGCTGACCGGCTCGACCTCGTCGATGGAGATCGGCGCCCGCAGTCCCTTCTTGAAATCGAACAGGCCGCGCAGCGTCATCAGTCGCTCGGACTGGTCGTCGACCCGGCTCGTGTACTGCTTGAAGATGTCGTAACGGCCGGTGCGGGTGGAGTGCTGGAGGCGGAACACGGTCTCCGGGTCGAACAGGTGCTCCGGACCCTCGCGGCGCCACTGGTATTCACCGCCGACCTCGAGGTGGCGGCGATCGCTGCTGATGCCCTGGGTCGGGTACGCCTTGGCGTGGCGGGCGGCAACCTCCTGCGCGATGACGTCGAGTCCGACGCCGCCGAGCGGGCTGGACGTGCCGGTGAAGTAGGCGTCGATGACGTCCTGCGACAGGCCGACGCAGTCGAAGATCTGGGCGCCGGTGTACGAGGCGACCGTCGAGATCCCGATCTTGCTCATGACCTTGAGGACACCCTTGCCGAGCCCCTTGACCAGGTTGCGGACCGCGTTGCGCGGCTCGACGCCCTCGACGTAGACCTGCTCGCGGGCCAGGTCCTCGGCGGTCTCCAGCGCGAGGTACGGGTTGACCGCGGTGGCGCCGTAGCCGATGAGCAGCGCGACATGGTGCACCTCACGGACGTCACCGGCCTCGACCAGCAGGCCGGCCTGCGACCGCAGCTTCTCCCGCACCATGTGGTGGTGGACCGCACCGGTCAGGAGCAGCGACGGGATGGGCGCGAGGTCGGCGTTGGAGTGCCGGTCGGACAGCAGGATGATTCGTGCGCCGTTCTCGACCGCCTGCGAAACGTCGGCGCAGATCTCGTCGAGCTTCGCCTTGAGCGCGACTCCCCCGCCGTGCACGTCGTACAGGCCGCGGACGATGTGGATCGCGAAGCCCGGCATGTCGCCGTCGCGGTTCATGTGCCGGATCTTGGCCAGCTCGTCGTTGTCGATGACGGGGAACGGCAGCTGCAGCATGCGGCAGGAGGCCGGAGACGGCTCCAGCAGATTGCCCTCCGGGCCGATGGTGCCGGCCAGCGAGGTGACGACTTCTTCACGGATCGCGTCCAGTGGCGGGTTGGTGACCTGCGCGAACATCTGCGAGAAGTAGTCGAAGATCAGCCGCGGACGGTCGGAGATGCCGGCGATCGGCGTGTCGGTCCCCATGGAACCGAGGGCCTCGGCGCCGGTACGCGCAATCGGGGCAATGAGGATGCGCAGCTCTTCCTCGGTGTATCCGAAGACCTGCTGGCGCCGGGTGACCGAGGCGTGCGTGTGGACGATGTGTTCCAGGTCCGGCAGGTCTTCGAACCGCACGAGGCCGGAGTACAGCCAGTCCTCGTACGGTTGTTCGCCGGCCAGTCCGGATTTGATCTCGTCGTCCTCGATGACGCGACGCTCGTCGAGGTCGATGAGGAACATCTTGCCGGGCTCGAGACGGCCCTTGCGGGTGATGGTCTTCGGGTCCAGGTCGAGCACGCCGGCTTCGGAGGCGAGGACGACCAAGCCGTCCTCGGTGATCCAGAACCGGCCCGGACGCAGGCCGTTGCGGTCGAGAACCGCGCCGATCTGGGTGCCGTCGGTGAAGCACACGGCTGCGGGGCCGTCCCACGGCTCCATGACGGTGGCGTGGAACTCGTAGAACGCCCGGCGGGCCGGATCCATGACGTCGTTGTTCTCCCACGCCTCCGGGATCATCATCATCACCGCGTGCGGGAGGCTGCGGCCGCCCAGATGCAGCAGCTCGAGCACCTCGTCGAACGAGGCGGTGTCGCTGCCGTGGGGGTCGCAGATCGGGAAGAGGCGGTTCAGGTCGCCCGGGATGAGCGAGCTCGCCAGCGTGGCCTCTCGCGCCCGCATCCAGTTGCGGTTGCCACGCGCGGTGTTGATCTCGCCGTTGTGGGCAACGAACCGGAACGGATGCGCCAGGGACCAGCTCGGGAAGGTGTTCGTCGAAAATCGGCTGTGCACGATCGCGAGCGCCGACTCGAGTCGGTCGTCCCGCAGGTCGGGGAAGAAGTTGTCCAGCTGATCGGTCGTCAACATTCCCTTGTAGACCAGCGTGCGTGACGACAGCGAAGGGAAGTACACGCCGAGCTCGTGCTCGGACCGCTTGCGCAGCGCGAAAGCCAGGCGGTCGAGCTCGATGCCGGCGAGGTTCCCGCTGGCGGCCGCGACGAACATCAGGGCGAAGGACGGAAGAACCTGCCTGGCCATCGAGCCGAGGATGTCCGGGTTGACCGGGACCTCACGCCAGCCCAGGACCCGCAAGCCTTCCTCGGCCGCGATCCCTTCGAGTTTCTGCCGTGCGGACTCGGCCTCGGCCGGATCCAGCGGCAGGAACGCCATGCCCGCGGCGTACTCGCCGACCGGCGGCAGATCGACGCCCGCGACCTCCCGGAGAAACCGGTCGGGCGTCTGCAGCAGGATGCCGGCGCCGTCGCCGGTGTTCTCCTCGGCGCCGACGGCACCGCGATGATCCAGGTTGCGCAGCGCGGTCAGGCCCTTGACGACGATGTCATTGCTGGCCTGGCCGGTGAGCGTGGCCACGAAGGCGACGCCGCAGGCGTCATGTTCGTTCTGCGGGTCGTACAGGCCTTCGGTCGGCCGGACTTGGTGCGGAGAGAGCACGTGTCACCTCTGACGTCACGGGATAGGGCGGATGGGCGGGAAACCCAAGGGACTTCAACCGGGGACGTCGTTGGCCCAAGCAGCAAGATTCTACAGCGCGCCGCTCATGGCTGCGAATCCGCCGGGCTTCTCCCCGATTACGCCAGGCCGGACCCGACGAGGTTGCCGACGCCGTAGGTGATGGCAGCGGCCACCGAGCCGAGCACCAACTGCCGTACTCCGCCGAAGAACCAGTGCCGGCTCGTGATGGCGGTGACGACGGCGCCGCAGACGAACAATGCGACGAGGGATGCGACGACGGTGGGCCAGACACTCGTCACCCCGAGCAACAGCGGCAGGAGCGGGACGACGGCCCCCAGTGCGAACGACAGGAACGAGGACACCGCGGCCACCATCGGCGACGGATAGCCACCGGGACGAACGCCGAACTCGGTCAGCGAGTGGACGCGCAGCGCCGTCTCGGGGTCGGAATGGATGGACTCCGCAGCCCGCCGGGCCGTCGGGCCGTCGATTCCGAGCGCTGCGAATCGCTCGGCCAGCTCGGCCTGTTCGATCCCCGCGTGATCGCGGATCTGCCGCCGCTCGACGTTGACCTGCGCATCGATGAACTCGGCGTGGCTGGCGACCGAGGTGTACTCCCCCGCCGCCATCGAGAACGCCCCGGCCGCCAGCCCGGCGAAGCCGGCCAGGATGACGGGCGTCACGTCGCCGGCCACGGCGGCGCTGCCGCCGAAGACACCCATGATGAGCGCGAAGTTCGAGACCAGCCCGTCCATGGCGCCGAACACCGCGGGCCGGAGCCAGCCGCCGTCTTCGGGGTGGCGATGTGTCGAAGCGTGGATCTCGCTCATGGTCAGCTCCCCGAGTTCGGTGCTGCAGAGTTCGGTGCTGCGGTCTCGGCGCGACGGCGGGAACGCAGGAAATAGGCCGCAGCCAGCGTGAACACGACGATCGCCGTCCACACGTTGAGCCGGAACGGGCCCAGATGGTTGACGGTGTCGATCCGGAGCAGCTCGATCCAGACGCGGCCGGCGGTGTAGAGCATCACGTACGCGGCGAAGACCTGGCTCCCGCTGAGCCGGAACCGTCGCTCCAGCACCCAGACCAGGACCGCGGCGGCCGCAAGATTCCAGATGAGCTCGTACAGGAACGTCGGGTGAAAGGTGCTGAACTGCTCGTAGCCCGCGGGTCGGTTCACCGCGTCGATCTGCAGCGCCCATGACAAGGTCGTCGGCCGTCCGAAGAGCTCCTGGTTGAAATAGTTGCCGAGCCGGCCGATCGCCTGGGCCACGAGCAGGCCCGGCGCCACCGCTCCGGCAGCGTCGGCAAAGCGCACGTCGGCTCGGCGGCAGGCGATCCACCCGCCGAGTGCTCCCCCGGCGATGGCACCCCAGATGCCCAGACCGCCTTCCCAGATCCGGAGGGCATCAACCGGATTCCGGCCGGGACCGAAGTACAACTGTGCGTCTGTGATCACGTGATAGAGCCGTGCGCCGACGATGCCGAGCGGGATGGCCCACGTGGCGAGGTCTCCGATGAACCCGGATCGACCTCCCCGCGCGACGAACCGCTTCTCGCCGATCCAGATCGCGAGCAGTGCACCGATGATGATGCACAGCGCGTACGCCCGCACCGGCACGGGACCGAGATGCCACACACCTTGGGCCGGGCTGGGAATGAACGCAAGCATCAGCGCTGGACCCCGGCCCGAAGCTCCGCGGCGAGTGCGCGGACGGCGTCAAGCCCTTCGTCGACGCACCGCACCAAGGCAGACCCGACGATGACCGCATCGGCGTACTTCGCCACCTCGGCCGCCTGCGCCCCGTTGCTGATCCCCAGACCGACGCCAACCGCCAGGTCCGTCACCTTGCGAACGCGTTCGACCAACACCGGCCCGGCTGAGCTCGTGGAGTCTCGCGCCCCGGTGACTCCCATGACGGCCGTCGCGTACAGAAAGCCACTCGATGCCGCTGCGGTCATCGCGATGCGTTCGTCGGTCGACGACGGGGCAACGAGGAAGATGCGATCGAGCCCGTGCTCCTTGGATGCCTCGATCCAGGCGGACGCTTCATCGGGCGTGATGTCGGGTGTGATGAGGCCCGAGCCGCCGGCGTCGCTCAACGCGGCCGCGAACTCGTCGACGCCGAACCGCTCGACCGGGTTCCACGACGTCATCACGACGGTGGGCACCCGGGCGGCGGACGCGCGCACGACGTCGAACACATCCCGGACCCGCGTCCCGGCGGCAAGCGCGTGACTGACGGCCGCCTGGATCACCGGGCCGTCCATGACCGGATCGCTGTACGGCAGCCCGACCTCGACGAGGTCGACGCCGCCGTCGATCATCGCGTCGATCGCGGCGATGGAGGTTGCCTTGTCCGGGTAGCCGGCCGGGAGATACCCGACGAGGGCCGCTCGGTTCTCGGCACGGGTCCGAGCGAAGAGCTCGTCAATCCTGCTCACTTGGCCTGGCCCTCCTCGAGCAAACCGAAGTAGACGCCGGCGGTGTGGACGTCCTTGTCCCCGCGTCCGGACAGGTTCACCAGGATGGTGGAGTCCGGCCCCAGCTCCTTCGCCAGCCGCAGCGCCCCGGCCAGCGCATGCGCCGACTCGATGGCCGGGATGATGCCTTCGGTCTTGCAGAGCAGGTCGAAGGCATCCATCGCTTCGGCGTCGGTGGCCGAGACGTACTGAGCCCGCCCGGTCGAGGCCAGGTAGGAGTGCTCCGGCCCGACCCCCGGGTAGTCCAACCCGGCCGAGATCGAGTGCGATTCCAGGGTCTGGCCGTCCTCGTCCTGCAGCAGATACGAGCGCGCTCCGTGCAGCACGCCGATCGACCCGGCGCCGATGGTGGCGGCATGCCGCCCGGTCTCGACGCCGTCGCCACCGGCCTCGACGCCAATGAGCCGGACGTCGGCGTCCGGGAGGAAAGCCGTGAACAGGCCGATGGCGTTCGAACCACCGCCGACGCAGGCCACAGCCGCGTCCGGAAGCGCGCCGGTGAGCTCGAGGCACTGCGCCCGCGCTTCGTCGCCGATGCCGCGGGTCAGGTCCCGGACCATCGACGGGAACGGGTGTGGCCCAGCCGCCGTCCCGAAGATGTAGGACGTGTGGTCAACCGTCGTCACCCAATCGCGCAGCGCCTCGTTGATCGCATCCTTGAGCGTGCGACTGCCGGACTTCACCGCGACGACCTCCGCGCCGAGCATGCGCATCCGGGCGACGTTGAGCGCCTGCCGCTCGGTGTCGACCTCGCCCATGTAGACGGTGCAGTCGAGGTCGAGGTAGGCGCACGCGGTCGCCGTCGCGACGCCGTGCTGGCCCGCGCCGGTCTCGGCGATCGCGCGCGGCTTGCCGATGCGTTTGGCCAGCAACGCCTGGCCGAGCACATTGCGGATCTTGTGCGCGCCGGTGTGGTTCAGGTCCTCCCGCTTGAGCAGGATGCGCGCTCCGGCGGCCGCTGAGAAGCGCCTGGCCTCATACAGCGGGCTCGGCAGGTTCGCATACTCGCGGAACATCCGATCGAGCTCGGCCATGAAGGTCGGGTCGGCCTTGGCCTGCGTCCACGCCTCGGCAAGCTCGTCCAGCGGTGCGATGAGCGCCTCGGGCATGAAGCGGCCACCGAAGGTGCCGAAGTGGCCGGTGGCATCGGGCAGTGGAGCGTCTGACTGGTCGTACGTGGTCATATCGATCCTCAGGATGTCAGTAGTGCGGTGGGGCGTGCGGCACGGCCACCACCAAACATCCGCAGGCGGCCGCGCCTACGTCCAGCGGTGAAGCAACGCCGGGTGCGCCCCGGCTGCCACGAGGTCGGCCACCGTGGACCGTGGGTCGTCGCCGGTGACCAGCGTCTCGCCGACCAGCACGACGTTGGCGCCCGCCTTGGCGTATTCGATGACGTCGTGCGGGCCACGGACGCCGGATTCGGCGACCCGGACGACGCCGTCCGGGATGAGCGGTGCCAATCGCTCGAACGTGCTGCGATCGACCTCGAGGGTCTTGAGATTGCGCGCGTTCACGCCGATGAGGTTCGCGTCCGCGGCGAGCGCGCGCTCGACCTCTTCCTCGTCGTGGACCTCGACCAACGGCGTCAGCCCAATCGAGCGGGACCGTTCGATGAGGCTTTCCAACGCTGTCTGTGCGAGCGCGGCCACGATGAGCAGCGCCATGTCGGCGCCGGCTGCGCGGGCCTCCCAGAGTTGATAGGAGGTGGTGATGAAGTCCTTGCGGAGAACCGGCACGTCGACCCGGGCACGGACCGCGCGCAAGTCGTCGAGGGTCCCACCGAACCGACGCTGCTCGGTGAGGACGCTGATGGCCGCAGCCCCACCGGCGGCGTAGTCGACGGCCAGCTGAGCCGGGTCGGCGATGGGGGCGAGCGTGCCCTTGCTCGGGCTCCGCCGCTTGACCTCGGCAATGACCGAGACGCCCTCGGCGCGGAATGCCGGCATGGGGTCGAGCGCCGGTGCCTGTCGCTCGGCCTGGAGCTTCAGGTCCTCCAGCGGAACCTTCTCCATCCGTTCGGCCAGGTCGGCGGCAACGCCGTCCAGGATGTCGTCCAAGACGCTCATTGCTCCACCCCCCTTGCGGCCCGCGGAATGACACTGTCGGTGAATCAAACGCTTCCAGCGTATCGCCGCGGGCGGCCCGGCTTCGTCGGGGCCTACGCCGCGCCCTGGGGGACGCGGATGACGACGGTGCTGCAGACCTTGTCGTGCAGTGTCTGATTCTTGCTGTCCCACAACGGCCAAAGCAGGTTCAGGTAGAGCGTGACCGGGGTGAGAAGGCTCTGCAACAGATAGCGACCGAGCGCCAGCCACACCCCGGGCACGTTGCCATCGGCCTCACGCACGACCTTGATGTGCACCCACGTCTTGCCGAGCGTCTGGCCCTTGCGGCCCTGCCGAATGATGAGGTTCCAGATTCCGAACGCGAACACGCCGACGTAGCCGACCACGAGCAAAACGATGGCGAGTGGACTCGGCCCGCCAACCCTGTTGACGTCGGCCGCCGGGTCGTAGGCCACCGACCCGAGCGAGGCGAAGAGTAGGCCGAACCCGGGTGCGAGCAGCGGAATGGCAACGGCGACGCCGACGAGCGCATCCAGCAGCGCCGCACCGACGCGGGTGAGCCACGAGGCGTACACGGAGCCGCCGAGCGGTGGGACCGGCACGGCACCGCCGTAGGCAGGCGGCCCCGGGGGCGGCGGGATGTCACTCATGTGTCCTCCTGGCATCGGGTCCTTTCACCGTACTGTCCCGAACTGGACGACTGCAGGAGTTCTGGCCCGTAACCCCTCGGTCCCGCTAAGGTCCGGACATGAGCACCCCTGAACCTCCTCCGTTCCCAGGCGACTCAACCCCCGAATCCTCCGGCGACCTGCCGTCCTATGGTTCGGTCCCGCCCCCGCCGGACGCTCCGGGCGGACCCGGCGGCTCGGTTCCGCCGCCACCACCTCCGCCGCCGCCGGCTCCCCCGTCATACACGCAGGAGTTCTCCCCGGCCGAGGCAATCGCGTGGGGTTGGCGCAAGTTCACCGAGAACACCGGTCCCGTCATCCTCGCGATGCTCGTCCTGCTCGGCGTCACGCTCGTGCTCGGATTCGTGTCCTCGATGCTCGGTGGAGGGTTCTCCGCCGGCGGTCCGACACCAGGCGAGTTCCAGATCGAGTCAACGGGTCCGGGCCAGTTCGTCGCGCAGCTGATTCAGTCCGCGGTGAGCATCATGCTCGGCGGCGTGGCCGCCAAGGCAGCGCTCGAGGTCACCGAGGGCAAGCCATTCGACTTCTTCGGCGCCTTCGGCAAGGTGAACATCGTCCAACTGCTGATCGCCGGCGTCCTGGTGGGCATCGCCACGCTGATCGGGTTCGTGCTTCTGGTCATCCCCGGCCTGATCATCATGTTCCTGACCTACCTGACGACCTACTCAATCGTCGATGGCGACCGATCCGCGATTGACGGGATCAAGCACAGCGTGAAGTTGATATCGGACAACGTCGGAAGCGCGCTGCTGCTCGCGCTCTTGAACATCCTGGTCGTCATCGCCGGTGCCATCGCCTTGTGTGTCGGGTTGATCGTGGCGATCCCGGTCACCATGTTCGCGACGGCGTACGCGTACCGCTCGTTCAACGGCCAGCCGGTCGTCCCGTAAGCCGGCCCTCCGCGAGCGCGACAGCATGAGCACACCCGAGCCTCCGCCGTACCCCGGTGGCGACCTCCCCGAGCCGCCGGCCAACCCACCAGGCTTTCCGCCGCCACCGCCACCGCCGCCACCGCCACCCGGCGCGCCGCCGCACTACTCCGCGCCCGGTCCCCTTCCGGGCAGCAGCAAGGCGACCACGTCGCTGGTCACCGGCATCATCGGCATCCTGTGCTGCGGGCTGCTGGGCATCGTCGCCGTCATCACCGGCAAGCAGTCGACGGCGGAGGCAGCGGTTGCGGGCTTCCCGCAATCAGCCAACGCCAAGGCCGGGATCATCCTCGGCTGGATCGGTATCGGGTTGATGACCCTGGGGATCCTGGCGTGGATCGCGCTGTTCACGCTGGGGATGGTCGGCGCCATGACCACACCAACCGATTACTGACCCGTCAGGGATTCGTCCTGCCTACGGGAGGAACCAGGTCCCGCAGGGCGTCCAGCGCAAGACGCCGAACACGGCGAAGGCGATGATCAAGCTCCACAGCACCGGCGAACTGGTGGCGAGCAACGGCACCGGCCGGCCCCGCCAGCGCCGGTAGAACCAGGCGACCCCGGCCACGCTCATCACCGCAAGGAGCACGACTGCCATGGCGTTGCTGCTCAGAGCACCGACCAGGTCGCCGTGGGTCAGGCTGTTCATGGCCCGCAGGCCGCCGCAACCGGGACAAGGCTGACCGGTGAGCATCAAGAAGGGGCAGAACCCGTACGAGCCGGACTCGTGCGGGTCGCGCAGATAGAGCAAGCCCAGCGCGCCGACCCCGGTGGCTCCGACGAGAGTCGGCGCCCGCAGGAGTTCCGCGCGGCCCAGACCGTACGCATTGCCGGACGCACCGACGGACGCGTCCGTGGCTGCGTCAGTGCGTGTCGGAGGCACCCAGACCAGCCGCGCTCATGACGCGACCGACGACGAGCGACGCCAGGGTGATGACGACACCGATCCAGAACACGATCCAGTTCGGCGTCGGGATCAGGGCAATGCCACCCACCGTGATGCCCACAAGGGCGACGAGGCAGGCGGTCCAGGCGGCAGGTGACGATCCGTGCATGGGCACAGCGTACCCGGGCTAATCATCGACCGTGGGGTCCTGGCCCCGATCCTGCACACGCCAGAGGTCTGCCTCGTCGGCCGACTCGGTTGCGGCAGCCGTCTCGCGCTCATAACGGGCCGACATGCGAGGCCACCCGCGACCTCGAATCGTGACGATGATGCCCAACACCGTGGCGAGGGCGAATGCGACGGCGGCGAACCAAGGCCACGGCCCGCCATTCACCGGTGGGTTGGAACCACTGATGTACGCAGGCGAGTCCAGCACAGCACGACCCAGCGCAGCGCCGCCGGCGTCGAGGGTGAGTGCGCGAAGCGCGGCGAACCCGGCCACCGCCGCAATGACGAGCCCGATGACCTGGCGCAGCCATCCGCCGGCAGCCACGACGCCCAGTGCGGCAGCGACGATCACCACGGCGAGGCCGGCGAGGATCGGTGCGGCGTCGACGCCCGAGACCGACACCTGGTCCGTCGGAAGGCCGGGCGTACGGACCGTCGTCGATGCCCACGCGCGCGTCACGGCGAAGAGCGCCGCGGCGCCGGCCGCGAGCAGCCCGAGCACGGCTCTTGACAACGTCACTAGGCGAGTCGATCCGCATCGAAACAGGTCCGGGTCCCGGTGTGGCAGGTCGGCCCGGCCGGATTGGCGCGCACAAGCACCGTGTCGCCGTCGCAATCGAGTCGGACCTCGGTGACGTCGAGGAAGTTGCCCGACTCTTCGCCCTTGGTCCAGTACCGCTGGCGACTGCGGCTCCAGAACGTCGCGCGCTTCTCGGTGAGCGTGCGGTGCAACGCGTCGTCGTCCATCCAGCCCACCATGAGGACGTCGCCGGTATCGGCATCCTGGATGACGGCAGTCACCAAGCCGGCGTCGTCTCGCTTGAGCCGTCCGGCGATCGCGGGGTCGAGAGAACTCACGGGGCCAGTCTCTCAGGTTCGCGCTAGCGAACCTCGTGGCCGGCTGCGCGCAGCGCGGCCTTGACCTCGCCGATCGTGAGGTCGCCGAAGTGGAAGACGCTGGCAGCCAGCACCGCGTCGGCGCCGGCCTCGACCGCTTCGACGAAGTGCTCGACCCGGCCTGCACCGCCGCTCGCGACGAGCGGCACCGACGTCCGCTCGCGGACGGCGTGGATCATCTCCACGTCGTAGCCGTCCTTGGTGCCGTCGGCATCCATGGAGTTGAGCAGGATCTCCCCCACTCCACGCTCGGTCGCCTCGTGGACCCAGGTGAGCGCGTCGATGCCGGCCGATTGGCGACCGCCATGGGTGGTCACCTCGAATCCGCTGGGCTGATCGCCGGCCCGACGCGCGTCGACGCTCAGCACCAACACCTGATTGCCGAACCGCCTCGCGATCTCGTCGATGACGTCCGGGCGCGCGATGGCGGCGGTGTTGATGCCGACCTTGTCGGCTCCAGCCCGCAACAACCGGTCGACGTCCGCCACCGACCGCACGCCGCCGCCGACCGTGAGCGGGATGAAGACCTGCTCGGCCGTCTGCCCCACGATGTCGTAGGTCGTCTCCCGCCCGGTGCTTGAAGCGGTGATGTCGAGGAAGGTGAGCTCATCCGCACCCTGCTCGTCGTAGATCTTCGCCATCTCCACCGGATCGCCGGCATCTCGCAGGTCGACGAAGTTGACGCCCTTGACGACCCGACCGGCATCGACGTCAAGGCAGGGGATGATGCGGACGGCCAGGCTCATCGGGCCAACTCCCGGTCTTCGGCGCATCGAATCGGAGCGTGAATCACCGGACGAGCCTACGGCCTGCGGCATCATCGAGTTCGTGCCCGATGCCCAGATTCTCTGCGACTACTGCCGGCGACCCATCAATCTCTTCAGCGACGATGCGCTGCTGGTGGGGATTCATCGGCGGGTCGACGCGGACGACTGGAGCAGCAAGCCGAGCGAAGTGGTGAGCGGCGACGAGGTCGCCTTGCGGTTCTGTCAGCCGGCTCACCTGTCCGAGTACGCCGCACGTGTTCGATTGCCGACACCGGCGCCGCCTGACTCCAGCGGTTTCCAGACGCTGGCTTGGATCATCCTCGCCGTGGCGATCCTGTCACTCGCGGGAATCGGGACTGTCGACCTGATTCGTGGGACGGCATGGCTTCCAGGCCCAGTCGAGAAGTTGCTGGCCGGCATGGCCGGCATGTGGTGATCAGCCGGCCTTGGTCAGCGCGAGAGCTTCCTCGATCGTGAAGCGTCCTTCGTAGAGGGCCGTGCCGGCGATGGCGCCTTCGACGCCGAGCGGGACCAGGGTCATCAGCGCGCGGATGTCGTCGAGCGTGGTGACGCCGCCGCTGGCGACGACGGGTGCGTCCGTGCGGGCACAGACGTCGCGCAGGAGGTCGAGATTCGGACCCTGCAGCATTCCGTCCTTGTTGACGTCGGTGACGACGTAACGGGCACAGCCCTCCGCGTCGAGTCGTTCGAGCGTCTCGTAGAGATCGCCACCGTCGCGGGTCCATCCGCGCGCGGCCAGCGTCGTGCCGCGCACGTCGAGCCCGATCGCGACCCGGTCGCCCCACGTCGAGATCGCCTTCGCGCACCACTCCGGCTGCTCCAGCGCGGCCGTGCCGATGTTCACACGGGTGCAGCCGGTCGCCATCGCGGCCTCGAGCGACTCGTCGTCCCGGATGCCACCGCTCATCTCGACCTTGATGTCGAGCCGGCCGACGATCTCGGCCTGGAGTTCGCGATTGTTGCCGTGCCCGAACGCGGCGTCGAGATCGACCAGATGGAGCCACTCCGCTCCGGACTCCTGCCAGCGCAGCGCCGCCTGGATCGGGTCGCCGAAGATCCGCTCCGAGCCGTCGACGCCCTGGACGAGCTGGACTGCTTGGCCACCCTTGATGTCGACGGCAGGCAGCAGTTCGAGGTAATCGCTCACGCGCCGAGGTTACCGAGTGCCGTTCGCGCGCTCACAGTGTGGCGACCCAGTTCTCGAGCAGCCGGCGCCCGGCGTCGCCGGACTTCTCCGGGTGGAACTGGGTAGCCCACAGCGGTCCGTTCTCGACCGCGGACACGAAACGATCGCCGCCGTACTCGGTCCAGGTCACTGTGGGCGGGCGAATGCCCTCGTGCTCCTCTAAGTTCCACTCGCGGACCCCGTAGGAGTGCACGAAGTAGAACCGCTCCCCCTCGATACCGGCAAACATCCGCGAGCCGTCACCGGGCTGGACCGTGTTCCAGCCCATGTGCGGGATGATCGGCGCCTGCAGCAACTCGACCGTGCCCGGCCACTGTGCAGCGCCCGTGCTGTGCACGCCGTGCTCGATGCCGTCGGCGAACAGGATCTGCATCCCGACGCAGATGCCGAGGACTGGACGGTTCGCCACCAGCCGGCGGTCGATGATGCGCTCACCGTCCACCGAGCGCAATCCGGTCATGCATGCCGCAAACGCACCGACTCCGGGCACGACGAGGCCCGCCGCCTCCTCGGCGACGGTGGAATCATTGGTCAGGACGACGTCAGCGCCGGCCCGCTCGACGGCACGGACGACCGAGCGGAGGTTGCCGGAGCCGTAATCGAGGACCGCGACGGTGCTCATTGCGTGCTTTGCACGCGGGCGGTCCGGATCAAAGCGCGCCCTTGGTGGACGGAATGCCGGTTTCGCGCGGATCGAGCGCCACAGCCGTCCGGAGCGCCCGGGCAACCGCCTTGAACTGCGCCTCGGCGATGTGGTGCGGGTCGCGGCCGCTCAGCAGCTGGACGTGCAGCGTGATCCCGGCGTGGTGCGCAATCGACTCGAAGACGTGCGCCGTCAGCGATCCGCTGTATTGACCGCCGATGATTGCGGTGGCCTGGGTCGCCGGCTCACCGCCGCCGACGAAGTAGGGGCGCCCGGAGACATCGACGACGGCCTTGGCCAGCGCCTCGTCCAGCGGGACCGTGGCATCGCCGTAACGACGGATGCCCTTCTTGTCGCCCAGCGCCTCGCGCAGTGCATCTCCGATGACAATGGCGGTGTCCTCGACGCTGTGGTGCGCATCGATGTGCAGGTCGCCCTCGGTGCGCACGTACAGGTCGATCAGCGAGTGCCGCGACAGCGCGGTCAGCATGTGGTCGTAGAAGCCGACCCCGGTGGAGATGTCGTTCTTGCCGGTGCCGTCGAGGTCGAGCTCGACGACGACGTGCGACTCGGACGTCTTCCGCTCGATCTTCGCTGTTCTGGTCATCGTGCCACCTCCTGCGGTGCTCATTGTGGCCGCGTCCCCACCGCGGCCAGCGCCTGCTTGAACGCTTCCATCTCGTCGGGAGTCCCGATCGAGACGCGCAACCATCCTACGGGCCCGACCTCCCGGATCAGGACACCTCGATCCAGCAGCGCCTGCCACGTGGCGTGCCGGTCGGCGAAGGTGCCGAACAGGATGAAGTTCGCGTCTGACTCGGCCACATCGAAGCCTTCACCGGCCAACCAGGTTGCCAACTCGT
Organism: Aeromicrobium sp.; assembly: GCA_035281505.1. Lineage (GTDB taxonomy): Bacteria > Actinomycetota > Actinomycetes > Propionibacteriales > Nocardioidaceae > Aeromicrobium. The sequence continues at coordinate 32,286 of DATEDT010000056.1, read as the reverse complement.
CCCGGGCGATGCGCAGCGCATCCACCTGGGCCAGCAACTCGTCGGCGTGACGCAACGCGGCCACCGCGGCCGCCTGGCTCACCGCGGACAGGTGATACGGCAATCGGACGACGCGCAGGACGTCGATGATGGCCGGGTCGGCCGCGACATAGCCAAGCCGGCCGCCGGCAAACGCGAATGCCTTGCTCATCGTGCGCGTGACCAGCAGCCGCGGGAACTCCGGCAACAACTCCAGCGCCGTGGGCGTCCCGGTGCGCCGGAACTCGGCATAGGCCTCATCCACGACCACGACACCGGGTGCCGCCTCGATGATCGCCCGGAGCTCAGCCGGATCGATCGCGGTCCCGGTGGGGTTGTTCGGGGACGCAAGGAAGACGACCTCCGGCTTCTCCCGAGCGATGAGCTCGACCGCGGCGTCGACATCGATGCTGAAGTCGTCCCGCCGCCGTCCTTCGACCCAGCGGGTGTGGGTGTTGCGCGCGTACTCCGGGTACATCGAATACGTCGGCGCGAAGGAAAGAGCCGTGCGGCCCGGGCCGCCGAACGCCTGCAGGATCTGCTGCATCACCTCGTTGGAGCCGTTGGCTGCCCAGACGTTGGCGACCGTCAGCCCGTTCCCGAGGTAATTGGCCAAGGCCGTGCGGAGCTCGATGGCCTCCCGGTCGGGATAGCGGTTCAGCGAAGTCGCAGCACGAAAAACCTCCTCAGCGATGTCTCGGGCCGTCGCCTCGGACGGCCCGAACGGGTTCTCGTTGGTGTTCAACTGCACCGGCACGTCGAGTTGGGGCGCGCCATAGGGCTCGTCGCCCCGCAACTCCTCCCGAACCGGCACCCAATCGGGGGCGCTCACCGTCCAGTTCCGTCCGGCTCGGTCCTGACGGTGACCGCGGCGGCGTGAGCCGGCAGATCCTCGGCCTCGGCGAGCACCACGACATCGCGGCCGACCGCCCGCAAGGCGTCGGCCGAATACGTGATGACCTGCACGTTCTTCAGAAACGCACGGACCGACAGCCCCGAAGAGTGGCAGGCGCACCCCGCCGTCGGCAGCACGTGGTTGGAGCCGGCGGCGTAGTCGCCGAGCGAAACCGGCGCCCACGGACCGACGAAGATGGCCCCGGCGTTCACAATGCGTCCGGCGACGTCCGCGGAGTCCGTCGTCTGGATCTCGAGGTGCTCGGCCGCGTAGGCGTTCGCCACCTCGATCGCCTGCTCGAGATCGCGCACGAGCACCGCGGCCGACTGTCGCCCGGTCAGCGCGGTGGTGATGCGGTCACTGTGCTTCGTGGCAAGGACCTGCCCGGTCAGCTCCGCCTCCACAGCATCGACCAGCGACGGACTCGTCGTGATCAACACACTCGCGGCCATCGGATCGTGCTCCGCCTGGCTGATGAGGTCAGCGGCGACGAACGCCGGGTCGGCGGTCTCGTCGGCGACGATCGCGATCTCGGTGGGCCCGGCTTCGGAATCGATGGCCACCCGACCGCGGACGTGGCGCTTGGCCGCCGCGACGAAGATGTTGCCCGGCCCGGTGATGAGATTGACCGGCGCGACGGACTCGGTTCCATACGCCAGCATGGCGATGGCCTGAGCACCTCCGACGGCGTACACCTCGTCGATGCCCAGGAGCGCACAGGCGGCCAGGATCGTCGGGTGCGGGGCCCCACCGAACTCCTTCTGCGGCGGTGTCGCGAGCGCGATCGACGGGACGCCGGCCACCTGGGCCGGGACGGCATTCATGATGACGGTGCTGACCAGCGGCGCAAGCCCGCCCGGCACGTAGAGCCCGACGCGCTGCATCGGCACCATCCGGCGTTCGACGACGGCACCCGGGCCGACCTGGGTCGTCACCGACTCCTCGCGCTCGGCCGCACAGGTGATCCGGAGGCGGCGGATCGACTCCTCGAGTGCGGTTCGGACGTCCGCGTCGAGGTGGTCCAGGGCTGCGCTGATCTCCGCCGAGGGCACTCGAAGCGAGGTCGGGCGCACGCCGTCGAATCGCTCGCCGAGGTCCAGGACGGCGGCGTCTCCCCCGCTCACGACCTCGCTGACGATCCCCTCGACCGCCTCGAGGGCGCGCTCGATGTCCACCTCACCGCGCGGAATCTCGTAGTTCCGAGGGTCGGTGGTGTCGAGCTCGCGCAGGTCGAGCACTCGCAGGAAGGGCACCGACTGATTCTAGTGGGGATCGTCCGCAGGCTCGTGCTCGATCAGGGCCATGCCGATCAGCACGCCGACCACGCCGAATGCGGCCCAGGCGAGGAACGGGGCCACGGCGTCCACCGTCAGCGCGTCGGGGATCTTCGTCCCCACGGCGCCGTGGCGTTTGGGCTCGTCCGGGCCAAGGAGTCCGCCCACCAGCCAGGTGAGCACGGCTGCCTGAGCTGACAGGAGTGCCACCGTCGGAATCGCCGGCCAGGACAGGTCGGAGAAGTAGGCGACCGCGAAGCCGAGCAACGCGCAGATGCCGGCACCGATCAACACGAAGTTGACGATGGCACCGAACTGCCGGCGCATCTCGTCGTCGCCGAGCGTCGTCCCGCCCTTGGTGACGGTATAGATCGCTGTGTCCGTGATGGCCCACCACAACACACCGCCGAGCACGCCGAGAATGATCGCGACCACCCACCAACGGCCAAGACTCAGCCAAGACATTGGGGCCCCAGCAGCTCCTTGAGGTCGGCCACCAGCGCCGACGAGTGATCGATGCGCAGCGTGTCGTCGAGCCGCATGACCTTGACGTCCTCGGGCCCGATCAGGCGCAGGTGGACGGGCGTGCGGCCGGGGTGCTCGCCCAAGACCTGCTTGAACGACGCGATCGTCTCGCCGGTGCACCGGGCCACGGGCAGGCTCACCACCAGCGGCTGGCCACTGATAGCGGTGGCGGCCACATGCGGGACCGTGACGTCCAGTGCGCTGACGTCGACGCCCTCACCGTCGGACCGGCGCAACCGGGCGCGCACGACGACCACGGCGTCCTGGACGAGCGACGGCGCAGCGCTCTGGTAGGCGCCCGGGAACACATTGACGTCAAGCGAGCCCTCGAGGTCCTCGATCGTCACTGTGGCCCAGGTGTCGCCCTTGCGGCTCACGCGCCGAACCACGGACGTCACCAGGCCACACAGTCGCACTGTCGTGCCGTCGGGTCGCTCGGTGTCAGCCAGGAGCTGACCGATCGTGCAATCGCTGTTGCTCTTGATCACGTGCTCCATGCCCAGCAGCGGGTGATCGGAGACGTAGAGCCCCAGCATGTCGCGCTCGAAGGCAAGCAGCTGGGTCTTCTCCCATTCCTGCATCTGCGGGATGGAGACGGTGATGCCGTTGAAACCGTCCGCGGTGTCATCCATGCCGCCGAACAGCGAGTCCTGGCCGATGGCCGCGTTGCGCTTGAGATCGACGTACTGGTCGACCGCGTCCTCGGCGATCGCAGCCAACGGACGTCGCTTGTGCCCCAGGGAGTCGAATGCGCCGGCCTTGATGAGCGAGTCGAGCACCCTCTTGTTGCAGACCGAAAGCGGCACCTTGTCGAGGAAGTCGGAGAAATCGGTGAAGGGACCGTGTTCCTCGCGCGCCGCGACGACGCCGGCAACGACGTTCTCACCGACGTTGCGGACCGCGGACATGCCGAAGCGGATGTCGTCGCCGATGGAGGTGAAGTTGGACATCGATTCGTTGACGTCCGGGACGAGCACGCTGATGCCGAGCCGGCGGCACTCGTTGAGGTAGATGGCCGACTTGTCCTTGTCGCCCTTGACGCTGGTGAGCAGGGCCGCCATGAACTCGGCCGGGTAGTGCGCCTTCAGGTAAGCCGTCCAGTAGGACAGCACGCCGTAGGAAGCCGAGTGCGCCTTGTTGAACGCGTAGTCGGCGAACGGGACGAGGATGTCCCACAGTTTCTTGATCGCCGCCGGCGAGTACCCACGGGCGACCATGCCGGCTTCGAAGCCCTCGAACTCCTTCTCGAGGACCTCCTTCTTCTTCTTGCCCATGGCACGCCGCAGGTTGTCGGCCTGTCCGAGCGAATAGCCCGCCAGCTCCTGCGCGATGGACATGACCTGCTCCTGATAGACGATCAGGCCGTAGGTCGTGCCGAGGATGGGCTTGAGGGCCTCGGTGAGCTCGGGGTGGATGTAGTCGATCGGCTGCTTGCCGTTCTTGCGTTTGGCGTAGTTGGTGTGGCTGTCGGCGCCCATGGGGCCGGGCCGGTACAGCGCGATGACGGCCGAGATGTCCTCGAAGTTGTCCGGCTGCATGAGGCGCAGCAGCTGGCGCATCGGGCCGCCGTCGAGTTGGAACACGCCGAGCGTGTCACCGCGGCCCAGCAACTCGTACGTCGCGGCATCGTCGAACGGCAGGTCTTCCAGGACGAGGTCGATGCCCCGGTTGGCCTTGATGTTGTCGACCGCGTCGTCCAGGACCGTGAGGTTGCGCAGCCCCAGGAAGTCCATCTTGACGAGCCCGAGCGCCTCGCACATCGGATAGTCGAACTGGGTGATGATGGCGCCGTCCTGCTCACGACGCATGATCGGCACGATGTCGATGAGCGGATCGCTGCTCATGATCACGCCGGCGGCGTGAACGCCCCAGTTGCGGATCTGGCCCTCGAGACCGAGCGCGGTCTCGTAGACCTTGCGCACCTCGGCGTCGGCGCCGTGCAGCTCGCGGAACTCCTTGCCGTCGGAGTACCGACCATGCTTGTCGTTGAAGAGGTCGCTGAGGGCAACGCCCTTGCCCATGACGTCGGCCGGCAGCGCCTTGGTGATCTTCTCGCCCATGGCGAACGGGAAGTCGAGCACCCGGCTGGCGTCCTTGACGGCCGCTTTGGCCTTGAGTCGGCCGAAGGTCGCGATCTGCGCCACCCGGTCGGAGCCGTACTTCTGGGTGACGTACTGGATGACCTCGCCCCGCCGGCGCTCGTCGAAGTCGATGTCGAAGTCGGGCATCGACGGACGTTCGGGATTGAGGAAACGCTCGAAGATCAGGCCGTGCTCGAGTGGGCACAGGTCGGTGATGCGCAGCGCGTAGGCCGCGATGGACCCGGCGCCGGAGCCGCGGCCCGGACCGACCCGGATGCCGTTGTCCTTGGCCCAGGTGATGAAGTCGGCGACCACCAGGTAATACCCGCAGTAGCCCTTCTGCCGGATGACCGCGATCTCAAGCTCGGTCCGCTCACGGACCTCCTCGGACAGGTCGGTGCCGTAGCGGGCGTGGACGCCGCGCCAGACCTCCTCAACGAACCAGGTCTCCTCCGTGTGACCGTCGGGCACGTCGGCGCGCGCCATGTAGCCGCCATTGGACTCGGTGAATGAGACCTCGCAGCGCTCGGCGATGAGCAGCGTGTTGTCGCAGGCCTCCTTGAGGCCGTGCTTGTCCTCCCACAGTGAACGCATCTCATCGGCCGACTTGACGTAATAGCCGTTGCCTTCGAAGGCGAATCGCCGTCCGCCTTGGGAGTACGGCGGCTCGGACAGCGTGCTGCCGGACTGCACGCACAGCAATGCCTCGTGGGCGCCGGCGTCGTCCGGGTGCGTGTAGTGCGAGTCGTTGGTGGCGATCGGCCGGATGCCGAGCTCCCGGCCGAGCCGGAGCAGGTCGTCGCGCACTCGCCGCTCGATGGCGAGGTCGTGGTCCATGAGCTCCAGGAACACGTTGTCGCGGCCGAAGATGTCCTGCAGCTCAGCCGCCTCGCGACGGGCTTCGTCGTACTGCCCGAGCCGCAGCCGCGTCTGGACGGCACCCGAGGGGCAGCCGGTCGTGACGATCAGGCCTTTGGCGTAGCGCTCGAGCAGCTCACGGTCGGCGCGCGGCTTGTAGTAGTAGCCCTCGAGGCTCGACATCGACGACAGCCGGAAGAGGTTGTGCATTCCCTCGGTCGACTCGGCGAACATCGTCATGTGGGTGAAGGCGCCGCCACCGGCGACGTCGTCGCCGCCCTCCTCCTGGGCGTTGCCCTTGCCCCAGCGAACCTTCTTGCGCTCACCGCGCGGCGTACCCGGCGTCAGGTACGCCTCCATGCCGATGATGGGCTTGATGCCGTGCTCACGGGCCTTGGAGTAGAAGTCGAAGGCGCCGTGCAGGTTGCCGTGATCGGTCATCGCGATGGCCGGCATCCCCAGCTCCTCGACCCGGTCGAACAGCGGATTGAGCAGCGACGCACCGTCCAACATCGAGTACTCGGTGTGCACATGCAGGTGCACGAACGACGAACTACTCGGCATCCGACCAGACTAGTCGAGCGGGCCGACTCATTTGGGCGTGGCGCGCGCGTACTGGCGAACCGACAGCGGCACGAACGCGATCAGGATCAGCGCGACCCAGATCAGCGTGTACGCCGCCGGGTGTTGCATCGACCAGGCGTCCGGCGGGTGCACGCCGGAGGGGATGTTCCCGAAGAGCTCGCGCGCGGCCTGGGTGAGCGCTGAGACCGGGTTCCACTCGACCACGTGCCGCAGGATTCCGGAGAACGACTCCAACGGCACGAAGGCATTGGACACGAACGTCAGCGGCATGATCACCATGAAGGACGCGTTGTTGACGACGTCGACGCTGGGCACGATCAGTCCGACATACGCCATGATCCAGCTGATCGCGTAGCCGAACAGAAGGAGCAGACCGAATCCGGCCAGCATCGGCAGCACACCTTCGTGCGCCCGCCAGCCGACGGCAAGACCGGTGAGCGCCATCACGACCAGGGACAGCACGTTGTAGACGATGTCTGCCGCGGTGCGCCCGATGAGGACGGCAGAGCGCGACATCGGCAGTGACTTGAACCGGTCGATGATGCCCTTCGTCATGTCCTCGGCGAGGCTCGCGCCACTGAACGTCGCGCCGAACACCACCGTCTGGGCGAAGATGCCGGCCAAAAGGAACTCGCGGTAGCTGAGGTCGTCGCCGGCGTCGATCGCTCCGCCGAACACGAAGGCGAACAACAGGACGAACATGATCGGGCTCATCAGCACCCAGATGAGCACCTCGGGTACGCGCTTGATCTTGATCAGGTTGCGCTGGGTGATGACCCAGCCGTCGGTCAGCAGCCGCGACATCAGGACGCCTCCTCGTCGGTCTCGTCGAGCGCTTCGGCCTCTTCGGCCGGCCGGCCGGTGAGTGAGAGGAACACGTCGTCCATGGTGGGCCGGCGCAGCCCGATGTCCAGGACATCGACCGCTGCGGACTGCAGTGCCGCCAGGACCCGGGACAGCTCACCGGTGCCACCCGCGACGCCGGCCGCGAGATGGCGGCCGTTGTCCGACACCTGCACGTCGCCCAGCGCGACCGCGCCCAGAGCGCGGACGGCTTCGCCTGAGTGCGCCGGGTCGGCAATCACCATCTCGATCCGTTCGCCGCCGGTCTGACGCTTGAGCTCGTCGGGGCTGCCCTGGGCGATGGCACGCCCGTGATCGATGACCAGGATGTCGTCGGCGAGCAGGTCGGCCTCCTCCAGGTACTGGGTGGTCAGCAGCATGGTCGAACCGCCGGCGACCAGTTCCTTGATGACGCCCCACATCTGCTGCCGACTACGGACGTCGAGCCCGGTGGTCGGCTCGTCGAGAACGATCACCGGCGGTGCCGCCACCACGGCCGCAGCGAGATCGAGTCGTCGGCGCATCCCGCCGGAGTAGGTCTTCGACGGACGATTGCGGGCGTCGGTGAGATCGAATCGGGCCAACAGCGCGTCGGCTCGCTCGGCCGCGGCACCGCCGGACATCCCGTACAGGCGGCCGACCATGCGCAGGTTCTCGAATCCGGTCAGGTGTTCGTCGATGGCCGCATACTGGCCGGACAGTCCGATCCGTGCGCGGACCCCGTCGGGATCGCGAGCGGCGTCGACGCCGGCGATCTCGACGGTGCCGGCGTCCGGCGACAGCAGCGTGGTGAGGATGCGGACGGCCGTGGTCTTGCCGGCGCCGTTCGGGCCCAGCAGACCCAGGACGCGTCCCTCGCCCACCGTGAGGTCGAGGCCGCTCAGCGCGACCACGTCGCGGTATCGCTTGACGAGGCCGCGGGCGCGGATCATGTCAGTCATGGGGCGACGGTACGTCGCCTCACTGACGATCGAGTGCCGCGACGAAGGCCGCGGCCTCCTCGGCACGCTTGGCTTCGGCCTCCAGCAGCTGCTGACGGAGCAGCTCCAGCTCGACATCGCGGTCCTGGATGGCGGCCTGGAGCGACTCGACGAGGCTGGCCTGCTGGCTTTCGGCATCACGCTGATTGGCGATCTGCGCCTCGAACCACGCACGTTGCTCGGTGACCTCGGTCTGCAAACCGGTCAACGCAGCGATCAGGCCCTCCTGGCTTTGCAGGTTCGCCGCAAGATCGCTGGCCAGACGGCGATTGTCGGCCAGAACGGCCTGCGCCTGCGCGTGCGAGGCCTGTGCCTGCTCCAACGCCGCCCGCATCGCCGACTCGCGATCGGCCTCGCGCCGGAGGCGCTCCACCTGAGCCGGCCCCTTGGCGGCCTCGGCGCGGAGCCGCTCGACTTCGGCTGCCAGCCGTTCGGCACGCTCTTCGGCGGCGGTGACCGTACCGTCCTGATCCTTGGCTTCGCGGGTGAAGCGCTCCAGTGCCACTGCGGCGGCGGCCGCCTCCGAGCGGGATCGCTCCAGTTCGGCCGTCAGCGTGGACACCTTGGATTTCAGCTCCGCGACGGTTCGTTCGGCGGCGTCGGCGCGCTCGACCGCCGCCGTCAGGGCGGCAGCGTCCTTGTCACCCGGCGTCTTCCGGTACTCGGTCAGCTCGGCCGTCAGCTTCTCGACGCGCTTCTGCGACTCGCGCAACGACTGGTCCAGCTCGTTGGCCCGGGATGCCGCCTGGGCATCGGCGCTCCGTTCCGCCGCGGCTGACTGCCCCCGCTTCAGCTCGGCCCGCAGGGACGCGATCTCGTCCCTGGCCTTCTGCAGCGCGGCATCCTGCTCGACGACCTTCGCTCGCTCGCGTCGCAGCGCCGCATAGGTCGCCGTTTCGTCGACCGAGTCCGACTTCGCCTCGATGCCTTCGGGTTGGGGTTCGGGTTCGGCGAGCATCGCGGCGGTCGGGACGCCGGCGTGGGCCCGACCCTTCGTGCCACGGTCGCTCGCCGGCGGCTCGTCCTGGCCGGAACTCTCGCCCGGCTTGGCCGCCTCAGCCGAGGCGCTCGGCACGTTCGGCGCGGGACGTTCTTCGGGCCGAGCCTCCGACAGCGGTTCGACCAAGGGTGCATGCCGATTGCGCGCGAGCTGGAACAGCGCTTCGGCCAGTTGCGGATCGTCCGACCCCGGGCGCGCGTCGTCCTCGGGTACGTCGTCGGTGACTTCCTCCGCGTACCGGTGCTTGTGATCCTGCCTGCGCTTGCCGAACATCCCTCGCGACCACCCTGAACGTCTTTCGAATTCGATGCCGGAGTCTACTGCGGAATACGGCATCCAGAGTGCCGAATGGGGCGGATGGGACCGGCGGGCCGGCAGGCCTACTGCTCGTACGTGCTCAGGAAGTGCCCGATCCGCTGGATCGCGTCGGACAGATCACGCGCCCACGGCAGCGTCACGATCCGCAAATGGTCCGGGTCCGGCCAGTTGAAGCCGGTCCCCTGAGTGATGAGGATGCGTTCGGATTCGAGCAGGTCCAGGGCGAACTGCTGGTCGTCCTTGATCGGGTACACGTCCGGGTCGAGACGAGGGAACACGTAGAGCGCACCCTGCGGTTCGACGACACTGACACCGGGGATCTTGCGCAGCTCGCTGACGGCAGCGTCGCGCTGCTCGAGCAGGCGGCCGCCGGGCAGGATCAGTTCCTTGATGCTCTGGTATCCGCCGAGCGCCACCTGAATGGCGTTCTGCGCCGGAACGTTCGGGCACAAGCGCATCGAACACAGCAGCGTGATGCCCTCCAGATAGTCGCGCGCGCGCTCGAGTGGCCCGGTGACGACCACCCAGCCGGCCCGGTAACCGCAGACGCGGTACGCCTTGGAGAGACCGCCGAACGTCAGGGTGAAGACGTCCGGTGCGACGCTGGCCAGCGGGATGTGGACGGCGTCGTCGTACAGGATCTTGTCGTAGATCTCGTCGGCCATCAGGATCAGGTCGTGCTTGCGCGCCAGCGCCGCGACGCCCTCGAGCGTCTCGCGCGAGTACACCGCCCCGGTGGGGTTGTTCGGATTGATGACGACGATGACCTTGGTCCGGTCGGTGATCTTCGCCTCCAGGTCGGCGAGGTCCGGGTTCCAGCCGTCGTTCTCATCACAGCGGTAGTGGATGGGCGTGCCGCCGGCCAGTTTGGCCACGGCCGTCCAGAGCGGATAGTCCGGGATCGGGATGAGGACTTCGTCGCCATCGTTGAGCAGCGCCTGGAGGGCGATCTGGATGAGTTCGGAGACACCGTTGCCGAGCCACACGTCCTCGATGTCGACGTGCGGGAAGCCGTCCATGAGCTGGTAGTGGTGCACGACGGCACGCCGGGCCGACTGGATGCCGCGCGAATCCGAGTAACCCGCCGACGCCGGAAGGCCGGCGATCATGTCCTGGATGATCTCCTCGGGCGCGTCGAAACCGAACGGCTGCGGATTGCCGATGTTGAGCTTCAGGATGCGGTGGCCCTCGGCCTCCAGGGTCGCTGCGCGGGCGCTGACGGGTCCGCGGATGTCGTAGAGAACACCGCGCAGCTTGTCGGACTGGCGCACCAGGGAGGTCATGAGCTCATTCTCCCAGACTTCGGCCGGCGCCTCCCCGCTCGGGACTCGTTCAGTCGAGCTCGCGGATGAGATCCAGCGCGTGCTGCAGGTCGTCCGGATAGGGGCTCTCGAACTCCACTCGTTCGCCCGTACGTGGGTGATCGAACCCGAGGTGAACGGCGTGCAGCCATTGCCGGTCGAGGCCCAGTCGACGAGCGAGGGTCGGGTCCGCGCCGTAGAGCGGGTCACCGACGCAGGGGTGGTGCAGGGCGCTCAGATGGACCCGGATCTGGTGCGTGCGTCCGGTCTCGAGCTTGATCGTGAGCAGCGACGCATATCGATGCGCCTCGAGCGTCGCGTAGTGGGTGATGCTCGCGCGGCCGTCGGCGCGAACGGTGAACTTGAAGTCGTGCTTGGGATGCCGCGCGATGGGCGCATCGATCGTTCCGGTGTGTGGGTCCGGATGCCCCTGCACCAGCGCGTGATACGTCTTGTCCACGGCCCGATCACGGAACGCCTGCTTGAGCACCGAGTACGCGCTCTCGGACTTCGCCACCGTCATCAGGCCCGAGGTGCCGACGTCGAGCCGCTGCACGATGCCTTGGCGCTCCGGCGCGCCCGACGTCGAGATGCGGATCCCCGAGCCCGCCAGGTGACCGACCACGGTCGGTCCCGTCCACCCCACGCCGGGGTGCGCGGCCACGCCGGTCGGCTTGTCCACGACGACGATGTCGTCGTCCTCGAACACGATCCGGACGCCTTCAACCTGTTCGGCGACCACCTCGGCCGTCCGCGCCGATGGGATCGTCGCCTCCAGCAGTGCGCCGGCGTGGACGCGGTCGGACTTCTGCGGGAGCTGGCCGTCGATGGCCACCAACCCCTCGCCGATCAACTCGGCAGCTCGGGTCCGCGAAATGCCCAGCAACCGCGCCAACGCGGCGTCCACACGCTCCCCCGCCAGACCCTCGGGAATCGCGACGACCTTCGTGGTACCGCCCGCCTGGGAAGGAAGGTCGTTCACGTGCGGACTTCGTCCCCAAGATCGGCACCGTCCTCGTCGTCGCCGTCCCTGCCGCCGTCCATCGTCGCGCCGGTGAAGCCGCGCTGCAGGATGACCACAGCCGCCGCGGTCAGGCCGATGTCGGCCACGTTGAACACCGGCCAGTGCGTCAGGTGCAGAAAGTCCACGACCTCGCCACGGAACGGCGATGGCGCCCGCAGGATGCGATCGGTCAGGTTGCCCAGGGCTCCTCCGAGGAGCAGCGCAAGGCCCAGGGCCCAGCCCCGGTCTCGCAAACGGCGCGCCATGCGAATGACGGTGACGACCACGATGATCGCGATCACGCTGAGCATGACGGTCATCTCGGCGCCGGCACTGAAGGCGGCGCCTGAGTTCCGCGTCAGGGTCAGCGAGAAGACCGGCGGGAGGACGTCGATCGACGTTCCCGGTTCCAGGACGTCGACGGCGATCGCCTTCGTGGCCTGATCCAGCGCCCAGACCCCGGCGGCAACACTCGTGAAGAGTCGGAGATGACTCAGCGTCGTTCCTCGCGCTGCTTGCAGTCCAGGCACAGCGTGGCCCGCGGGAAGGCCATCAGGCGGCCCTTGCCGATCGGGTTGCCGCACGACTCGCACTGCCCGTACGTGCCCTTGTCGAGCCGGTCCAGGGCCTTTTCGGTCTGGAGCAGCAGCTCACGCTGGTTGGCAGCCAGAGAAAGCTCGGCGTCCCGCTCCAGCGAGGTCGAGCCGATGTCGGCCTGGTCGTTTCCGGCGCTGTCGACACCGTCCCGCAGGAGATCCTGCAGGTCACGAGCCGACAGGTCGAGTTCGGCACGAAGGCGCACGAGGTCCTCCTCGAGCGCCCCGCGAACCTCGCGTTCCTCTGCGATGGTCCAGGGCTTCTCGTCCGCGCGAACAACCAGCGTGCTTCTTGGCATGCGGGGACCCTAGACCCCCGGTGGACGTTTATCAACTGGGCGCGCCCGATCGGCTCGGGTGACTGCACCTAGAATTCCCCGCGTGACCCATCGCCGCTCCTACCGCGCCGTTCCCGCTCAGATCGACCTGCCGGAGCTGGAACGCGAGATCATCGCCTGGTGGGATGAGCAGGGCACCTTCGCCGCCTCGCTGAAGGCCACGGACGGCGCTCCACGATGGACGTTCTACGAGGGCCCGCCGACGGCGAACGGCACCCCCGGAACCCATCACGTCGAAGCACGCGTCTTCAAGGACGTCTTCCCGCGGTTCCAGACGATGCGCGGCATGCACGTCGAACGCAAGGCCGGGTGGGACTGCCACGGGCTGCCGGTGGAGATCGCCGTCGAGAAGGAGCTCGGCTTCAACGGCAAGCCCGACATCGAGGCGTACGGCATCGCCGCGTTCAACGACCGCTGCCGCGAGTCGGTCCTGCGCAACGTCGACCTGTTCGAGGACATGACACGACGCATGGGCTACTGGGTCGACATGTCCAATCCGTACCGGACGATGGACTCCGAGTACGTCGAAAGCGTCTGGTGGGCGCTCGCGCGCATCTTCGACAAGGGGCTGCTCACCGAGGACTTCCGGGTCGCTCCGTACTGTCCGCGCTGCGGCACCACGCTGTCCGACCACGAGCTCGCGCAGGGCTACGAGACGATCACCGACCCGTCCATCTACGTCCGCTTCCCCCTGACCTCCGGCCCTTGGGCCGGGACGGCGTCACTGCTGGTGTGGACGACCACGCCGTGGACCCTCGTCTCGAACGCGCTCGTCGCGGTCAAGGGCGACGTCATGTACGTGCTCGTGAGCAACGGTGAAGAGTCCCTGATCGTCGCCGAGCCGCTGCTCGAGCAGGCGCTCGGTGAGGGCTGGACGGTCCGTGAGCGCTTCACCGGCAACGCGATGATCGGTTGGACCTACCAACGACCGTTTGACGCCATCGCATGGCCGGAACGGACAGACAGCCCCTCGGACACTTCACCCCGAGCGCATTTCGTGGTGGCCGAGGAGTACGTCACGACCACCGACGGCACCGGGCTTGTGCACCAGTCCCCCGCCTTCGGCGAGGACGATTTCGCCTCGTGCCGCCGCAACGGCGTCGCCATGGTCAACCCGATCGACGAGTCCGGTCATTTCATGGCCGATGCCGGCATCGCCAGCGGGCTCTTCTTCCGCGACGCCAACCCAGTGCTGCTGGACGACCTTGCCGCCCGTGGCCTCCTGTTCCGCCATGTGCCGTATGAGCACGCGTACCCGCACTGCTGGCGGTGCCACACGCCGCTGCTCTACTACGCGCTCCCGGCGTGGTACATCCGCACCACGGCGATCAAGGACGATCTCCTCGCCGAGAACGAGAAGACGAACTGGTATCCCGAGACGATCAAGCGCGGCCGGTACGGCGACTGGCTGAACAACAACATCGATTGGGCGCTGTCGCGCAACCGGTACTGGGGAACGCCGCTGCCGATCTGGCGGAACGACGCCGATCCGACGAAGCTGGTCTGCGTCAACTCCCTCGCCCAGCTCTCGGAGTACGTCGGACACGACGTCACCGGCACCGATCCGCACCGCCCGTACATCGACGACATCACCTTCACCATCGACGGCGAGGAGGGCACCTACCGCCGCGTGCCCGAGGTGATCGACGCCTGGTTCGACTCCGGCGCAATGCCGTTCGCGCAATGGGGCTACCCGCACGTGGAGGGCTCGGCAGAGCGCTTCGAACGGGCCTACCCGGCCCAGTACATCTGTGAGGCCATCGACCAGACCCGTGGCTGGTTCTACTCGTTGATGGCCGTCGGCACGCTCGTCTTCGACAAGAGCTCGTACGAATCGGTCGTCTGCCTGGGCCACATCCTGGCCGAGGACGGCCGCAAGATGAGCAAGCACCTGGGCAACATCCTGCTGCCGATCCCGCTCATGGACGAACACGGCGCCGATGCCCTGCGCTGGTTCATGGCGTGCGCCGGATCACCGTGGTCGGCTCGACGCATCGGTCACAACGCACTCAGCGAGATCGTGCGCAAGGTCCTGCTGACGTACTGGAACACGGTGGCCTTCCATGTGCTCTACGCGAATGCGAACGACTGGACGCCCGGGGCCACGGACGCTCCCGCCGTGGCCGACCGGCCCGCGCTCGACCGGTGGATTCTCGGCGAAGCCAATCGACTGGTCGGCCAGGTCACCGAGGCGTTCGAGAACTTCGACACCCAGCGCGCGGGTGCGCAGATCGCGGCATTCATCGACCTGTTGTCCAACTGGTACGTGCGCCGTTCGCGCCGCCGGTTCTGGGACGGGGACGCCTCGGCCCTGAACACGCTGCACGAGACGCTGCGGCTCCTGACGCTCGTCATGGCGCCGCTCACCCCGTTCATCACCGAGCGGGTGTGGCAGGACCTCTTCGGCGCAACCGATGATTCGGCACCGGCGTCGGTTCACCTGGCGCAGTGGCCGAACGGCGATATCTCGCTGATCGATGACGAGCTCAACGAGCAGATGGCGTTGGCCCGCCGCATCGTCGAGCTGGGTCGTGCGGCACGCGCGGAAGCGAAGGCCAAGACCCGTCAGCCGCTGCGCCGCGCCGTCGTCGCCAGTCACGCCTACGACGCGCTGAGCTCGGACCTGCGCGCCGAGGTGGCCGAGGAACTGAACGTGCGCGCGCTCGACTCGTTCGCCAACACCGGCGAACTCGTCGACTACTCGGCCAAGGGCAACTTCCGGAACCTGGGCAAGCGGTTCGGCAAAGAGACCCCGAAGGTCGCCCAAGCGATTGCCGACGCCGACGCCGCCAAACTCGCCGCCGCATTGACCACCGGATCGGCCGCGGTCACCGTCGACGGCGAGGAAGTCACCGTCGGGCCGGACGACGTGATCCTGTCCGAGCGGCCACGCGAAGGCTGGTCGGTCGTCAACGATCAGGGCGAGACGGTCGCCCTCGACCTCGAGCTGGACGACGACCTGCGCCGCGCCGGCGTCGCCCGCGACATCATCCGGGCGGTCCAGGAGGCTCGTAAATCCTCGGGACTCGAGGTCACCGACCGCATTGCCCTCCGCTGGGCCGGTTCACCCGAGATTCACGCCGCGATCGGCGCCCACGGCTCCGACGTGGCCGACGAGGTACTGGCCGTTGAAATGACCGAAGACCCAGCCGCCACCACCTTCGGTGATGACGACCTGGGTCTCCAGTTCAGTATCGAGAAGCGCTAGGCGCGAGCCGACAGCTTCAGCTCAGAGTCCGTCGTCGGTCCTGGCGCGCCGACCGGCGTCGCCGGACGACGAGATCGCGCTGGCCTCTGAGGGCTGCTGCTCGTTGGCCACGATCTGGTCGAGCTGGCTCTGGAAGTAGTTCTTGAGGCGAGCACGGTACTCACGCTCGTAGGCGCGCAGGTGCTCGATCTCGCGCTGAAGCTCGTACCGCTCCCGCTCGATCGTGGCCACGGCCGCCTGACGACGCTCGTTGGTCTCGTCATCGAGCTTCTGGGCCCGGATGCGAGCGTCCGTCTCGAGCCGGTCGGCCTTGCCACGGGCTTCGTTCGTGATGCGCTCGGCCTTGGCCCGGGCCTCGCCGACGATGCGGTCGGCTTCTTCCTTGGCCTGGTCCATGAGCTGGTCGGCGTTGGTCGACGCGATCTCCAGAAGGCGCGCCGCCGCCGCGGAGGCGTCGCCGATGGTCGGAGCCACCGCAGCCGGTGCAGGCGTGGGGACCGCCGTCAGCAGGGCCGGTTCGGGTTCGGGCTCCGGCTCGGGCTCGCGAACGATCTCGACGGCCGGGGCAGGCGCGGTGACGGCCGGGATGATGCCCGTCGCCTCGCCGGTTGAAGCCGCGGCCACCTTGGCGCGGAGCTCTTCGTTCTCGACGGTCAGGCGCTCGAGTTCGGCCTCGACCTCATCGAGGAACTGATCCACCTCACCCATGTCATAGCCCTCGCGGAGCCGGACCGGCGTGAATCGCTTGTTGCGCACGTCCTCGGGCGTCAACGGCATGAGTCATCTCCTCGTTAGATGCAGGTGTGCGTAAAAAACGGTGAGGGTCCACCGTACTCCGTGATTGTTGACATCTGCCACACGCGTCCGGATGCGGACGCGAATGCGCAGGTCACAACATCGTCGCGCGCACCAGAATCTGCACGATGTAGATACCGATGAGTAGCACCATCGGCGACAGGTCGAGCATTGCGCCGCCCATGCGTATGGGCGGAATCACACCGCGAATGGCGCGCAGCGGCGGATCGGTGATCGTGAAGATCGCCTCACACAGTACGGCGACGAAGCCCGTCGGCCGCCATGACCGTGCCAGCACCTGCACCCAGTCAATGATGAAGCGGGCGAGCAGTACGAGGACGGCGACCCAGGTGATGAAAAGGAGAATCTCTCCGACGACGGCCATCAGTGCTGGTCGTAGAAGCCGCCCGCTGCGATCCGCTGCCTGTCCTCATCGGTGACCTCGATACCGGCCGGCGACAGCAGGAACACTTTGGCCGTCACGCGGTTGATGGACCCGTGCGCGGAGAAGACGAGGCCCGCGGCGAAATCGACCAGGCGCTTGGCCTCGGAATCGGTGATCTCGGAGAGATTCATGATGACCGGCACACCCTCACGGAAGTGCTCGCCGACGGTCCGGGCGTCGTTGTAAGCGCGCGGCGTCACCGTCTCGATGCGGCTCAATGCTGACGCGGCGGCCACGGTGCGGGGGCGTCGATGCTCGTCGATGTGCGCCACCGGGCCACGTGCGCTGACCTGCCCCCGCGCCAAATCTGCGCGGGAGGTACCCCCACTGGCCGGCCGCGGTTCGACATCACGCGTGACCGGCAGGACGACCGAAGGCTCGTCGTCGTACTCGTCGTAGTCGGCCTGTTCGACCAAGCCGAGGTACTCGCCCATCTTCCGCATTGCGCCAGCCATGTGTCGTCTCCGTTTGGGTCAGGCCTGCCTATCCGTTTGCGACATTACCGGAGCGGAACGCGCTCCCCGAGGATCAAACGGCCGACACGCAGGTGTGTCGCACCGGATTGGATGGCCAGTTCAAAATCCTCGCTCATCCCAGCCGAGACGACGGTCGCCGCCGGGTGCCGCCGACGGAGATCCGCACTGATGTGCGCCAACGCCTCGAAGCTCCGTCGAGGGTCCTCCCCCAGGGGTGCCACCGTCATGACACCGTCCAGCCGGAGGCCGGGCGATGCGGCGACCAAATCGGCCAAGGCGTCGGCCTCGGCCGGCGCCACCCCGGCGCGCCCCAGACCCGAGTCGCCGAAGTCCACCTGCACCAAGCAGCCCAGCTCCCGTCCGGCAAGCGCGGCCCCGCGCGACAGTGCCTCGGCCAGCCGCGGACGGTCGACGCTCTGGACGACGTCGGCGTACCGCGCGACGGCATTGGCCTTGTTGGTCTGCAGGGAGCCGATGAAGTGCATCCGCGGAGCCGGCCCGCGCAGGTCAGCGAGCTTGCGGCCGGCCTCGGGGTGCCGGTTCTCGCCGATGTCGGTCACCCCGAGCTCGACCAGGAGGTCGACATCCGAAGCGGGGTACGTCTTGGTCACCACGATGAGCGTCACCTCACCGCGCGACCGACCTGCTGCCGCGCAGGAGCCGCTGATCCGCGCCTCGACCGCAGCAAGGTTGGCCCGGAGTTGCTCGATGCGGTTCACCGCAGCACCACGAGCGCCCCTTGGCGTTGGCCGGTGGCGTCACGGCGGTGGGAGAAGAACCGCTCGTCCTCGAGGGTGCAGCCACCGACGTCAGTGACATCCACATCGAGGCGTCGCAGCTGGGCCGCCACCCCTTCGCCGATGTCAGCGCCGGTGGTGCCCCAACGCGTGATCGATGCGGCTTGGGGAACGGCCTCGGCGACATCATGGGCCGTCCGCGCGTCGAGCTCGTAGCACCGTCCGCAGATGTGCGGCCCGATCCACGCGTAGACACGCCCCTTCCCGCGATCCTTGAGTGTCTGAACGGCAGCGGGAACCACCCCGTCGACCAAGCCCCTGCGCCCGGCGTGCACGACGCCCACGGTGTCGCGCTCCGCGGTGGCAAGCACGATCGGCACACAGTCGGCGACCCGCGCAAGCATGCCCAGGTTCGGCGTGTAGGTCAGGAGCGCGTCAGCCTCAGGCACGAGCCCCGGCATGGCCCACGCGACATCTGCCCCGTGAACCTGGCGCATCGTGGCGATCGAATCGACCGCGAACTCCTCACGCAACGCCGCGAGCGTGCCCGCTTCGCTGACATCACCCTCCGCAGCGTCGGTGAACCAGAACTCCACTGGCCCGAACAATCCTTGGAAGTACACGCCCCGACGCTACCGAACCAGCTGGCGGCGGCTCAGGGGACGGTGAGATCAGCGGAGGAAGTCCGGGATGTCGAGGTCGTCGCCGTACTCGACGCGACCGGCCGGGACTGTGACCGGCTCGCGCGGCTCCACCTCGTCGTCGAGATAGGACTCGGACGCCGGGCTCGCGGTCGGCACCAACTCCTCACGCAACAGCGCCGGCTGCGAGACGTCGCGGGTCTTCGGCTCACCACCGTCGAATCCGGCCGCCACGACCGTGACACGCACCTCGTCACCGAGGGCGTCGTCGATGACCGCACCGAAGATGATGTTCGCCTCGGGGTCCACCGCTTGGTGGATGAGTCCGAGCGCCTCGTTGATCTCGTGCAGGCCCAGGTCGGAGCCGCCGGCCACCGAGACCAGGACCCCGCGGGCCCCTTCGATCGAGGCTTCGAGCAGGGGGCTGGACACGGCCATTTCGGCGGCGACGGCGGCGCGATGGTCGCCACGCGCCGAACCGATACCCATGAGCGCCGAGCCGGCGTCGGACATGACGGACTTGACGTCGGCGAAGTCGAGGTTGATCAGGCCCGGGGTGGTGATGAGGTCGGTGATGCCGGAGACGCCCTGGTGCAGCACCTGGTCGGCCTGACGGAACGAGTCGAGAAGGCTGACGTTGGGGTCGCTGATGGACAGCAGCCGATCGTTGGGGATGACGATCAGGGTGTCGACCTCCTCGCGCAGGGACTGGATGCCGTTGTCGGCCTGGACCGACCGGTTCCGGCCCTCGAAGCTGAAGGGGCGCGTGACGACGCCGATGGTCAGGGCGCCGAGCGACCGGGCGATGCGGGCGACGACCGGAGCACCGCCGGTGCCGGTTCCGCCGCCTTCGCCGGCCGTCACGAAGACCATGTCGGCGCCGCGCAGGGCGGCCTCGATCTCCTCGGCGTGGTCTTCGGCGGCGCGCTTGCCGATCTCGGGGTTGGCGCCCGCACCCAGACCGCGGGTGGAGTCGCGGCCGACGTCGAGCTTGACGTCGGCGTCGCTCATGAGGAGCGCCTGTGCGTCGGTGTTGATCGCGATGAACTCGACGCCCTTGAGTCCGACCTCGATCATGCGATTGACCGCGTTGACACCGCCACCGCCGATGCCGACCACCTTGATCACGGCGAGATAATTTTGTACCGCCATGTCCGACCCCTTTGTCTGTGTGGGTGCTGCTGAACCCTAAGCCTCTGGTTGACCCTTATAGTTATGTCAACCTGTCCTTGGAGATGAAGTTAGGCGCGGGAGGCACAGCCCCTGCGGCGACACGCCGTCGGAATCTGATTAGTTGTCTTCGTTGCTCTTGGTGGTGGGCAACTCGGGGGCACTGACGTCGTACCGTTCGGCGTCGATCTTGAGCAGCGGGCGAAGGACGACCACCTTCTCCTCGTTGTGCTCCGCGCTCCCCCAGACCACGGTGCGCCGTCCGGACAGCCGCAGGTGGACCGAATCCTGCGTCTCCGCCTCGACGTAACTGATCTGCGCATAGAGATCCGGCGCCTCGGAGCGCACATGGGTGATGACGCGCGCCACGGCCTCGAGCGCCTGCTGGCGCGTCAGCGGATCGACGGTGTCGATCCGGATCTCCAGCAGGTTCTCCGGCTCCCTCGTCACGGTGCGGAAGTCGATGCCATGACGGTCTACGTATCGAATCGCCCGGTTCGACTCGACCCAGCCGACCGGCACCCGCTCCTTGACCGAGATGAGCACCGTGTTGGGCCAACGGCGCCGGACGTCCACTTTGTCGATGCGCTCCATCCGGGCCACCCGCGTCTCGATCGTCACGGTGTCGAGGCGCGCCAACTGCACACCCAACGGAACGTCCGCCTGGTCCTGGATGGCATCGGCGCGCAGCGTGGTCATGCCCTCGACCTCGACGTCGGTCGCCACCAGGACGGTCGAGAACCAGATCAGCCAGACCGAAGCGCCGATGACCCCCACGGCGACGATGCCGAGCAGCCATCGCCGGATCCTGCGCCACCTCGCGGCTCGACGGCGCTTCTCGAACAGCTCCTGACTCACCGCGATCCGCCAACCCCGCCGCCGAGCAGAGCGAGGATCTGCGGACCGACCGTGGTGACATCGCCGGCGCCCAGGGTCAGCACGAGGTCACCCGCCCGGAGTTCGGGCACGACGACCTGCGCGACGCCCTCGACCGGACCGGCGAGGCGGGCCGGCGGTCCGCTGATGGCATCGACGACGATCGCCGAGGAGACGGCCGGATCCGGATCCTCCCGCGCGACGTAGAGATCGGCGACGAACACGGCGTCGGCGGCACTGAGCGCCTCCCCCATCTGGGTGCCGAGTTCGCGAGTCCGGCTGACCAGATGGGGCTGATACACGACGACGAGCCGGCCCGCTTCCGCCAGCGCACGCCCTGCCGCCACGTCTCCGGCGATCTCGGTCGGATGGTGCGCGTAGGAGTCGTAGACGCGGACGCCATCAGCCTCGCCCAGGAACTCCATGCGACGCCGGGCCCCCGAGTACTCACCCAGGCCGCGGGCCAGATCCGTCGCCGGGAATCCCAGTGCGAGCCCGGCGGCGAGCGCGGCGAGCGCGTCCTGCGCATAGTGCTCACCTGGCACGGCGAGATCGAGGTCGACGAGCGGATCGCCGCCGTACGTGGCGGTCAGGCGCGTCCGTCCCTCCTCGATGCGCACGTTGACACCACGGAGGTCGGCATCGTCGGCGAAGCCGCTGGTGATCACCCGCAACCCGCGGCTGCGCACCGTTTCGGCGAGCGCGCGAGCGCCCGGGTCGTCGACGCCGACGACGAGGAACTCCCCCACCGTCTCGGCGAATCGCGCGAACGCCGCGGCGTACGACTCCGCGTCACCCCAGACGTCGAGATGGTCCGCATCGACGTTCGTGACGATCGCTCCGGCCGGTCGGTAGACCAGGAATGCGCCGTCGCTCTCGTCGGCTTCGGCCACCATCAACTGCGATGATCCCAAGTGGGCGTTGGTGCCGAGCCCGGCGACCTCGGCGCCGATGGCGAACGACGGATCGTCGCCGGCCGCGCGCAGGGCGTAGGTGAGCATCGCCGTCGTCGTGGTCTTGCCGTGCGTGCCGGCGATCGCGAGCGTCCGGTGGCCGATCATGACCGATCGCAGACCGGCCGAGCGTGGCCAGACACGCAGGCCGAGCCGCCGTGCCTCGACCACCTCGGGATTGTCGTCGCGGACCGCGGTGGATGCCACGACGGTGTCGGCGCCGGCCACCTGGTCAGCGGCGTGCCCGACGAAGCAGGTGATGCCCTCGGCCCGGAGCGCGGCGAGGATGTCCGAGTCATGGGCATCGCTGCCAGAAACGGTCAGGCCGGACTCCCTCATCAGCCGCGCGATGGCCGACAACCCGGCGCCCCCGATGCCGATGAAGTGGACCCGGCCGAGTTCGCTGGCCGGCAGGATGCGGTCGGGAATCGGGAAGCTCACGGCGTCCGGCTTCCGGCGGCGCATGCGCCCTCGATCAGGTCGGCCAGGCGCAGGTCGGCGTCCCGGCGAACGATGCCCGAGGCCGCGACCGACATGGCATCCAGCCGCTGCGGCGACGTCGCCAACGGGACCAGGGCCCGGTCAATCCATGCGGGGGTGAGCGCATCGTCATCGATGAGCAACCCACCTCCGGCCTGGACCACCGGATGCGCGTTGAGGGCCTGCTCCCCGTTGCCGATGGGCAGCGGGACGAAGACGGCCGGCAGGCCGACCGCGGCCACCTCGGTCACCGTGTTGGCGCCGGCACGACAGATGATGAGATCGGCGGCGGCATAGGCGAGGTCCATCCGGTCGATGAACGAGCGCACGACGTACGGGGGGTCGTCGGGGCGGCGTTCAACCTCGGCCTCCTCCGGACGTCCGGCGGCGTGCAGCACCTGGATGCCGGCGTCGGCGAGATCGCGAGCCGCACCCGCCACGGCGAGGTTGATGCGGCGCGCCCCCTGCGATCCGCCCGTCACCAGGAGGGTCGGGCGATCCGGGTCCAGGCCGAAGTAGGCGCGCCCCTCCGCCCTGCTCGCAGCCCGGTCCAGCGCCGAGATCTGCCGCCGGATGGGCAGGCCGATGTAGGTGCCCCCTTCCAGCGGTGTGTTGGGGAAGCTGGTCGCGACAGCCGTGGCGAATCGCGCGCCGAGTCGGTTGGCGATGCCCGGGAGCGCGTTGCCCTCGTGCACGACGATCGGAAGGTGGCGACGGCGTGCTGCCAGGTACGCCGGCACCGACACATACCCCCCAAAGCCGACCACGACATCGGGACGGACACGGTCGAGCACCGCCAGCGTGGCCGCGATGGCGCGCTTCAGTCGAATCGGGAGCTTGGCCAGATCGACCCCGGGACGACGCGGGAGCGGCACCGGCGGCACCAGCTCCAACGGATACCCGGCGGCCGGGATCAGGGTCGTCTCCAGCCCCCTGGGCGTGCCAAGGCACACGACCTCGACGCCACGCTCGGACAGCACGGCGGCTGTCGCAAGCAGGGGTGAGGTGTGGCCGGCCGTGCCGCCGCCGGCGAGCAGAACCCGCACGGTCAGCGCTTCCTCGCCGCGGCCCGCCGCCGGCGCCGCGCCCGGCTCGCATCGAGGGCGACCCGCGCGCCCGGTTCGGTCGTCGCACAGTTCAGCAGGATGCCGCACGCCACCAGCGTTGCGAACAGGCTGGAGCCTCCCGCCGAGATGAGCGGGAGCGGAATGCCGACGACCGGCAGCAGCCCAAGAACCATGCCCATGTTGATCATGGCCTGCGACAGGATCCAGATCACAATCCCGGCGGCGGCATAGCGGACGAACGGGTCCTTCGTACGCATGGCGACACGGATGCCGGCGACCGCGAACAGGGCGAAGAGCAGCAGCACGACGAGGCTCCCGAACAGGCCGAGTTCCTCGCCGATGATCGCGAGGATGAAGTCGGTGTGGGCTTCGGGCAGCGAGCCCCACTTCTGCCGGCTCCCACCCAGGCCGACGCCCCAGAACCCGCCGCGGGCGAACCCCATGAAGGCGTGGATGGCCTGATATCCGGTCTTGTCCGGGTCGGAGGACGGGTCGAGGAAGGTCAGCAACCGCGCCACCCGGTGCGGGGCGGTCGCGACGAAGTAGATGCAGACCACGCCGAGCCCGGCCAGCACCACACCCATGTAGCGGGCCGGCAGGCCGGCCACCCACAGCATTCCGACGATGACAGCAAACAGGACCAACGCCGTACCGAGGTCGTCCTGCCCGACGACCAGGGCTGCGACCGCGGCCGTGACCGGCACCATCGGCAGGATCATCTGCTTGGGGGACGCCGGGGGGCGACGCGCGTACAGATTGGCGATCCACAGGACCACGGCCAGCTTGGCGAACTCGGACGGCTGCACCTGAAGGCCGGGCCCGAGGTGCAGCCAGTTCCGGTTGCCGTTGATCTCCATGCCGAGGGGCGTGTAGGTGGCGATGATCAGCGCGACGATGACGACCAGAACAGGCGTGATCAGCCTGCGCAACACCTTCAGCGGCAGCCGGGTTGCGACGAAAGCGGCAGCGAGCCCCAGCAGTGCGAACACGAACTGCTTCTTGAAGACGCCGAACATGTCGTTCGACTCCAAGACCTGTTGCGACCACACCGAGCTGGCGCTCAACACCATGATCAGGCCGAGACCGAGCAGCAGACCGCTGGTGCCCAGGATCAGCTGGTACGACGCCAGCGGACGCTCCAGCGTCCGGCGCACCAACTCCAGCATTCCCCAGGCACGTTCCGTGTGGAGAGAGGTACCGCCATGGCCGGCGACGCGGGTGGCGGCCTCCCGACCGGAGGATTCGGGGGCAACAGCTCCGCTCATCCCGCCTCCTGGCTAGTCGGTGCTCCGGTGAACCGCCTCGGCGAAAGCGGTCCCGCGTTCTGCATAGTCGCGAAATTGGTCCATGGAGGCGCACCCCGGTGCGAGGAGAACGGTGTCGCCGGCTTGCGCCATCGTCCTCGCCGCCGCCACGACGCGGTCCATGAGCCCATCCTCACCGCTGGACACCTCCACGACCGGCACATCCGGCGCGTGTCGCCGCAGTGCGCCGACGATCAACGGGCCATCGGTTCCGATGACGACGGCCCCCCGCAACCGGTCGCGGACCTGCGCGACGAGGTCGTCGAACGTGCCGCCCTTGGCCAAGCCGCCGGCCACCCAGACAACCCTTTCCCCGGTGACACCCTGGAGCGAAGCCAACGCCGCGTGCGCATTCGTCGCCTTGGAATCGTCCACGTACCGGATGCCGTCGATCTCGGCAACCGTTTCAATGCGGTGCGGGCCAAGAGCGAATCCGCGCAATCCGGCGCGTACTGCCGCCGGCGGTACGCCGTGGGCCCGGGCGAGCGCCGCGGCCGCGAGGGCATTGGCGACCATGTGCGGCGCCGGGTCGGGCAGCTCGTCGACGCCGATGAGTTCGGCCGCCGAGTCCCGGCGGTCGTCGACGAAGGCCCGGTCGGCCAGGACACCGTCGACAACACCGAGCATGCCGACGGCCGGAATGCCGCGGGTGAAGCCGATGGCGCGCGCTCCCTCGACGACGTCCGCGTTGCGGACGAGCTCCTCGGTGGCCCGGTCCTCGACGTTGTACACGCAGGCACGCTGGGCGCGCTCGTAGATCCGGCCCTTGTCAGCCTTGTATGCGGCCAGTGAGCCATGCCAATCGAGGTGATCCGGAGCGACGTTGAGGACCACCGCGGCCTCGGCTGACATCGAGGAGGTCCAATGCAGCTGGAAGCTCGACAGTTCGACCGCCAGGACGTCGGCCCCAGCCGGGTCCATGACCGCCTCGACGACCGGACGGCCGACATTGCCGACTGCGGCGGACCGAAGTCCGGCGGCGCGCAGGATCGCATCGAGCATCTGAACGGTCGTGGTCTTGCCGTTCGTGCCGGTGATGCACAACCACGGCGCCGCGCCGGGGGCCCGCAGGCGCCAGGCCAGTTCGACCTCGCCCCACACCGGCAGTGCACGGCCGAGGGCCTCGACCAGGACCGGGTTGTCCGGGCTCCATCCGGGCGACGTGACAACGAGTCCGGCGTTGGCCGGGAGCGTGCCGTCCCACGCGTCCGGTCCGAGCCGCAGGTCCGCGCCCAGGACGTCGAGCAGCCGAGCCCGTTCGGCCGCCTCGTCGCCGGACGGCGCCGACCGGTCCAGCACGACGACGTCGGCACCGAGGTGCAGCAGCGTGTCGGCGGCCGCGAATCCGCTGACGCCGAACCCGCAGACCACCGCACGGGTGGATGCCCAGTCAGTCGGTTCGCTCAAACGCCCGCGACCCATTCCCAATAGAAGATGCCCATGCCGGTCACGACGAACAGGCCGCAGAGGATCCAGAACCGCACGACGATCGTGATCTCGGCCCAGCCGAGCAGCTCGAAGTGGTGCTGCAACGGAGCCATCCGGAAGATGCGTTTGCCCTTCGTGGCCTTGAAATAGCCCACCTGCAGGATCACCGATGCCGTGATCATCACGAACAACCCGCCGATCATCAGCAGCAGCAGCTCGGTGCGGGTCATCAGCGCGAACCCCGCCATCGCCCCACCGAGGCTGAGCGAGCCGGTGTCACCCATGAAGATCTTGGCCGGCGAGGCGTTCCACCACAGGAAGCCGAAGCACGCACCGGTGAGCGCCGAGGCCACCACGGCCAGGTCCAGCGGGTCGCGCACCTCGTAGCACTTCGGCCCCGGGTTGAACGCACAGTTCTGGTTGCTCTGCCAGATGTTGATGATCACGTAGGCGCCGAACACCATGGTCGCGGCACCGGTGGCGAGCCCGTCGAGGCCGTCGGTCAGGTTCACACCATTGGAGGCGCCGGCGATCATCAGCAGCACCCACACCACGAGCAGGGCAAGCGGCAGCCGCCAGCCGGTCACGTCGCGCGTGATCGAGATGGCATGCGTGATGACCGTTCGTCCCGACTCGTCCGGCATTCCGATGGCGATGAGGGCGAAGACCAGACCGACGACGACCTGACCGATGAACTTCGCCTTGCTGCGCAAGCCCAGGCTGCGCTGCTTGGAGATCTTGATGTAGTCGTCGAGGAACCCGATCGCACCGAGGCCGCAGAAGAGGAACAGCAGCAACAGGGCCGAGGCGCTCGGGGCGAAGCCCGTCGCCAGCTTGGCCACGCCGTAGCCCATGAGGACGGCCAGGATGATGACGGTTCCGCCCATCGTGGGCGTTCCGCGCTTGGTGTGGTGCGAAGTCGGGCCGTCGTCCCGGATCAGCTGTCCGTAGCCCTTGGCCACCAGCACCTTGATGGCCAGCCGCGTACCCAACAGGGTGCCCAGCAGGGCAATCGCTCCCGCAATGAGGATGGCCAACATCGGCTCAGGCTCCTAGGACGGCTGACACGCGCTCCAGCCGAGCGCCCCTCGATGCTTTCACGAGCACGACGTCGCCGGGACGCAGCCACGCGGACGTGACCCGGGCCGCCTCGTCGGTATCTGCAGCGCGTACCGCGGTGGGACCGGCACCATCGGCGATGTCGACCGCTGCCGGCCCGACCGCGACGACCAGATCGACGCCCAGTTCGGCCGCGAGCCGTCCGATCTCGCGGTGCTGCTCGGCACTTTCGTCCCCCAGCTCGCGCATCTCCCCCAGGACCGCAACGACGCGACGGTCACCCGCCCGAAGCGACACCGCGGCTCGCAAGGCCGCCGCGACCGACTCGGGATTGGCGTTGTACGTGTCGTCGATGATGAGCACGCCGTCGGCCCGCTGCGTGCGTGCCATCCGCATCGGCGACACCGCCGCGGCGCGAGCCAACCGCTCGCCGATGGTGGCCAGGTCGAGGCCGGCGGCCAGGCAGACGGCCGCGGCCGCTGCCGCGTTCATGGCGTGGTGGGCGCCGAGCTGCGGAACGTGCGTGGTGATGGTCTGGTCAGCGTGACTCAGTGTGAACGTCGGCTCACCCATCGCATCGAGCTCGACCGGGCCCAGCGCCACGGTCCCACCCCGGCCGAAGGTGAGAACCCGCGCGGCGGTCCGTGTGACCATCGCGCTCGTCCGGGGATCGTCTGCGTTGAGGACGGCAACCCCCTCGGGCTCCAAGGCCTCCACCATTTCGCGTTTCGCCACGGCGGTGACGTCGGCGCTGCCGAATTCACCGACGTGCGCATTGCCCACGTTGAGCACCACCCCGATGTCGGGCCGAGCGATCGCGCACAACCGCGCAATGTGGCCGAGCCCGCGCGCACCCATCTCGACAATGAGATACGCGGTCTGCTCGTCGGCGCGCAGCACGGTGAGCGGTACGCCCAGTTCGTTGTTGAACGACCCTGTTGCCGCGACGGTGGATCCGCTGTCCTGCAGGATCTGTGCGACGAGATCCTTCACGCTGGTCTTGCCCTGTGAGCCGGTGATTCCGATCACGATCGGATCGATCCGGTCGAGAACCGCATGGGCGAGCTGGCCCAGGGCAATGGTCACGTCCGGCACGACGACACAGGGCGCGTCCACCGGCCGACTGGCCAGGACCGCGACGGCGCCATGATCGAGGGCGTCGGCGACGAAGTCGTGTCCATCGACGTGCTCACCGGCGATCGCGGCGAAGAGGCCACCGGGGTCGACCGATCGTGAGTCGACCGACACCGGGCCGGTGACCTGCACCGGGTGGTCGCCCGCGGCGCGGAGCTCGCCCCCCACGATCGACGCGATCTCGTCGAGGCCGAGCCGAATCATGAGCCGGCCCCCAACCGTTCCTCGATCGCCGCAGCCAGCACCTCACGGTCGTCGAACGGGTGCACGACACCCTCGATCTCCTGGCCGCGCTCGTGGCCCTTTCCGGCCACCACGACGGTGTCGCCCCGGTTGGCGACCGACACGGCGTGGGCGATCGCCGCCCGTCGATCGCCGATCTCGATGGCGACCCCCGGGCCAGGCGACGCGCCACCGAGGACGTCGGCGCGGATCGCCGCCGGGGTCTCGCTGCGCGGGTTGTCGTCGGTGACGATCACCAGATCGGCGAGTGCGGCCGCGGCAGCACCCATCAGCGGACGCTTTCCGTGGTCGCGGTCGCCACCGGCACCGATGACGACGATCAGTCGCCCGGCCGTGACCGGTCGCAACGCCGACAGGACCGCCGTGACCGCATCCGGTTTGTGGGCGTAGTCGACAACCGCCGCGAACTCCTGGCCACGCTCGATGCGTTCCATCCGGCCCGGCACGCCCGGACTCTCGGCGATGCCGGCGGCAAGCTCTGCGGGGTCGAATCCGCAACTGGTCAGGGCAACCAGGGCAGCGAGCGCATTCGAGACGTTGAACACGCCGGGCAGCGGGACGGTCATCGGCAGCGACGAGCCGTCGGGCGCGACGATGTCGAGCTCGGTGCTCGAGCGGTTCGGCCGGATGTTGACCGCACGCCAATCCGCCGGCCGGCCGGTGGTGCTGAACGTCGCGATCGGCAGCCTCGTCCCC
Organism: Aeromicrobium sp.; assembly: GCA_035281505.1. Lineage (GTDB taxonomy): Bacteria > Actinomycetota > Actinomycetes > Propionibacteriales > Nocardioidaceae > Aeromicrobium. The sequence continues at coordinate 2,959 of DATEDT010000056.1, read as the reverse complement.
ACGAGGTCGATGAGCGCTCGACCGTGGTCGTCGTCGACATTGACGACAGCTCGCTGCGTCCGCTCGGGAGTGAACAGTGCGGCCTTCGCGAGGAAGTACTCCTCCAGCGTCCGGTGGAAGTCCAGGTGATCGCGTCCGAGGTTGAGGAAGACGGACGCATCGAACTGGATCCCGTCGACCCGCCCTTTCACGAGGGCATGACTCGAGACCTCCATGACGCACGCTTCGACCTGCTGCTCGCGCATCACCGCGAACAGCGCCTGCAGTTCGGGCGCCTCGGGCGTCGTCAGCGCCGAGTCGACCGGCTCGCGGGCGATTCGGGTCCCGATCGTGCCGACCACCCCGGCCCGATGAGCCCCCAGCGCGGCCTCGGCCAGATAGGTCGTGGTGGTCTTTCCCTGCGTGCCGGTGATCCCGACGGTGTGGAATGCGCGCGCGGGGTGGTCGTAGAACCAGGCGCTCAGTGCCGCCAGGTGCTCGCGCGGGTGGTCGTCGGTGAGGACAGGGACCGCAGTCTCCGCCCGGCTTGCGCCGTCGCGATCGGTGAGCACGGCAACGGCGCCGCGTCCCACCGCTTCCGACACGAAGTCGATGCCGTGGGCCTGTGCGCCCGGCAGCGCGATGAACAGGTCTCCCGGCTCGACGCGCTTGGTGCTCAGGCTCAGCCCGGTGACGGCGACCCCGTTGCTCGCCGGTGGGTCGAGGTGCAGAAACGTGGCGATGTCCGTGAGCGCGCGCTCGGGCCGGTGCTCAGGCCTGATTCCCACCACGGGACCACCCTAGGGGGACGAACGATGCGACATGGCGCACGAGGTGGCTCACCAATCCAGATCGAGCTTGGGCGACTTCGATCCGCTGGGCACCACGCCGAAGCGCTCGAGCGCCATCGCCATGATGTCGTGGAAGACCGGGGCCGCCGCCGACCCGCCGCCGGCGTTCCGGTGTGGCTTGTCCAGCACGACATAGGTGATGAATCGTGGCTTGTCCGCCGGCGCGAACCCGATGAAGGACACCGTGTTCTGGCCGCGGATGTACTTGCCGGTCTCCGGGCTCACGCGCCAGGCCGTGCCGGTCTTGCCCGCGACGCGGTAGCCGGCGATCTGGGCTGCAGGCGCGGTTCCGCCGTCCGAGCGCGGCACCTGCTCCATCATTCGGCGCACGATCGCCGCGGCTTCCGGCGACACGGCGCGCCGCGTCTCGCCCTCCGGCGCATCGATCTGGCGACCGTCCGGCAGCCGGTACGCGTCCACGACGGTCGGCGTGACCAGGACCCCGCCATTGGCGATTGCACCGACCGCGCGGACGATCTGGACCGCGTTGACCGAGATGCCCTGGCCGAACGCGATCGTCGCCCGGTGCGACGCCGCCCACGGGGACGTGTTGATGTCCCGGAGGAGACCCGCCGTCTCACCGGCAAGCCCGACCCCGGTGTATTGCCCGAAACCGAACTTGCGCAGGTACTCCCAGTGCGAGCGCTTGGTCATCTGCCGAGCCGCCACGATCGTGCCCAGGTTGGACGACTTGGCGATGACACCGGCCGCGGTGAGGTGGAGCACGCCGTGCTTCCAGTAGTCGCCGATGCGGTACTGGTCGACCTTGATGCCCTTCGGCACCACGATCGGCGATTCAGGCCGGATCTTGCCCTGATCGGCGAGCGCGGCCATCGTGATCGTCTTCAGCACCGATCCCGGTTCGTACGGCCGCTCGACCGACAGGTTCTTGACCCAAGTTCCCTTCCGGTCACGGGGGTCACCGAGGTCGAACGACGGCGCCTGGGACATCTGCACGATCTCGCCGGTCCGGACGTCCATGGTGATGGCCAGACCCCAGTCCGCGCTCGCCTCCCGGACTCCGGCGGCCACGCGCTGGTCGGCGTACCACTGCAGGTCGCGGTCGATCGTGGAGACGACGTCGGAGCCGGGCACCATCTGCCGGACCGTCGTGTCGGCCATCGGAATGCGCACTCCCAGCGGCGACACCTCGTAGGTGTTCTCACCGTCGATCCCGGTCAGGCGCTTGTCCTGCGCCTGTTCCAGGCCCGCCCGGCCCTTGCCGTCGGCGTCGACGAAGCCGACCAGGTTCGCGCCGAGTCGCCCACCGGGATAGGTCCGGAGACCGATCTTCTCGGAGAAGATGCCCGGGTACTCCTCGAGTGCCGTGAGCACCTCGCTGGCCTCGTCACCGGGCAGCCCCTTGGCCACGTAGACGAAGCGAGCCGGCACCATCTCCTTGGTCTGCGGGTTGTAGACCTGCTTGCGCAGCTTGTCGATGGTGTCGAAGTAGTCGATGCGATCGCCCAGCTTGTCCCGCAGGATGGCCGCGATCTCCGGAGCATGAGGAGCGGTCAGGTAGGGGTCTGCTGTGAGGTTCCGGCCGTGCACACTGGCCGCCAGTGGCTGCCCGTTGCGGTCCAGGATCTCCCCGCGCGGCGCGGGCACGGCCACGCGCGCAGTGCCGGCTTCGACCGCCTTGGCGGCGTAGGCCCCCATGTCGAGTGCCTGAATCTGGAACAGACGCGCGGCGAAGACGACGAACACGCCGATGAAGGCATACAGGCAAAACCGCAGCCGGCGGCGAGAGAGTCGCTGTCGGGTCACCGGACCACCTGTCGGATGTTGGAGCGTTCCTCAGCCGGTTTGGGCGAGCCCTTCACCGTGCCGTCCGAGAGTTGCAGGTAGACCGGCGTTTCGCTCGGCACCATGCCGCGAGCCACCGCGAGCGGACCGAGGTGCTCCGGGCTCTCCAGCTCACTCACTTCACGCTGGAGCGCCTCCTGTGCCGTCTCGAGCTCCCGAGCCTCGGCGGTCAACTCCGCCAGCTCGAAGGTCTGCGCCTGCATCGCGGTGCTGATGAGGATCAGGCCGACCAGCCCGCAGCCGATGAGCGCCAGCAAGACGACCACGAACGGCATGCGGCGAGCACGGTTGGCCACCGGCGCGACGAGGCGCAGTCCGCGCCT
>DATEDT010000055.1:0-37745 GCA_035281505.1 Aeromicrobium sp. | reverse complement strand
ACCGCAACCCGCGTCAGTTCACGGTCGACCACGTCATCTCCACCGAGGAGGCGCGGCGACTTGGCTGGTCGGCTGAGGACGCGGATTCGTTGGACAACTGCCAGGGCGTGTGCCGCGCGTGCAACCGCGAGAAGGGTGACGGCCTGTCGACTCGGCCTGAGCCGAAACCGACGTGGGTCAACCCACGTTTCGCGCACCTGATCTAGTCCCTCACTCCCGAGGGGCGACTACCGCAACCGACGCGGTCATTTGTCGGGCATGGGAGGTGGCCGAGATGGCCGAGGACTCGAAGTACGACACCCTGACCGATGCGATGGCGGCCGGCGACGCGCTCGCCGAGGCCCTGCTCCGGTACCGCGGTCTCGCGGAGACCTGGGGCGCCATGCCGCAGCTTCGCGGTCAGATCAATTCACAGCTTTCGGCGATGAAGTCCGAGATCGAACGCCTGCGAGCCTTGAAAGCTCAGGTCGCGCAGCCTGACGCGCCGGCCGACTCCGACGAAGCGAAGTTCGGCAAGGTCGTGCCGATCGATGGCCGGTTCTCTCAGGCTGGCTAATCCTGCCCCACTGCTCGACATCGCGCGCCATGCCTTCTTGCCGGAGGACATGGATTCAACTCGCTTCTATGAGCTGATCGCGCCGCAGTTGCCTGGCATGGGCATCGCGCTCGATCAGTGGCAGGAAGACATGTGGTACGCGGGCCTCGCCCTGCGCGCCGACGGCTCCCTGTGCTGCGACGTGATGGGCGTGACCCTTTCGATCGCCAGGCAGGCGGGGAAGACCTTCGGCGTGATGGTCGGCCTTGTCGCCATCTGCCTTTCTCGCCCTGGGACCACCGTCGTCTGGACCTCTCACCACGACCGGACCTCCTCGGAAACGCTCGAGAAGATCGCCGGCATCGTCGAGCGCCCCGAGATCCGCCCGAAGATGCGGGCGCAGTTCCCGGTCGTCCGCACCGATGACGGCCGAGGGGTTCACTTCGCGAATGGGTCTCGCATCTTGTTCGGTGCTCGAGCTTCTGGCTTCGGCCGCGGGTTCTCTGAGGTCGACATCCAGGTCTACGACGAAGCGCAGCATCTGATCGAGGCCGCGCTGACGGACATGCTCGCCGCGATGAACGTCTCCGACCTCGGACTGGCGTTCTTCATGGGAACCCCGCCTCGCCCCAAGGAAATCGCGCTCGGCGTCCACCAGGCTTTCGGTCGCCGCCGCGACCGGGCCCTGGACCCGAAGAAGAAGCGGCCCTACAAGGGCGCCTACATCGAGTTCGCTCCCGAGAAAGCTGGCGACTTGGTCGCCGAGCTCGTGGCAGACATCGACCACCCGCAGTTCTGGGACCTGCTTGCGCAGGCCAACCCGTCGTTCGGCTTCCGCGTGGGCCGATCGGCAATCGAGCGCCTCGTCGAGAACATGTCGCCCGACGACGTTATGCGCGAGGTCTTCGGGATCTGGAACAAGACCGTCGAGTCGGCCTCGGTGGTCGACCGTCGCGAATGGGCCCGCTACGCAGCAGCGATGGACGCCCTGCCCCAAGTCTCCGCGTTGGGAATCAACTCCAACCGGGATGGACGGTTCTACGTCTCGGCCGCGTGGCGCGACCAGGATTCAGCGCACGTCGAGCTCGCTTGGTCGTCATCCTCAGAAGCGGAAACCCTCAGGTTCGTCTCGGCGCTCGCCACCAAGCGAACTCCCATCAAGCACGACTCTGGCGGAGCCGCAGCGGCTGTCGGCAAGCAGTTGAAGGTCGCGGGTTACAAGGCGAGCACCTACACGATCACCGAGGCCACTGAAGGCAACGCGCTTCTTTTGGCGATGGTCGACGGCGAGCGGCTGACCCACGGTGGCCAGCCCGAACTTGACCAGGCCGTCCGCGACTCCAAACGCCAAGACCGCAAGGCCGGCGGCTGGCTGATTCAACCGCGGCATTCGCAGGCTGACATCGGACCCCTGATCTCGGCAACCGAGGCGCTCTACGCGGCCATGACCAAGAAGCCAACGAAGAACGGCAACGGGCCCGGTGGCCGGAGGGTGGTGACTGCGTGAGCGCGATCAACCCCGGCAAGCTCATCACCATCCTCGACCTGACGGATGATGAGCAGGACGCGCTCAACGAACTCGTTCTGCAGTGGCGCGCGAAGCGGACTCGGAACAACCTCCGCTCGGCCTTCTACGACATGAAGAACTCCGAACGGTCGCTGATGTCCGCTCAGGTTCCGAATGTCGTCCGCCGACGCCGCTTCGTTCTCGGCTGGTCGGCCATCGCCGTGGACAAGTTGAATCGCCGCTGCAACCTCGACGGGTTCTATGACGCCGGCGGCGTCGACCTGAACTCTCTCGGCCTCGCAGACTTGCAGCGCGAGAACCGGCTCACCGCCGAACTCTCACAGGGCGGCGTCTCGTCGCTGATCCACGCGGTCTCCTGGCTGGTGACCACGCAGGGCGACGTCGATGCAGGCGAGCCCGAGGTGCTCATCAACGCACGCAGCGCAGCGACCGCGACGGGCATCTGGAACCCCCGCCGACGCGCCATCACTTCGTTCTTGTCGATCAACGCGCTCGACGACAAGGGCGAGCCGACCGCGATGACGATGTACCTGCACAACTTGAACGTCATCATGGTCAAGGAGAACGGCGCCTGGTCCGTGGACCGCCGCGATCACACCTACGGCGTTCCGGTGGACCCGATGCGCTACAAGCCGCGGGTCGAACGCCCCTACGGTTCTTCGCGCATCACCCGCTCTGTGATGTCGCTGCACATCCAGGCCCTAGCGGCGATGATCCGAGCCGACGTCAACGGCGAGGCGTACAGCCTTCCGCGCTACGTCCTGCTCGGGGCCACCGAAGAGGCGTTCAAGAACGCCGACGGGTCACCGAAGTCGACGTGGGAAGCCGCGTGGGACGCCGTTTGGGCCGTCGGTGACGACGAGGACGCCACGAACCCCCGCGCGGACGTGAAGCAGTTCACCGGCTCCTCCCCTGAGCCGCAGAACGCGCACCTACGGATGCTGGCCCAGATGATGTCCGGCGAGACGGGCATCCCCATCGGCGAATTTGGCCTGATCGGCGACGCGAACCCGACTAGCGCCGAAGCTCTGCAGGTCTCTCGCGACGACTTGATCGCCGAAGCTGAGCAGACGACCGACAACTGGTCTCCTGACATCTCCTCGGCGGTCACGCGCGCCCTTCGGATGCTGAACCGTTCGGACATCCCCGAGAACCTCGACGTCCGGGGCATCTGGCGCAACCCGATGCACGTCTCTCGAGCCGCTGCGGCTGACGCAGGCACGAAGACGATCGACAAGATCCCGTGGTTGGCGGACACCGAGGTCGGCATGGAGCTGATGGGCCTGAGCACGGAGCAGATTCGGCGGGCCCTGGCGGAGCGTCGTCGCGGACAGGGCCGCTCGGTGCTCGAGGCTCTGAGGGCTGCAAGTGGACCTGACGCTACGGAATGACACCGCAAAGGTTGTTCGACTCGCAGACCGCGACCTGAGCCGTCTCTGGCGGCTTGTGGCCGACGGCGCATCGGCCGAAACGGCTCTTCGGGACCTGCTGCCCGCGATTATCGAGCAGTACGGCGCCGCGGGCGGCGCGCTCGCGGCCGAGTGGTACGACGCACAGCGCGAGAAGGCCGACGTCAAGGGTCGTTTCGAGGCTCTACCCATCGAGCCCAACGACCGAGGTGCTCAGTCGCTGGTCGGATGGGCCTTGGCGACTGCCCAAGATGACCAGACGTTGCAGGCGCTGATTCTCGGCGGCGTTCAGCGCCGGATCGCAGACCATGCCCGCTACACGGTGACCAGTTCGAGCATCGCCGACCCGGCCGCCCGCGGATGGCAGCGAGTCGGCGCCGGCGAGTGCGCTTTCTGCCGGGAAATGATCGCCAAGGGCGCTGTCTACACCCGCGACACGGTCGATTTCGGTTCGCACGACCACTGCAACTGCTCTGCGGTTCCGGCCTGGGGTGGTCAGCCCATCCCCGTAAAGCCATACACCCCCTCGCTCCGGTTCAAGACCGATGAAGCGCGCGCGGCGCACAACAAGCGCACTCGCGAATGGCTCAATCAGAACACCTGAGACCTACCCCTCGCGGGGGAAAGCGCCACGGCGGCGCCAAACGCCGGTGATTGACCTGACGAGGCTACGGAGATCCAAATGAGCACCGATCCCAACCCGAACCCGGACCCGAACCCGGGCGAGGACCCCAAGCCCGAGTCCTTCACTCAGGCCGACGTCGACCGCATCGTCACCGAACGTCTCAAGCGTGAGCGCGAGGCCACCAAGGCGAAGTATGCGGACTATGACGACCTCAAGGCGAAGGCCGGCACCGCCACGACTCTCGAGGAGCGTGTCGCCGAGATCGAGCGGCAGTCCAAGGAGTCCGAAGCACGTGCACTGCGCGCCGAGGTGGCGAACGCCAAGGGGCTGACCCCGACGCAGGCCAAGCGCCTGGTCGGAAACACCAAGGAAGAGCTCGAGGCCGACGCCGACGAGCTCCTCAAGGACATCGGTGCCCAGAAGAAGCAAGGCAACCACGTGCCCCGCGAGGGCAACAACCCCAAGCCCGGAGACGACCCGAACCGCACCTTCGTTCGGGAGCTTTTCAGCCGGGCTAACGCTGACTAAGGAGTCAGAACAATGGCAGTTCTCCAGACTGGATCACTCACGATCCCGAAGCAGAAGCTCGACCCCTGGATGGGCAAGATCCAGAACGGCTCGGTCGTCGCGACCCTGTCGACGCCGATCCCGATGTCCTTCGGCGAGGGCGAGTCGTGGACATACGACATCGGCGAGGCCGAGTACGTCCCTGAGGGCGGCAACAAGGGTGCCTCCACGGTCACCCCAACCAGCAAGTCGATGAAGCCGTTCAAGTTCCACAAGACCCTCCGGTTCTCCGAAGAGGTTCTGTGGGCCGACGAGGACCGTCAGCTCGAGGTCGTGGACGAGATCCTCGAACTCGTCCAGCCGGCTCTCTCGCGGGCGCTCGACTACGGCGTTCTCCACGAGATCAACCCGACCGGCGGTGCCGTCGTGGCGGCCATGAACGGCGGCCTGACCGACACTACGAACCTGGTCGAGGACGTGGCGGCCAGCGCGCCCTACGTGAGCCTGGACGCCGCGGACGCCCTGGTGCTCGCCGACGGCTACATGCCACGTGACATCGCGCTCGCGCCGGCTTACGCCGCACGATTCGCCTCGCGCCGCAACGCCACCACGGAGCAGAAGCTGTACCCGGACTTCCGGCTGCAGCTTCCGGTCTCGGACTTGGAGGGCCACCGCGCCTCCGTGTCGAGCACCGTGGCCGGCACTGGCGTCATCGCGGTCGACACCAAGGTGCTGGCGTTCGTCGGCAACTTCGACACGGTTCGCTGGGGCATCCAGAAGCAGATCGGCCTCGAGCTCATCAAGTACGGCGACCCGGACGGCGGCGGTGACCTCAAGCGCAAGAACGAGGTCGCCTTCCGCGCGGAGGTCGTCTACGGCTGGGGCATCGCCGACCTGAACGCCATCGCCAAGATCCACGACCTCGTCTGATGGCTCGCCTAACCGCGCCCAACGGGGCGGTCGTGGAGACCTCGGACGACAAGGTGGAACGCCTCATCTCGATGGGGTTCACCTCGGAGTCGCAGACCTCCACGGCGAAGAAGGCGCCCGCCAAGAAGGCGGCGTCCAGCAAGACCCAGAAGTAACCAAGTAGGGGGTGACCCGCGTGGCTGAGATCATCACCGTCGATGACCTGCCGACTGCGATGCAGTCGAATGAACTCATCGCCGTCATGGTCGCCGGCGCGAACGCGAAAGCGTCGCGGGTCGCCCCCTGCTTGACCTGGACCGGAACTCCCGAGGCAGAGCCGGCCCCGTCCGAGGACCAACTTGCTGAGGCGAAGCTGGTTCTGATCGGTGCGATCGGCCGCTGGATTCAGGCCGGGTCGGGTGCTGTGCAGTCACAGACGGCGGGCCCGTTCGGCATGACGGTTGACACTCGCCAGAAGGCCAGCGGGTACAACCTCTGGCCCTCTGACATCGAGTCGCTGCAGGAAATCTGCTCCAGCGGGACCACGACCTCGAACGGCGCGTTCTCGATTCGCCCCTCTGGCGGATGCTCCGCGCACATGCCCTGGTGCTCGCTCGCTTTCGGTGCGACGTACTGCTCCTGTGGGGCCGACCTCACGAACGAGGAGTATCCGCTCTACGAGGGCGGCGTGCTCACCACGGGCGACGAGTACTGATGTTCCCCCACGGCGAGCAGGTCGTGCGCCAGCGCGCCACTCGCGTCGCCGACCGCTACAACCCCGACGACGTCGCGCTCGACTGGGAGAACCCCGACGTGCTGACCATCCCGAACGTCGGCGTCGCCCTCAGTTCGACCGCCGACCCGCTTATCGACGCCCGCGAGGCTGTCGATAGCGACTACACGCTGTTCATGGAGACCGGCTCCGATGTCCTGCCTGATGACCGCTTGGTGATCCGCGGCATCGCTTGTGAGGTCGTGGGACGCCCGTTCGATTGGTCGAACCCGTTCACGGGCTGGGAGGCCGGCATGGTCGTCCAGGCGAAGGTGCGGGAGGGCTGATGGCGCGCACCCGAGTCACGCTGAACCGCCGTGGCATTCAGGAGTACCTGGACGGGCAGCACGGCATGGAAGCCGTGCTCGATGCCGAAGCAACCGAGTCCTTGGAGCGAGCGCAGGACCGCGCACCAGTCGCCACGGGTGCCTATCGAGACAGCCTGCACATTGAGACCGACCGCACTGACCGCATGGTGAAGCGAGTCGTGTCCGGCGTCTCTTACGCAATCGTCGTCGAAGCCCGGACTGGCAACCTGACCAGGTCGCTCCGATGACCGCGATCGTCTTTCCTGACGTCGAGCTCGTCGTCGTCGAGTATCTGCGGGCCGCTCTTGCCGCTCGGCCCGAGTCCTTTGCTGACGCAAAGGTCGACATCCGCGTGCCGAGTACCGTCCCTCCCCGACTGGTCTGGGTGCGCCGCGATGGCGGCACTCGCCAGGAGGCAACGCGCGAGGTCGCTCGGGTGAGCATCAACATCTTCGCCGGAACCGAGGCCGACGCCACTGACCTCGCTCGCCTGGTCCGCGCTCTGCTGTGGGCCGCGCCAGATGGTGACCCGATCCTGCGAGTGAACGACTTCTCTGGCCCAGTCGCCATTCCGGATGAGTCCCAGCGCAAGCGCCGGTTCTTCGGAGTTGAAGTCCATATCCGCGGCGAGAACCTGCCCGCCGACCTGACCGCCTAGGAGATGCGATGCCCAAGTTGACGCACCCCAAGACCAAGCACACGATCGAGGTGGCGCCCGACCAGGTGCGTCTCTACGCCTCGCAGGGATGGGCCGAGAAGGCCGCTCCCAAGAAGAAGCCGTCCGCGCGAACCAACCAGGCGAACGACGCCGACAACAAGGAGTAGGACATGACTGACGCAGCTAAGGTGCGGGTCGGCGTCACTGGTGCCATCTCGAAGGGCGCCTACGGGGCCACCGCTCCCACTGGAACCTCGGGAGCGCCGACCGGCCACACCTCCCTCGGTTACATCCACGAGGACGGCATCGAGATCGAGCTTCCCGGAGCTGGTGACTCGACCCCGATCAAGGCGTGGCAGGGCGGAACCACCGTTCGCACAGTCCGCACGCCGAGCGATGACAAGCCGTCGTGGACCTTCATCATGCTCGAGACGAGCATCGAGACCGTCGAGCTCTACTTCGGCGTCACAGTGGACGACGGAGCTACCGAGGGTTCGTTCGAGTACACCGTCACCGACCGCGACCCGTTCTCCCTGGTCGTGGACGTGATCGACGGCGCCGAACTGATTCGCGACTACATCCCCAACGCGGTCGTGACCGACGTGCAGGCGCACACCATCGCGAACTCCGACGCGATCGCCTACGGCGTGACGGTCGAGGGAGACCTCGACCCGACGAAGGAGTACAACTTCAAGCGGTGGGCCACGGCGCTCAAGACGCCGGCCTGACATACCACCGGGCCGGCTGCTCTGCGCGGACGGTCGGCCCGGTGCTTCACCCTTCCGCGCTCTATCCGCGCTAGCAGATTGAGGTACGCGCATGCCCACCAAGACCAGCAACGACGGACGTGCCTTCGACATCGATGGTCGCAAGCTCATCTGGCACCCCGAGGGCGAGGACGGTGAACCGGGCGGCCTCCCCGACGTGACGATCCCCCTCCGGATCAAGCTCGGTCTGGTGCTCGACCACGCTGAGAAGTCCTTCGACAACGAAGGCATGGCCGAGTTCCTCTCGAAGCTCATCCCCGACCAGATGGAAACGCTGCGGGAGATGGACGTCAACGACTTCCAGGACATGTTCACCACCTGGCAGTCGGAGTACAACATGCTCACGGGTGCCAGCCTGGGGGAATCTTCGCGCTCGCCCGACTGATTGGCGACCATCGGGTCGCGTTTCAGTACGACTGGCGAGCGCGTTTTCGCCTACCTGTTGACGTGATCGGCGACGACGTCGAATGGGGCGAGGCGATCGGCCTCGTTCAGACGCTCGCTGCAGATCCATCCTCGTATATCGCTGCGTCAGTCTCGGGCTGGGACTACCCCATCACCTACGAAGCGGCAGCGGTGATGAACCTGTTCGACCTCATGCACGACATCGCCTGGCAACAGGGTGGTCGCAAGGGCTCTCGCCCGCGGCCACATCCTCGTCCGTGGCGAGACAGGGCAAAGTCGCGGCCCAAGCCGACGATCAGCCAGGACGAAGTCGTCGCTGCCCTGATGGCTGCCGGCCACCCGCCGCCCAAGGGTTACGAACTCAACTGAATCGACGGAGGTGCTGCCGTGACCGAGGTCGGTTCCGCCTATGTCAGCATCCTTCCCTCTGCTCGTGGCTTCGGCCGGCGGCTGCAGTCGCAGGTCGGCCCGGAGTCTGATCGGGCCGGTAGCGGCATCGGGAAGTCGTTCGGCAAGGCTTTCGCGCTAGCTGGCGCCGGTCTCATTGGGGCTCAGATTGGCGGCTTTCTCAAGGACTCCATTGGGGCTGCATCGGATCTGCAGCAGTCCATCGGTGGCGTCCAGGCCGTGTTTGGGAGGTACGCAGCCCAGGTTCAGCGAGACAGCAAGAAGGCTGCTCAGGCGCTTGGCCTCTCGGCGAACGAGTACAACGAGCTCATCACCGTTTCGGGCGCGCTGCTCAAGAACAACGGCATTAAGGACTTCACCGGCGCCTCGCGGAACCTGCTCACCGTGGGCGCTGACCTCGCGGCCACTTTTGGGGGCAGCACCACTGAGGCTGTAGAAGCCCTCAATGCCGCGATGCGCGGAGAGTCCGACCCGATCGAGCGGTACGGCATCAGCCTGAACGAGACGGCCGTCAACGCGGTCCTGGCGGCGAAGGGTCAGGACAAGCTCGAGGGCGCCGCTCTGCAGACTGCGAAGGCGCAGGCTCGGTTGTCGCTGATCCAGAAGCAGTCCGCAGATGCTCAGGGCGCTTTCGCGCGTGAGTCCGACACCCTTGCGGGCCAGCAGCAGCGGCTTGGCGCGCAGTGGGAGAACATGAAGGCCACCCTTGGGTCGGCCCTCCTGCCGGTCCTGACAGACGTCTTCGGGTTCATCAACTCCACTGCCCTGCCCGCCATCAAGGACTTCGCGAAGCTGTTCCAGGGCAGCGGTGGCGCCTCGGGCGCGCTGACCAAGTTCGGCACGAGCAGCGGCCAGGTCGGCGAGCGCATCAAGCAGCTCAAGGCAACGTTCATCTCGGTCTTCAACTCCGTCCGGTCCACGGTTCAGTCGGCTGTCTCGATCGTGACGTCCTTGTGGCGAATCTTCGGCGACTCACTACGGTCCTCGATCAGTCGCAGCCTGCAGGCGACCATGAACATCCTGCGTGGCGCGTTCCTCATCATTGAAGGGCTGTTCAAGGTTGTCGCCGCCGTGCTCAAGGGCGACTGGTCGGGCGCGTGGGAAGGCATCAAGACGATCGCCCGCGGCGCGCTGACGCTCCTCAAGGGGATGTTGCAGACCGGCATGAACGCGGTGAAGACGGTCATCAGTCTCGCTGGCGATGCCATCGTCGCCGTGTTCAACGGACTGTGGAACCGGGTCGTCGCGACTGCGAAGGCACTACCAGGGCAGATCGTGAAGGCACTCGGCGACCTCGGAAAGCTGCTCTACAACGCGGGCCGGGAACTGATCGCCGGCCTGATTGACGGCATCAAGTCGAAGCTCGGCGACGTGAAGGGCGCGATCGGCGACATCGCAGGAACGGTCAAGGACTTCTTCCCGGGTTCGCCGGTCAAGGAGGGTCCACTGCGCTCATGGAACAACGGCGGTGCTGGCAAGCGACTGGTCGGCCTGCTCGCCGATGGCCTGGGACAGACCTCGCCCCTCGACGCGGCCGTTTCCGGCCTGGCCTCTCGGATCGCTGCGCCGTCGTTTGCCACCGCTGGTGTTGCTGGCGCTGCCGCTGGGGGCGGAATGGCGGGACAGAGGCTCTATCTGGTGCTCGATGACGGCACGCGCTTCGGTGCTTACGTGGACGCTCGAGCCGACTCCCGCGTTGACCTCGCCCGCGCCGATGACGGCATGACCGAGAGGGCGTTCGGCTGATGGCGTCGTTGAAGCAGTTCGTCACCTTCATCAGCGTGCAGGCGACAAAGCCGTCGTACAGCTACAAGAACCCGCCGTACCCGCCGCTGCAGAGTGGCGTCTCACGGGTGCTCATCCGCGCCGCCACCCCCTCCCTGCCGCGTGGTTCGATCATCACCTCGGCGACGCTGCGGGTGAACCAGGCGGGCGCGTACACGGGCACCAAGACGATGACGGTTCGCCGTAACGACGGAACGTGGACGAACCTAGCGACCTGGAACAACAAGCCGCCGCTGACCGGGCCGACCGTCTCGGACTCGCACACGAGTTCCGGTGGCGATCAGTGGTGGGACTTCGACGTGACCGCGGCTGTGCAGGCGTTCCTTGCCGGCACCGTCCGCAACTACGGATGGTCGCTCTACACCGACTCCGCGACCCGCATCAACGTCAACGGGTCCAGTAGCGCGTCACAGAAGCCGCACCTGGTCATCGAGTACGAGCCGCCCGCCAAGACGCCGACCGACCTCTCTCCGCAGGGCGGCGCTGTCTCGGTGGAGAAGCCTGTCCTGACGTTCGACACCGAGGGCAGCACGACCGCTATCCGTGTGCAGATCGACGCGGCCGAGGATGGCGTGTCCCCTGACTTCGACTCTGGCGTGGTGGACGCGACTGCGGGTGTGCTCGACCTGAACGACACCGCCTATGCGGGACTCGCGGACGGGGCGACGACCTCCTGGCGAGCCCAGCACCAGACCGCTGCAGGTTGGTCGTCGTGGTCGCCTTGGGTCTCGTTCTCGCGCGAGGATCTCGACACGGTCACGTTGACTGCGCCGGCCGCGACTGTCGCCGACCCCTCCCCGCCGTTCGCGTGGACCTTCGGTGGCACGCAGACCGCCTGGCAGGCCGACCTCTACTATCGCGGGGTCATCGTTGCCACATCGGGCCGCGTCTCGGGCACTGACACCTCGTGGACACCTCCGGGCTACCCGAACAACGGGCCGGTCACCGAGACAGGCGTCCGCTCGGCACGGGTTCGCGTTTGGGACGACGTCGTTCGGATCGCCACCCAGGGCGCACCGTCCTACGCCACCGACTCGGCTGACTTTGACGTTGTGTTCGACGGCACCGTGGACCCGATGGACACGCTCGTCGAGTCCTCGCTTAACCCGCTTCCCGGCGTCCTGCTCACGGGAACCCGTGCTGCCGGTATCCCCGACGAGGTCGCCATCCTGCACGACGGCGAGCTCGTCGCGCGGCTCGACGGTGGCGACGTGTTCACCACCTCGACCGACTTCGAGATCACCGACTGGTGGCTGCAGATGGGTCGCGAGACCGAGGTCACGGTCGTGGCGATCGTCAACGGCGAGTTCGCTGACGACTCGCCTTCGGTCACCGTGACCGCTCGCTGCTCGGGCCTGTGGCTGGTGGAGCCCGACTCCGGCGATGCTCTCGTGCTGTGGGGTATCGAGTCGGGTGAATGGGGCCAGGCTGACATCGCCTCCGAACACCAGACCATCTCCGGCCGCGTCATTCGCCGCCGCCTTTCCGCCGGCCGTCGTTCCGGCTCTCTCTCAGGCGACATCCTCGACATCGGCAGTGTTCTCGCAGATGACACGGTCGCCGCCTTTGAGACCTTCCGCGACAACGACGCCGGCACCGAGTACCGCCTGATCGCTGGACAGTTGAACCTCGGAGTCATCGCGGGCAACTTCCGCTGGTCGCCGACGCCGAGCGAGAACCAGGACGACGAGGTCCGTTCGTTCGGTGCGTTCGACTGGTGGGAGGCGTAGTGCAGCCTCTCGGGTCGCCCGCACTGATGGCGGCCTACCACGCGCACCTTCTCGAGCCCCACGACTACGACCTGTTCGTGGACGTGCTCGACATGGAGGAGAACGTTCTAGCCTCGGCCGACCTGCTCGACGGGCAGATCAACATTCTGGCTGACGCAGACGTTCGCCGCACCGCGAGCCTGCGACTCCTCGACCCCGACCACAGCCTTGGCCTGGATGCCGGTTCGGTCTACTCCTCGGCGCTGTTCGCCGACCGCATGGTCCGCATTCGGCACTCGGTCAACGTGCCTGGGTTCGGAGAGGTCGTGGCGACCCCGTTCGTCGGCCCGGTCGTGCGGCTGAACCGCAACGGCTCGACGATCGACATTGAGTGCCACGACAAGACGGCCCTGACCATCCTCGGCACTCGACCCCTGGCGGCACAGAAGGGCCGCTACGCCGTCGATGCCATCGAGGAGATCATGGAGTCCCGCTGTGGCGAGACGCGGTTCCGCCTGCCGCGCGGAACGCGGACCCGACTGCGTCGGCACTACGCGGTCGGGTGGTCGGACGAGGCTTCACCCTGGGCAGTGTGCTCTCGCATCGCGTGGGCGGCAGGCTTGCGGATGCTCTACTCCTGCGACGGTTACCTGACGCTGACGCCTCGCTCGACAACGCCGGTGTTCGAGTTCACCGAAGATGCGCTGACTTCGGCTGTCGTTGGCGACCACGACTTCTCCGGGGTCATCAACTACGCCCGCGCTGAGGCCGGCGACAAGATCGTCCGCACGGCCACCGCGCCACCCGAGCACCCGCTTTCGCCGCAGAACCTCGGGCGTAATGGGGTCAATCGCTACCTGCCGTCGCTGGCCGAGGTCGACGCACCGCCCGACCGCCCCACGAAGCCGGGAACCAAGCGTCGCAAGGCGTCGAAGGCGCAGCTCAACAAGTACGCCCAGGAGCTCGAGAAGTGGACGGACCAGGTGACTACTGCCAGGGCGCGCGCACAGGCGACCGCTGACAGCCTGCTCGCCGCGGGCCTGCCGCAGACCGCTGCCCTGTCGTTCTCTGCCGTCCCGCTGTTCCACCTCGACGTGGACGACCCGATCCGACTCAGCACTGACGAGGGCGTGGCGACACTACGGTTCAGCGAGGCGACCATCCCGCTCGTTTCGGGTGACATGACCGTGGGCGCTCGTCGTCGCGGCGCTCCGTCGAGGATTCGCCGATGAGTGACCTCGGCGCCGTCTCCGAGGTCGTCGAGGAGCCGCGAGGCTCGTTCCTGACCGCCGATGCTGCCGTGCTCGACACCGAGCTCTCGGTCGACGATGCGGGGGACTTCGACGACCAGGGCGGCGTTCTCGAACTCAACGGAACCCGCCTCGCCTACCTGAGCGTCACGATGGGCGAGACTCGCGACGACCCCGACGTCATCACCTTGGAGTCGGGGCTGTCCGATGCGGCGAATGTGGATGACACGGTCTCGGTCGTTATCGCCAGCGAGGTCGCGTTCGACTACTACGCCTGGGTCGACATGGACGAGGGCGGCTCGGTCCCGGTCCCCCTTCGCTACGACCAGCTCCCCGGGTGGCCGGTCGGGCAGTACGACCCCCCGATCCCGGTCGCTGTCGCCGAAGACCTCTCGGGCATCGAGGACGCACCAGGTCGGCCGAGCCCCGTGCCCGCGTCGGAGACGAAGTTCCGCAACGTCGACTCGTTCACCGTGGCTACGGTTGCCGACCAAGAGTGCGTGCTGACCTACCTTCCGGTGGACGGAAGCGAGCACGTGATGTGGCACCCGCAGGCAGGCGGCGGGCTGCACGTCCCCGCTGCCGCATGGTCACGTGCCTCGCGTCTGCTGACCGTTCCAGAGTTTGATGGCTTGGCGATCGATGACGTGCTGACCGTGGAGTACGCCTACCGAGCCGTGCAGGGTGGCATCGAACCTCCCTCCATCACCGACCCCGACGATGGCGAGACGGTCAGCGACACGACGCCGACCATCACCGGAACCGGCGAACCCGGCTACACGGTGGTGGTTGAGGTAGACGGCGACCTGGTGAACACCGTGACCGTAGACAGCGACGGCGAGTGGACGGTCACGGTTGGCTCGGCACTCGACCCCGGCAATCACACGATCACCGCGACGCAGACCGGACCTGGCGGCTACGAGGCCAGCGCAACGAGTATGTTCGCGACTCCCTCGCCTGTCGGTGCAACCGTCGCGTTCCGCGAGGACCGAACTGGCGGATCGAACGGCGCCACAGCCCTGAACGGCATGGCCTTGCCGACCGGCACGCAGGTCGGTGACCTCATCATCGTGGCCTTCTATGGGATCGCAACGGCGAATCTGGTCATGAGCGACCCCCGGCTAGAAGAGGTAGGCCCGAACACCTACATCGGCTGGGCGACAGACCTCAGCGACCTTGCCGTGTCCGCCAATACGGGCCGCTGGTCCCTGTCGTGTATGACAGTCGAGACTGACGCGGTCGGATGGACTGTTCAATCGGTTACCGACACGTCCCTTGGTTCCAGCGACACAATGGATCTCCCGGTTATCAGCAACGTAGCGGCAGCCGTGTTCACCGGAGTCAGCCGGCACAACGTGGTTGCCGGATCCCTCACGAAACCTGCCGGGTACACCGCAGGCGAGGCCATCGACAACACGCGCTTCTACCACTCCCGAGTTGACCTCTGGTCGAACGGCGGAGTCCTCGGAAGCTCTCCCGCGAACACAACCACGATGGCCGGTGGCGGCGGAGAAGGCCGCATCACCGTCATTGGGTTGATCGGACCATAGGAGGAACAGTGGCCGACCACCGCCTGCACCACCAGGGCATCCAGCCTGGTCCCGCGCTCTACAGCCTGCGGACGAATGCTGCTGGCGATGCTACGGAGTGGGCGGAGGGTGGCGGTGGCGCAACAGGCCCCACGGGACCAACGGGTCCCACCGGTCCGACAGGCCCCACGGGACCAACTGGCGCAACTGGCGCAACAGGAGCCGGTCCTACTGGACCGACTGGGCCCACGGGCCCCACGGGACCGACCGGCGCATCCGGCAGCGGGTCTCGTCCCCTGAGTCAGCCGCAGGGCACGCTAGTCCGCAAATACCCATTCACGTCGAACATCACCGGATGGACCGCGTCGGCCGGAACACTGGCACACGATTCGACCAATGGGTACTTGACGCATGACGTCAACGCGACTGGTGCCTCGGAGATCATCCTCGAGCCCAGCTCGCCAACCGGCGGCAACATCGCGGATGGCGAGTTCTGGTTCGACTACATCAACGAGACCAACTCCGGCAGCGTTCTCGACACCGGCGTCATCTTCCGGGCCACCGACGCGAACAACTTCATGTCCTGCTTCATCCGTCTCTCCGGCCCCACCGGCATTGCCACGGTCGACTTCGAAAAGAGAGTCGCGGGAACCTATACCTCGGTTGCCAGCTCAGCAACCACGCACCTGGTCCCGTTCTTCCCCTCGACCGGCCTTGTCCGCGCCCGCGTGCTAGCCCGTTTCGTAGGCGCGCACATCGAAATCTACGTCAACGAGGTCTTCGTTGGAGCTTGCAACGACTCCACGTTCACCACTGGCATCTGCGGCGTCCGCCACATCGCCCGCCAGTCAGCGAACCAGGTCGCTTCCTACGACAACGCGACCATGTACTCCCTCGCGTCGACCTGGACCTACCCCGTCTACGACTGATCGCCGGTCCTTCATCCGCAAGAACGGCTGCTCGACGTACCGCCACGACAGCACCGTGAGCCCGAACGAGAGCGCGACACCGGTCACGACAACGACCAGGTACGGCGCGTCGAGACGGCCCCACAAGACCGCGACGGGGACGTGCCAGAGGTACAGACCGTAAGACCGTTGACCGACCCACTCAAGCGGGCGAGCCGAAAGCCAGCCGACCGATGCCGCCTGAGTTACCGACCAGATCGCTGCGGAGGTGAGCAGCGGGACAGCGATGTAGGCGAGGTGGTCGGAGTCCACGACCACCAGCCCGATCAGCGCACCAACCGCGGCAACCGGGACCGCCCGTGACCCTGGGCCCTCCTGTCGCCCGCTCATCCACGCGGCGAGCGCACAGCCGACGAGCAGGCAGTACGCGGCTGAGTCGGTCGCCTGCAACGGACGGTCAGCGAGAAGCGTCACCGTCGCCGACGTCGCTGCGAGCCCGACCGAGATCGCCAGGATGGCCTTCCGGCCATAGCGAATAGCGACCATGAACAGCAGCGGCCACACGACATAGAACTGTTCCTCGATCGCGAGTGACCAGGTGTGGCCGAGCGCACCCCACACGATGTGGCCGTCGACCGGAGTGGCGAGCAGATACCAGTTCGAGACGTAGCCAGCGACTGAGGCGAACATGCCCGTCCGCGCGCCAGTCGGAGCGCCGGCCATCGTGAACAGCGCGACTACGAGCAGCATCGCCGCGAGTGCCGGGAACAGCCGCAGTGCGCGACGGCGGTAGAACTCGCGCAGGTCCGTGCGGCCGGACCGGACGCGCTCCTGCAAGAGCAGCGACGTGATGAGGAAGCCCGAGAGGGTGAAGAACACCATGACGCCGATCGGGCCGGCGATGGTGATCCAGTTCTGATCGAAGTGCGCGGCGACAACGAGCAGGACCGCGATGCCGCGGAGCCCGTCGAGTGCGGGTCGGTGCCCGAGTCGCCATGTCATGTCCTACATGATGCGCGCCGCGCCGTCCTGATACCTGAGAACCCGCACAAAATGACCGCTTGGAGGCAGGATGCCGCTCGACCGCGCTCACGTCACAGTCGCGAGCCGCATCATGCTGCCGACCTACATCGGCTTCTTCCTCATCATCGGCTGCAACTACATCATCGACCCGCCGCGGCTGGCTCAGTCGCCGATGCTGCGGTTCGCCGACTCGCTGATGTCGCTGCAAGTCTGGGGCTCACTGTTCGTCGCCTGCTCGCTCATCATGGCTGCGGCGATGTGGAGCAAGCGGCGCACGCTGTACCGCTTCGGCCTCATCCTCGCCGGCACATCGATGGGGCTCTGGGCAATCGCGGCCACATTCGGCGCATTCCTCGAGCCGATCTCCTTCTCGGCCTGGGCCTGGCCGACCTTCGTCACCTGCGCCACCGTCGCGTCCAACCGTTCTCTCGTCAGGGGTGAATACGACCGGACCGGGGGCTGAGCCATGGACCTCGGGACCATCGCAGCCACCGCGTCCACCGTCGTTGCCCTCTCCGGTGTCGCCGCCTGGGCCGTCCAGCGAGACAGCCTCAAGGTGGTCCGCGAGCAGAACAGCGACCTTCGCGCAGACATCTCCGACAAGGACCGTCGCCACGACGAGGACGAGCGAACCATCGCCCAACTCCGGTCCGACCTTGAAGCCCTCGCCCGGGTAGTCACCAACGAGGTGCTCATCCAGGCCATCAACGACGTGCTGACTCACCACCACGAACGCTCAGAGGTTCACTTCGGCGAGATCAAAGAGATTCTCGACAAGGTCCAGGAGTGGCAGAACAGGCACCGGGAGTCGTGATGGAGTCGCAGCGCAAGGTCACCGTCTCGTTCGCCGGCTTCGTTGCTGGGATCGTCGGAATCATCATCATCAGCGCCCTGCTGGCCGCAGCCTTCTTCTCCGCTTCCAATAGCGACAAGACCGACGAGGCGATCACGCGGCTCGAGACGCTCTACTACGCCCAGAAGAAGAGCAACGAGCAGGCAGTCGAACGCTCCGAGGCGTCGGCCGCCCGCGGCAAGAAGCTCATCGCCCTCGCCGAGTCGTTGCGCCGTGAGCTGCGGTTGACCAAGGCGCAGCTCGCCTCCCTCTCGGAGTTCCTGCGCGACCAAGGCTTTGACGTACCGCTGCCCGAGCCGCCGCCACCTGAGGCCACGCCCCCAAAAGGCCGACCGGGATCGGGCCCGGTCAAGCCTCGACCATCTGCCCCGGCAAGTCCGGAGCCCACAAGCCCAAGCCCTGCAAGCCCAAGTCCCGCTGACCTGGCGTGTGCGCTGCTCCCGCCGTTGTGCGACGGGCTCGCCACCGGGCTGCTGCCGTTGCTACCGAAGGAGAAGCCATGACCTGGAGACTCGCGAAGTCCCTCGACAAGCTCCGCGCCGAGGTGAACGACCTGTTCCCCGGCCGCAGCAAGGTCAGCGACGGGACGATCGGTGACGCCGCGCACGCGACCCGGACCAGCGACCACAACCCGTGGGTCAAGGACGGCACGACCGGCATCGTCACCGCCATCGACATCACCGAGGACGCCGAGCGAGGCATCCCGGAGATTGCCGACTTCATCGTGAGCACCCTTGTCGAGCGGCGTGACCCGCGGGTGAAGTACATCATCCACGAGGGCCGCATCTGGCGCTCCTACGACAAGCCCGGCATCCCCGCCTGGACCTCGGCGCCGTACACCGGGACGAACGGCCACTTCAAACACGTGCACGTCTCGGTGCAGCCCGAGAAGGTCCGCTACGACTCGCTCGACTCCTGGGGTCTCGAGGCCGCGTTCCGTGAGGCGATGGCACCGAAGGCGACCCGGGTCACTCGCGCGCGCGAGCTGCTGACGGCGGCGCTCAAGGCCACCACGAACACCACCCGCAAGACCCGCATCCGCGCCGGTCTGGCCGCACTCCCGAAGAGGTGACGCACATGCTCAAGGACATCATCCCCGCCGAGTGGCGCCGGTTCGTGTACGCCGCCTACTTCCTCGCCGCCACCATCGCCGGCGCACTCGCTGTCGGTGGCGTGGACACGGGCAAGTTCCCCGACGTCATCGCCTACCTCGGTATCGCCGTTGGAGCTGTCGCGGCCTCGAATACCGCGAACCAGGCGGTCGTCTTCAAGGACCCGGCTGGCGAAGAGGTGCTGCGTGCCGAGCCTGAGGAAGGTGCGGTCAACGTCGTCGAGGCGCTGCTCGTCGTGTTCCTCGTGGTCGTCATCCTCGCTGTGCTCGGGTACCTGCGATGACCGTCACCATCTGCGGCGTCAAGGTCGAGGTTCCTTCCGATCGTGCGAACGTCGCGGCCTACTTCAACGGCGACACGGTCGAGGTCTACGTGAACGGCGAACGGCAGTAGGACATGCCGCTCTACGGCGTGCACCTCATCGTCGCTGCCCTGGCGAACGTGCCATCCCGCGGCTACGACGTTGCCCGCCGCAACGGGGTCCTCGTCTTCAAGCGCAACCCGGGCGTCGCGGTGTTCAGCGAGACGTGGGACGCCGCAGTCAAGCGAGCCCTCCGTAACGCCGCCCCGGAGTCGTTCCGCTGGTTCACCGCTCGCGGCCAGTCCGTCATGGTCGGCTGGGACGCACGCCGCTACGAGCTCGTCTGGAAGCGGCGCATCAAGGGCGGTGCATCGCCACGCATCCCCCGGGTCACCGACCGCCGAGACCTGTTCGTCGTCTGCCTGCGCGACCGCGAGACGAGCCGCTGCTTCGTCGTGGTCGGTGTGCACACCTCGCCCATCCCGACGCGCAAGGCACCGGACATGGTCGACGTGGCTCGCAGGACGCATGAGCAGGCGGGCGACAACATCGAGCAGGTCGCGGAGACCACGGGGTATCCGGTCATCGCGGCCGGCGACTTCAACACCCCGCACCTGGTGAAGCCCTCGCGCCGCGTCGGTCCCGGCATCGTGCACGCCGAACTGTTCCCGGGCCAGTACGCACGCTGGGGCGAGGCGGACGCGGCGAACTTTGCTTTGAGGTCTGACCACTCCGGGTTGGCCGTGACGCTGGAGGTAGTGAAGCGATGAACGACGAACACTGCACGAAGTCCGAACGCGTCGATGGCCCCAAGCATTCGTGGAAGTTCGACGGCGACAACCCGTACATCGAGTGCCACTACTGCGGCGAGATTCGGGATGCCATCTCTGGCCGCGTCATCAGGGCTGCACGATGACCGACCTCACGCCCCGTGCCCACGCCCTGCGCTTCACCCCGGGCAACGCGTTCCTGCTCGGCTGCGCACTCGGCCCCGCGCTCGTTGCGGCCGTGCTGAACGTGCCCGACCACATGCTCGACCGGGTGATTCGGGCGCTGGCTCGACGTTAGCTCTAGGCTTCATCTGCTCGACCTTCACGCATCTGCTTAAGCGGCCCGTCTCTTCGGAGGCGGGCCGCTTTCGTGCGCTAGCGGCCCGTCTCTTCGGAGGCGGGCCGCTTTCGTGCGCTCTCAGTCCTCGCTGTTCAGGAACTCGACCATGCCATGCACGCCCGCGTCGTAGAAAGGTCCGCGCGGTTCGACTACCAGTGCGACTCGGTCGCCCCACACGACGGGCAATCCCATCATCTGCGGCGGGTGCGTGAAGTTGTCGTCAACCTCGTCCGGGTTCCAGCCCTCGAAAAGCATGACTGCCGATGGCTCCAGACCTGCCTTTTGAAGGTCGGAGCGAAGGGTCAACAGGTTCGGCATCTGGGCACGGATGCGCTCCAGTCGAAGCTCTGCCTCAGTCCCCCACTGTCGCTGGGTATCCTCAGTCATGGTTCGCCTCCTAGTGGCGGATCAGCCCGGTCGATGTTCGCGCATCGGCCGGGCGCTTTCGTTCACGGTACGCCCGCCCGCCGACTCACGCAGGCAGCAACCGCACCGACCCCGGCACTCCACCAGCACCGACCGCGACCTCCACGCGACACCCGCACGGCTGAGCGGTCGTCGGGAAACGCGGCGGCGGGTTGTCCAGGCTGACGACCACGGCGCCACACGTCGGGCAGGGCGGGTACTCGGTCACGACGCCGACCGCTGCTCGGCACGCTGGCGACGAAGCCGGCGCAGACGATTCACGAGGTGGGGGTATTGCGGGGCGGCATCCCACTTGTCGATGGCGGCATCGAGGATGGCGTAGTAACGGGTCAGGCTGAGGCCGAGCTCGTCACGGATCGCCGACTCCTTCGCACCCTGGAAACGCCAGGTGCCGCGAGACTCGAAGGCCAGGACAGTTTGCTGGAGTTCGGTGAGGTAGTTGGGGTCTTGCTGCATGGGTTGACGGTAGGCGGGGGTGCCGACAGAACTTGTACGACGCATAAGCAGCGCCATCACTCGCCGCTGTTGAGCGCTCGGATTCCGCCGTCAGCATGGGTAACGCTTACCCGATTTGATTCCGTACCCCGCAATCTCTTGCCGCATAGTGCAAGAGTTCTGCACTCGGGCCAGCACGCCCCGCGTAGAAATGAGCAAGTGTCACCAGTTCGAGTCCCGTTACTCACCCCAAGCTCCGCCGCAGGTCAGCCCGGGAACGGGTGGCCTGCGGCGGACGTGTTTACCCGGTAGTTACCCGGAGGTGGGGCGTAGGCTTGCCCCATGCGGAAAGTGAAGCAGCACGAGGCGGCAGACGGGACGGTCACCTACCGCGTTCGATTCCGCTCCGGAGGCACCGAAAGAAGCGAGACCTTCCGCCGCGAGGACGATGCGGGCATCTTCGCCAGCCTCATCAACTCCGACCGCAAGCGCGGCGTTCAGGAAGCTCTCGCCTGGCTGGCCGCCAAGCAGGAGGAGCGCGACACCTACACCTTCGCGGAGTGGTTCGAGGTCTACGTCGACCAACTGACCGGCGTGACTCCCCGCACCCGCGAGGACTACCGCAAGATGAGCGTGCGCTATCTCGGCGACCTGCATCTCCTGCCGCTGCCGCTCATCACCCGCATGCACATCACGAGCCTGGTCAACAAGCTCGACACCACTGGGGGCCGAAACGGCGACGGCCTCGGGCACAAGACCATCAAGAACGTCGTGCACACCGTCTCCTCCGCTATGGCTCTCGCTGTCGAGGAGGGCCACATCCCCAAGAACCCGTGCCGGCGCGTGCGGCTCCCGAAGCCTGGTCTCGAGCTCACCGACGCCCGGTTCCTTGAGTACGAGGAGTTCGGCGCCCTCTACGACGAGATCCCCACTCACTACCAGCCGCTCGTCTCCTTCCTCGTCGGCACCGGCCTGCGCTGGTCTGAGGCCACCGCCCTGCCCCCTGGCGCCGTGAGCATGAGCCGCGGCACCGTCCGGGTCGAGAGAGCCTGGAAGTGGGGCGGAGCGGGCGTCGGGTGGGTCCTCGGTCCACCGAAGTCCCCCAAGGCCCGCAGAACCGTCAATGCGGCCCTCGTGGCACTCAAGGCGGTCCATCCGCTGCCCGACCGAGACCTGCTGTTCCTGACCCCCAAGGAGCACGCCGTGCGGCACAACAACTTCTACAACCGCATCTGGCTCCCGGCGACCAAGCGAGCCGGCCTCGAAGGAACCCGCATCCACGACCTCCGCCATACGCACGCCTCCTGGCTCATCAGCGACGGGCAGTCGCTCGAGGCGGTTCAGGACCAACTCGGACACGAGTCCATCCTCACCACCCGCAAGGTCTACGGACACCTCCTGCCGGCGATCGGGGTCGCCGTAGGCAAGTCCGCCAGCCAGTCGCTCGAGGCCGCCCTAGCTGTTTCATCTCAGTAGGTTGTTGACGGTCACAGGTCGGACTCGTCATCGAAGAGCGGCGGTTGCAGCTCGAACTCCTTCACGTCGACCTGCTCCAGCCACTCGGCCTGGGGCTGCATCCTGAACGTCGCGAGCGGCACCCTGCTGGCCGGCGGTCGGTAGCCGCAGGCGGAGTGCTTGCGCTCGTAGTTGTAGTAGTTCAGGAAGTCCGCGAGGTACTCGGTTCGAGCTGCCTCAGAGTCGTAGGGCCGGGCGTAGAGCCACTCGCTCATCATGATCTGGTTGTAGCGTTCGACCTTGCCGTTGGTCCGCGGCGTGTGCGGCCTGGTGCGCTTGTGGCGGGTGTTCGTGGTCGCCAGCGCGGCTGCCCAGATGCGTGAGCGGTAGGGGCTGCCGTTGTCGGTCAGGCACCGCTCGATGTGCATGATGCCGTGGGCCTGGAAGAACTTCACGGCGCGGAGCCAGAAGTCGGCGCAGGTCTGGGCCTTCTCGTCGTAGTGGACCTCGGTGTAGGCGAGCCTGCTGTGGTCGTCCACGGCGTTGTGGAGGTAGGCGTAGCCGAGGCGCTTCTTGCCCCCGCGAGCTGCGACAGAACGGCTCTGGCGGCCCGCCTCGGAGTCTCGTCCGTGGACCCGCCAACCGCCTCCGGTTGGGATGACGCCGACCTTCTTGATGTCGACGTGGACCATATCGCCGGGGTGGGGGTACTCGTAGCGGTTCGGGTCGCGCTTGGATTCGCCGGTGGGGCGGTCCATCTCGCGGACCTTGCTGATGCCGTGAGCTTCGAGGACGCGGTGCACGGTGGAGTGGCTGACGGCGTACTCGCCGCCCATCTCGTCGCGGAGCCAGGCGGCGATGCGCTGGGCTCCCCACTTCTTGTCGCGCCGGATGCCGAGGATCGCTTCCTCGACCTCGGGCGGGATGCGGTTCGGGCTGTGATCGGGCTTGCTGGACATGTCCTCGAGTCCTCCCTCGCCAGCGAGGAGGAACCGGTGGACCCACTTACTCAGTGTCTGCCGGGACACACCTCCCTCGGTGGCGACGTGAGCGATGGGGCGTCCGTCCACGACGACTCGCTCCACCAGGCGGCGTCGGCCTTCGGGAGTGAGCGGCGAGTTCGGGTGCGTCGGAATGACGAAAGCATAGGCGAACGTATTGTCAGATGCCTACACAGATGACACAATGAACGCATGGACACAAACCAAGTGGCTGATGCCGAGAAAGACCCGCTGGAGCTTGCGTGCGATGCCGCCGCAGAACAGCAGGGCGCGCCGTGGCTCGCTGG
Organism: Aeromicrobium sp.; assembly: GCA_035281505.1. Taxonomy (GTDB): domain Bacteria; phylum Actinomycetota; class Actinomycetes; order Propionibacteriales; family Nocardioidaceae; genus Aeromicrobium. The sequence continues at coordinate 13,730 of DATEDT010000055.1, read as the reverse complement.
TGTGTTGGAAGGCGCAATCCGGTGCGGATGGACGCCCGAGCGCGTGGTCGAGTTCCTGACTAAGAAGGACGAGCGATGAGCGCCGAGAAGTGGCGGGAGGCTGGCTGGCAGTCGCCGGGCGACATCCTCGACGCCCTGACCGCGGTCCTGCTGCGCGTGCGAGAGGCCCGCGACTCGTTCGTTCCGATGGTGGATCAGGGTTCGGGCGCATACCTGAACCCGCGCATCGTCGTCGCCCGGTTGGACGACGCACTCAGCTTGTCATTCCGCCAACCGCCCACGAAGGCGACGGGAGGGCAGGGGGAGGCGTGGTCCGGTGCTGTCGCGGCTATTGACGCAGGGCGTGTGAGGACGGGGCTTCCGGCGCGTCCCGACCCAGAGGAAGTCGGCCCGTGCGTCGGATGTCGTGACGACTTGGGCGACTGCTGTCACATCGTTCCGGGTGACACCAGCGTTGTTGTCGCACAGGCCCTCATCGACGCGGCCGACGAGATCGACCGGAACACGTTCGTCGCTACCGACCGGGATGTGACGGCATGGCTCCGTGACCGCGCTTCGCGTATCGCACGCGAAGGAGTGAAGTGATGGGTGTACGCGCTTGCCAGCACGGCTGCTCGAAGGAAACCGGACCTTGTTTCAAGCACCGCCCTGCCGCCCCCTCGTCCCCGCCCACGCAGGCGACGGCAGGGCACGCGGGAGAGAGCGCGCCTTGGAGGCTGTCTGACGACGACCGCGTGGCATGGTCGCGGACAATCCCCGGCCACCTGTGGGACCCCGTCGGGCGCATCTGCGAGTGCGGCGTCGAAGTGGGCGCGGTGTGTGACGAGCAGACGGTGGAGCAGCACTTGGCCGCCGCTGCCGCTGCCGCTGCCGCTGCCCACCAGCAGGCCGAAACCGAGGAGGAGAGCCGGTGACCAACGCTGTTGACGGAGTGCGTCTGGGCAACCTCATGGTTCATCAGATCTCGGGGGTCCTGTCGAACGGGGACGTGCTGGCGATGTGTGGCCGCACGATCGACCACACCGACTCGCGGTTCACCCTCGTGGACCCGCTCACCGTGCCCCTCGCAAAGCACTGCCTGGGGTGCTGGTGATGAGCACCTGCTACTGCGCCGACTACGGCTACCCACACCCGTTCGACCGGCAGTTCTGCGGCTCGCACCCGACCAGCGGGCCGTCGCTCCGACTTCCCGTTCCTGCTGACCCCACATCACCCGAGGAGGGCCGGGAATGACTACACAAACGGCCCCACGGCCTACGATTCGACGCATGGCCAAGCCGCCGATGACCCAGAAAACCTACCGCGTCCCCGTCGCCCTCTACGAAGCCGCCATGCAGCGCGCCGAGGAACGCCAAGAGAACCTATCGGACATCATCCGGCGAGCCCTTGAACAGTACGCCGCCGGCTACCGGTGCCGCTTCTGCGGGAACGACGTGCCCCACCAACACGACCTCTGCGCGGACTGCCAACGCAAGCTCCTCGGCATGGAGTTGCAGGTTCCTCAAGAGGACGAGGCGTCAAGAACCTCATGAGATACAACACCTAGCGCACGGGAGACAGCGCGAAACCCTCGCCCTGCCCGGGAGGTGAGTGGAGAGCGCGGATGAGTCGCATGACTCGCCGCATGTAGCACCGGATCGTGGTCACGATGGCGGCCGCGAGAACCAGCAGGGTCAGCCCGTAGAAGCAGAACGCCGCATCATCTTCCCCAATGATGCGACATGCGATGGCGATGCTGGTGGTGGTGAAAGCCGTCGCCCAGAGGAGCCAGGCGGCGACGGTGGACAGTGAAATCTCTCGATCGTTCATGGTGCGATCCGTGTTCTCTAGTAGGTGTGCGTGAACTGAAACACTCCCCCCCGACACGACCTCTAGAACCTTGACTCAGCCCGCAGCTTGTGTACCCTCCGCCTGCTCACGCAGCATCCGCTTGTAGTTGCCGACCAGGGCGTACTTGCGGTCCTCGGTCAGCTCGCTCGACATGATCGCCACCTCAACCGGGTCGCCCGGCTCGTCGTAGCCAGGGAACAGCCGGCGCAGGCTGGCGCGCTCGGTGTTCGACGGCATCGTCTTGCCCGTCGTCCAGTTCGTGACGGTGCGAACCGCGACCCCGGTCGCGTCCACGACCGTGGTTCTGTCGGCACCTCGTGCTGCCATCGCGGCCCTCAGTCGGGCTGCGTGCTCCGCCTTCTCCATGCGGCAAAGTCTCGCGGTTTCGCGGAAGAAAGTCACACAACCGCGACACGCCGAACTGCTCCACCTTGCCGGAAACCGAACGTTGTAGTTCCTGCCGCTTTCCCGCGTGAATCCGCGACTTTCCGCCGTTTTCCTGTAGGTGCTTGACAGGGCCGATCTCGTTTCCTACGGTTGCCCACATGAGCAAGTTGGTTGCAGTCCCCGGAGCCATCAAGGCAATCCGCGAGGCCAAGGCCGGCTACGTCGCAGCGAACCGCTCCTACACCGGAGACCCCGCGTTCGCCCCGCAGCAGTTCGCCGTCACCTGCCTCATCAGTCCCGCCCACCTCTGCAACATCGAGGCCGGTCGCAAGCCCGCGAGCGAGGAACTGATCCACCGCATCGCCGCGCACCTCCGAGTGCCCGTTTCTGCCATCTCCTACGCCATGCCCGAGGAGGCCGCGTCGTGACCGAAGCACCGCAGTCGGACCTGCCCAAGACCTACAACCTTGACGAGGTCGCCGACGCTCTCGGGATGTCCGAGCGATGGGTGCGCTCGAAGCTCAAGGGCGTCGAGCACATCCGCGCCGGCCACAAGATCCGCTTCACCGAGGAGCAGTACCAGGCGTTCCGCAAGTCGCTCGCGGTCAACACCGAGCAGGCGAACGTCACCTCCATCACGACCGGCAAGAAGAAGTCGCGATGAAGTCCCACGACGGGAAGAAAGCTCCCAAGGGGACGCCCACCGACGAACGCCTGCGCATGCACATGGTGGTCACCCCGGGAGGCTGCTGGCGCTGGACCGCGTCGATTGGGAACACCGGCTATGGCCGGATCATGCTGGATCGCAAGCTGAAGTACGCCCACCGCGTGTCTTACGAGACCTTCGTTGGCCCGATCCCAGCGGGTCGTGAGATCGATCATCTCTGTCGCGTTCGGGCATGCATCAACCCGCTTCATCTCGAGGCCGTCACGCCGCAGGTGAATGTGCGCCGCGGAGAGTCGACCGGAGCGCGTGCCCTGCGGCGGTCACTCTGCCTCTACGGCCACCCGTACTCCGAGTACGGCACCATCGTCGCTGGCCGGCGAGTTTGCACGGCATGCCGTGATGCCTACAGCTACCTCTACAAGCAGGTGCCCTACGCCGAAGCGATGCGCCGCAAGAAGGCTGGCATCCCCGTGGTGGATCTCGCCGCCCACTTCGCTGAGCAGGTGGTCGCATGACCGACCAGCTCGCCTTCGACCTGGCGCCCCTCGTCCACGCCGAGCCCGATTCGACGCTGACCATCCAGCAGCGGTTTGAGCGGTTCCACGCCGACAACCCGTGGGTCTACTCGGCGCTGGAGTCGTTGACGGCTGACTGGCTGACTCGCGGTCATCGTCGCGTGGGCATCAAGCAGATGTTCGAGGTCGTCCGCTGGCAGTACGGCCGCAGCACCTCGGGCGACAGCTTCAAGGTGAACAACGACTTCACCAGTCGGTACGCCCGTGCGCTGCTCGACGCTCATCCCGAGTGGGCTGACGCGATCGAGGTCCGAGAGCTGAGGGCGGCGTGAGCGCGCCCTACCCCGAGCACCTGTATCCCGGCTGCCCTTGCTACCGCTGCGACTCGCCCACTTGGGGATCGGTCGCCGGCATCCCGATCGCTCGCATGTGCCTGTGCCCGACCTGCGGCAACAAGCGATGCCCCGGCGCGATGGATCACGACCAGGCGTGCAGCGGGTCGAACGAGCCAGGCCAGCCGAACAGCCTCTACCCGAACACCTCCTAGAGACCTCCCGAGCGTGGGCTTCCCTCGCGCTCGGTCGGCGTCCCGGCTTGGGGAAGACGGGGCGACAACTGAATAGGACCTCCACCGAGGTCTCCCCCATCGGGGTCGGGCGGTCGCCACTTCACGGCGGTTGGTACCGCCCGGCCCCACCCCAAAACATGCCGATGGCCGGCACGCCTCCAACAGCAGATACCGGCCACCAACAACACCAAGGAGTATCCCATGCAGCAGACACAAACTCCGCGGACCCGGCTCTCGGGTTGTCAGCGTCGTCGCGCCAAGGCCATCGCTCGCCGCGAGAACGTGGCCCGCTTGGTCGAGCGCATCGAGGACCGCGCGTTCTACGAGAACGGCACCATCCCGGCTTCAGCGACGGCGGTGAACATGTGCTCCTGCGGTGCACAGATGTTCTTCCGCGGCGAGTTGTCGGAGGACGACTGGAACGCGCAGGACGAGTGGCACTACACGCACGCTGATTGCGGCAGCGAGGTGTCGGCATGACCCCGACCACCGAAGTCCCCCTCGACGAGCTCGAGGAGATCGCGTTCCAGACGGGCGCCCTCATCGTCGTCGATGGCACTGGGTTCAAGCTCGCTGCGAACTGGCAGGGCGAGTACCAGGTGTTCACGGCGCACAAGCCGGTGGGCGGTGTCGCATGACCCCGCAGCAGAAGGCGGACGAAATCCGCGACCGTCGCCGTGCTGAGCGCGAGCGAGGTGCGAAGTGAGCGCGCGGACTCTCGGCGTCGCCTGCGTAGTGGCGATCACCGTCTCGGATGACGCTCCCTCCGACTGGCTGACGCGCGTCACAGTGCCCAACGAGTTCCCGTACTGGAACAACGACGGCTCGCCGTTCACCGAGGAGCAGGGGCTTCACATGCTGGCCGACAACGCCGTTCGCAACGGCGTGGATGACGCGAGCGAACTGGACGGCTGGGCCGACCTTGAGCGCGGCATGGTCCGCCTCGACGTGTCGAATGTGGTGGTCGAGTCATGAGCCCCGGCTACCTGCTCCTCCTCGCCGCGTTCCTCGGTGCCCTGTTCGGTGGCGCGCTTGTCCGGTGCATGCAGGCTGGCTTCACCGTCGACAACGCCCCGGTACCGCCGAAGGAGCCGACCCCCGAGCAGCTCCAGGTCCGCCACGACTGCAATGCGGCAACCCTCGCGCACATCGCCCGGGAGCACGCAGCGGATGACGACCTGCACCACGCGCCAGGACTTCTTGACTACCGCATCGGTGCCGGTCGTCGGGAACTCGCCCGGGACCCGGTCGCCAACGTCGTGGCTGGTCCGTGGCGTCCGGTCGTGGTGCCCGGGCAGAGGGGCGGCGACTCGGCATGACGTTCCTACTCCGTCGAGGCCCGGGCGCACGTCGCCGAGTTGCACACCTCGCGCACTACGACGCGTTCGGCCGCATCGACGGCTCTTGGTGCGGACGCGACGACTTCAACCTCACCTGCAACCTCCCGCTCGGGCAGCCCAGTTGCAAGGACTGCCTGCGACAGATGCGAAAGGCCAGCCGATGACCACCCCCGCACGTTGGCCCAACCAGGGCACTGACGCCGAAGCGACCTACACCGCCCTCGTAGCCGAGACCGGCTTCGACCCCGCGTCCCTGCCGCCGATCCAGCCCTACGAGGAACGAGAGGCAGCGCACCTCGTATGGATGATCGAAGCCGGCGAGCGTGTCGCGAACGCCGACCTGACCAAGCAGCGGAAGCCGCGCGCGAAGAAGGCGACGGCATGAGCGCGTGGAAGCCGGGCGATGTGGCGATGGTGACGTGGGATGACGCGAGCCCTGCCCTGAAGCACGCTGGCAAGACTGACATTCGCAAGCTTCCCAGCGTTCGGACAGAGAGTGGTTGGGCGATCCAGTACGCGCTGTCCCATGTGGGCGACGAGTCGGTCTTGGAAGCCCGCCCCCTCCTCGTCATCGACCCGCGGGACCGCGAGCAGGTCGAACGGCTTGCCGACCTCATGTGGTCGCTCGGCTTGCTCGGCATCGGCGTTGGCGATGGCAGGAGCGCATCTGCTGCCGAGGTGACGCTGTTGCAGAAGGCGTTCGGTGAGTTCGCGAACCCGAAGCCCCCCAAGCCCGACGAGCCGAAGGGCCTGGGCGCGGTGGTCGAAGACGCGGACGGCAACAAGTGGATCAGCCACCGAGCCTCTTCGACCCACCAGCAGCCGTGGATGAAGCACATGTTCGGCAATCAGGAGTGGTCGGACTGGTCTGACGTTCCTGCCGTCCGCGTGCTCTCCGAGGGGGTCGCCGATGTCTGAGATGGACCCCGACGACTACCGCGACATGCAGCGCGAGTGGGCCGAGGAACGCACTTGGCGCGACCGCGTCAGCTACGACCCCCGCTACGACGACCCCGACTACCCCAGCCTTGACGAGAGGAGCGAGTGATGCACGACGGCCTTATCGAGAACATGAGCAACACCGACTACCACGCGCAGACCGACTGGCTCTCCTCCTCGGTCCTCAAGAAGAACCTGCCCGAGCACTACAAGACTGGCGGCAGCCAGGAAGCGCTCGACTTCGGCACCTTGTTCCACACCGTCGTCCTCGAGCCTGAGCTGGTCGCCGGCTACGTGGCCCTCGACGCGGAGAAGATCGGCGTCAAGGCAGACGGGACGCCCGCCCAGAACCCGACGATGACCGCCGCGTGGAAGAAGGCTGTCGCTGAGGTCGTCGCGGACGGCAAGCAGGTCGTGGCCCAACAGGATCTCGACAAGGCGTTCGCCATGCGCGACGCCGTCAAGGCCCACGAAACCGCAGCCCGCCTGCTGTTCGAAGAGGATGGTCGCAACGAGCTCTCGGCCTTCGCCACCGACGACGCCGGCACCCTGCACCGCGCACGGTTCGACCGCATCATCAGCGGCGCCATCATCGACCTCAAGTCGACCAGCGGGAAGCCTGGAGCCGACAGCATCACCCGATCCGTCATCGACTACGGCTACGACCTGTCCGCCGCGCACTACCTCGAAGTCGCGCGGATGCTCGGCCTCGACGTGCAGGCGTTCGCGCTCGTGTTCGTGCAGAAAGAGGAGCCGTACCGAGTCACCGTCTGTGACCTCGACGAGCGGTTCCTCGAAAGGGGTCGCGCCCTGCGCCACCTCGCCATCCAGCGTCACCTCGGACTTGCTCCCGCCTATGAGGGCGAGTCCGGGTTCCTCACTCTCTCGGCCCCCGAGTGGGCCATCCGAAAGGTCGCATGACATGACTGTCGCCACCACCGAGCACGAAGCCCCCGCCCCCGACATGGGCGCGTTCAACGAGCGCGACGAGAAGGTGCTCCAGTACCTCGGACTCAACCCGAACAGTCCCGCCGACCGTGCCGCCGTCATGGTGTGCCGCGCCTACGACCTCGACGCCGTTCTCAAGCACGTCGTGGTCATCCCCCGCGGCGGTGTCTACATCACCCGTGACGGCCTCCTGCACATCGCGCACCGCTCGGGCCAGCTCGACGGCATCGTGGTCGAGCAGGAGCCGACGAAGGTCGGTGATGAGTGGGTCGCGAAGGTCAGTGTCTACCGCAAGGACATGCGCCACCCGTTCACGTTCCCGGGGCGCTACCCGGTCAACGGCAGCAACAAGCAGTACGCACCGGAGATGGCTCTCAAGGCCGCCGAGGCTCACGCGTTGCGGCGTGCGTTCTCTGTCGCCGGCCTGCCTACCGAGGACGAGCGTCGACCCGAACCTGGCTCGGGTGGTCTCGCTTCGGTGCTCAATGAACCCTCCGACCCTGCCGAGGCTCCCGACAGCCATGGGGTGGCACCGGTTGAGCCTGTCCAGACGGCAGGGTCGGAGTCCCCTCTGCTCAGCAACAAGACGAAGTTCGGCAAGGCGTTCTACGCCCGGATGAGCGAGCGCGCTTTCGAGTCCGACCAGGCGCGCATCGAGTACGTGGTGGAGACCATCGGCCGGTTCGTGGAGTCGACGAAGGAGATCACCGAGGACGAGGCCCGCAAGGTTCTCGACCGACTCGACGAAGAGGCCGGCGTCCAGGAAGCCGAGGTCGTCTCATGACCTCCCGCCAGCACGCTCTCCTCGTCCTCGCGGCAGCCCTCTTCATCGTCGCGAGTTTCGCATGGGCGGCGTTCGGAGGTGTGGCATGAGCGCCGAGCGTCTGGCATCCAGCGTCGTCATCAGCCTGGACAAGGGCGTCGTCATCGACGGCCAGCGGTTCCCGTTCTACGTCGCTGAAGAGGGTCCCGAGATTGAGTCGGGCGGCTTCGACACCCTGACTGTGGTCAACCTGCCCGTTCTCGTCGACGGCTTCGTGATGCTCGACACGGGGCGTGGTCGTCGTGTCATCGACGGAGCGATCGGAAGCGGCCTCGGCGATGTCGGCGAGTGGGCGCGGGCCTACGTGCGCAAGGCGTTCGCTGAGGCGTTCCCCTGGCTCGATGCGGTGTCCCATGACTGACGACCTGCGCAAGAGCCTGAGTGAACTGGCGGACGAGTGGGAGCAGAAGTACGGCCCCGGCTCGGAGAACGAGCGCGTGTTCGGACCCCAGAGCGTGTCCATCGAGTTCGTCGTGCAGAAGGTTCGCGACCTGCTCGCTGCCCATCCGAGCGACGAAGCGACAGTGGAGGCGTGCGCCAACCACCATCCGCGCCAGCACCGTGACGGTCGGCCGCCCTGGTGCGACAACTGCCAGCGCGACAACCGGCCTCCGAGCAGTCTGGACCGCCCCGCCCCTGCCGTGGACGAGGAGGCGGGCGACCATGAGTGACGTCAAGGAACGCTTCAAGGCCAGGTTCTCGGTCGCTGCGAGTGGCTGCTGGGAGTGGAACGGCTACCGGGACAAGGGCGGTTACGGGCGGTTCAGCCTGGATGGACAGTCGCGACTCGCGCACCGAGTCTCCTACGCACTGTTCGTCGGCGAAATCCCCGAAGGTTTGACCCTCGACCACCTCTGCCGCAATCGCTGCTGCGTGAACCCCAGCCATCTTGAGCCAGTCACTCAGCGGATCAACAACATCCGCGGCCTCGGCCCCACCTCGGTCAACGCGCACAAGACGCACTGCAAGCGAGGGCACGAGTTCACGCCGGACAACATCTACGTCCACCCGACGAACGGTGGCCGGGTGTGCCGCATCTGCAAGCGCACAGCGATTCGCCTCAAGACGGTCTGCCCTCACTGCGGCCTGGAGTTGCTACGGGAGAACGTGAAAAAGCACAACCGTCGCAAGCACCCGACTCTCGCCGCGCTCCCGACGGACGGGCGGGAGACCGCCGCTAGTCGGCGTTGCAACTGCGGGCGTGAGTCCGCGCAGTACCAAGACGACGACAACGTGTGGCGGTGCTGGACATGCGAAGGACTCGTCCCCGCTCCCCGTTCCGATGCCTCCGCTGCGAGCGAGGAAGGGCTGGCGGCGGTGATTCGGGATGAGCTTGTCGCGAACGGTCTCGAACAAGGAAGCAGCCTGCACTCCTGGCGCTGCGACTACCCCGACTACTACGGCAAGTGCGACTGCCTCGACGAACTGGTGGCCGACCTCGTCGCCGCGATCGAGAAGCGAGGTCAGCGATGAGCCGCCCCATCGACTGGCTCGACACCGCGGGCTGGGGCAAGGGCGAGAACGTCCACGAGAGCGCGACCGGGAGTGAGCTTGAGGCTGAGGAGGCTGACGAGTGAGCGCTATGACCGCAGTCTCCCTGTTCGCCGGCGTCGGCGGTTTCGACCTAGCCCTCGAACGCAACGGCATCGACATCAACGCAGCAGTCGAGATCGACGACGCAGCTCGCGGCGTCCTCGCCGATCGATTCCCAAACACCACCCTCTTCACCGACGTCACGGAGGTAACCGGTGACCAGCTCCGAGCAACTGGATTTGTTCCCGAACGAGGAATCCTCACCGCAGGTTTCCCCTGCCAAGATCTCTCCGTCGCAGGGCGTCGCAAGGGCATGGCTTCGGGGACACGCTCCGGCCTCTATTGGCACGTCGTCCGCCTCTTGGCCGACCTTCGCCCCCGCTGGGTCATCCTCGAGAACGTCCCTGGCCTCCTGTCGGCGGTCTGCCCCTGCCCCGGAAACGGAACCTGCGGCGAAGGCTGCGAGGGCGAGCTCCATCAAGTCCCTGGCGGAACCTGCGGACCAGGCCGCTGCATGGTCGAGCACGGCGGCGCGATGGGCGCCGTCCTCGGGTCGCTGGGAGAGCTCGGGTATGGGTTCGCCTACCGAGTGCTGGACGCTCAGTTCTTCGGGGTCCCCCAACGACGCCGTCGCGTCGTCATTGTCGGATGTCTTGGAGACGAACGGCGACCTGTCGAAGTACTACTTGAGCCCGAAGGCAGCAGCCGGCATTCTGCGCCGAGCAGCGAAGAGAGGGCGCGCATTGCCGCAACCCTTACTGCGGGCACTTCAAGCCGTGGCGTCTCGGCACCAGGACGACGGCAAGAGGACGACGAAAACCTCGTCGTCGCTAACTGCCTAACCGCCCGGGAAGGGAAAGGGCCGGACTCCGACGCCACGACAACCCTGCTCGTTCATGAGGTCGTCTCCACCCTCCAAGGCGGCGGGCAGCGAGGCCACCGGATTGACGCCGAGGCTGCGGCAGGAGGCCACCTTCTGGTGCATCCCCTCGCGGTACGTGGACGCGAAGGCGGGGCTCAGTTAGAGGTCGGCCCCGAAGGTGGTCCGTACAACGCACTTCGCGCTGGCGACGGGGGGTCTTCGCGGCACGCACTCGTAGCCATCAGCACCTCGGGTGAACAGGCGCACACCCTCACCGCCGAGGGGCACGACGCCAGCGAGGACGGCACTGGACGCGGCACCCCAGTTATCGCCTTTGCGTGGCAGGCGGGCGGCAACAACGACGCCAGCGGAGCCTTCGAGCAAGACATGACGCCGACGTTGCCGAGGTCACAGACGATCGCGATTCAGGATGACGTCGTCGTCCGCCGACTGACACCGATGGAGTGCGAACGACTCCAAGGCTTCGACGACAGGTGGACCGCTAGCAGCAACGGCAAGCAGCAGCCCGACTCACCCCGATACCGACAGATGGGCAACGCCATCGCCGTACCCGTCTTCGACTGGGTCATCGCGCGCATCAAGGCGAGCGAGGTAGCGGCATGAAGTGCGGCCTATGCGACTGGGAGCAGCCCGACGCTGAGGGGGGCCTAGAAGCAGGCATCGACCACATCCGTGTCATGCACCCCGACCAGTACGAGGAACCCGAGCGGTGGCCTGACGGCGGCTTGGTGATCCACGACGACACGCTCACGGCGGAGGAGTTCGATGTTTAGGCGCAAGTCGGAAGCGGCCAGCAGGCAGGTAAGAACCTCGGATTGGACGACGCCTGTCACGTCCACCGTTGTGGTAGCCGAGGTCGCCGCATCTGAAAACGGACAGTGGGCTGCCGCATGACCACCTCCCTGCACTACACCTGGCGCTGCGTGACCTGCGAGGAAGCCGGCGAGGGCGAACGGTCGGCAGCGCTCGCGGAGAAGCACACGCGGGATACCCAGCACCCGACGATCACGCGCGCCGTGCCATCAACCATCAACAAGAAGGACTGACCATGCTCCCGAACATCACCATCGAAGGCCGCGCCGTCAACGACCCCGAACTGCGGTTCACGCCCAGCGGCCAGGCTGTCGCGAACTTCCGCGTCGCTTGCTCTGAGTCCAAGAAGCGCGACGACGGCACCTGGGAAGACGGCGAGAAGCTGTTCACCAACGTCGCCATCTGGGGCAAGGACGCCGAAGCTGTCGCCGAACGTGTCACCAAGGGTGCCAAGGTCACCGTCACCGGCCGCCTCTACCAGCGCGAGTACGAGACGAGTGCCGGCGAGAAGCGCACCAGCCTCGAGCTCAAGTTCGCAACGGTCGCACTGCCCGTCGAGGCAGGCAAGCAGCAGGTCTCCCAGACTGCGGCTGACCCATGGGCGACCACTCCCGCCGCTGACGACGCGCCGCCGTTCTGAGGGTGAAGAACATGGCTATCCACACTCTGGAGGGCGATTTCCACAGCCCTGTGTCGACAAATGTGGAATGCCTGTGGAATGCGCGTTTCCCGCTCAACCACGCGGGATTCGACCGTTTCGACCGTCAGCTCTCGCCGAACCAGTCGGGGTCGTGTTCTAGCGTTCTCTCAAGCAAAGACGAGGGCCGCTCCCGTTGCAGCGGTCACGGCCCTCTGACCATCCCTCAGCCCGTTAAGCATCGAGAGGAGGTCGACGCCAGTATGCAGTCCTTCCCTGAGCCTGCGCACCCCGCGTCCACTTCACCAGACCAGTCCGAGCCGACAGAACCCGTCCGGCTCCGGGAATGCTTCGTCGACGTCCTGGCCGAACTCGCCGGCCGCGAGACCGCTACCGAGTCCGAGGAGGACTGAGTCTTGGCACGCATCCGCAGCATCAAGCCGGAGTTCTGGACTGACGAGAAGATCGTCGAACTGGACTTCGCTGACCGGCTGCTGTTCATCGGACTCTGGAACTTCGCCGACGACCAGGGCTACCTCAACCTGCGCCCCAAGCGCATCAAGATGCAGGTCTTCCCGGGCGACGAGTACGACGTCCTCAGCGGCCTTCGCAGGCTGTGGGAATCCTCGCTAGTGGCTCTGTACGAGGGTTCAGAGGGCTTCATTGTCCACATCATTGGTTGGGAAAAGCACCAGCGGGTCTCCAATCCCGCTCGCGAGCGTTTTCAGGCCGCCGACCTGCGGGTTCTCGATGAATGGCCCATAGACGTACAGAGTCCTCGCGAGCCCTCACGCGTTTTAGGGAAGGGAAGGGAAGGGAAAGGAAAGGAAGAGAGTCGCGACCTCGCTCTCGCGAGGCCCGACGATTCCCCGAAGCGGGAGGACGTCGAAAGGCTCTGCGACCACCTCGCCAGCCGCATCGAAGGCCAGGGTGTTAAGCGCCCGAACGTCGGCAAGACGTGGCGCGACGCTGCCCGCCTCCTCGTCGACAACGATGGCTACACCGAGGCCCAGGTCCACTGGCTCATCGACGCCGCACACGAGGACCGCTTCTGGTCCTCCAACGTCCTGTCGATGACCAGCCTGCGGAAGCACGCCGACAAGCTCAAGATCCAGTTCGCCGGCAAGACGCCCACACTCTCGGTCGTTACCCGCGAGGACGGTTCTGTCGACGAGTCCACCCTGCCGCCGGTCTCGGCAGAGAACGCCTGGATGAAGCTGAGGCCGCAGTCATGACCGAAGCCATGATGGAAGTCTCCTACGACGCTCACGCCGAGACCTCGGTCCTGGCGGCCTGCCTCATGTCGAAGCCCGCTCGCGACGCGGCCCGCAAGCACATCAACGGGCAGGACTTCTACGACAAGCGCAACCAGACGCTCTGGGACGCGATGAGCCAACTCGATCGCGACAGCAAGGGCGTCGACCCCGCCGGCCTGCTCTCGCTCCTCCAGACCTCCGACGCGTCCGTAGTGGCCCTACTGCCGACCCTGGTCACCTGGCCCGCCGTTCCCGAGCACGTCGACCAGTACGCCGAGACCGTCCGCGAGTGGGCCGTTCGGCGCGAGCTCTGGAACGCCACGACCCGACTGCGGACCAAGCTCGCGAAACCCGAAGCCTCGATCACCGGTATCACCTCGAGCGTCGTCACCGAGTTCGCCAGCATCCGCGACCGCGGCGCAGTCGAAGACGTCGAGTCCATCACGCTCGGAGAACTCCTCTCCGAAGAGGACGAGACCCCCGACTGGCTCGTGCCGAACCTGCTCGAGCGCCGCGACCGGCTGATGCTCACTGGCGAGGAGGGGCTCGGCAAGAGCTACCTGCTGCGCCAGATCGTAGTGATGGGCGCCG
>DATEDT010000054.1:0-6205 GCA_035281505.1 Aeromicrobium sp. | reverse complement strand
GGTGGGTGTCCAGAGTGTGGGCACCTGGCTGTCCAACGCACCCCTGTTCCTGATCGCCCACTTGCACCTCGAGCACGGGATGAGCCTGGCTCGAGCGGGGCTCCTGGCCTCGACCACGCTGGTCGGCACGATGCTGACGCTCGTGGCGTGGGGTGCGCTGGTCGATCGCATCGGCGAACGGCGCGGCCTCACCTTGGGGATGGTGATCGCAACCGCGGCCGGCCTGACGTCGGCTGTGCAGAGCAGCCCGACCGGGCTGGCATTCACGTGGTTCCTGATCGGGGTGGGGACCGCCAGCCTGAACTCATCGAGTGGGCGGCTCATCGTCGGCTGGTTCCCACCGAATCAACGCGGCACAGCCATGGGGATCCGCCAGACCGCGCTTCCACTCGGGATCGGTCTCGCCGCGCTCACGGCGCCGGTGCTCGCCGAGACGCGCGGATTGAGCTTCGCCCTGCTCGTCCCGTCGCTGGCCGGGCTGGTGGCCTGTGCCGCGGTGGCTCTCTTCGTCATCGATCCGCCCCGGCCGGAGGCCAGCGACACGTCCGGCCCGGGGCCGGCTGCGAATCCCTACCGCCAGGACCGACAACTCGTCCGGGTTCATCTGGCATCGGCGCTGTTGGTCGTCCCTCAGATCACCGTGTGGACCTTCATCGTAGTGTGGCTCATCGACGCCCGCGGCTGGTCCACTGCGGCCGCGGGCGGACTTGCTGCCGCGACACAGGTCTTGGGGGCGGCCGGCCGCATCGGCGCCGGATGGTGGTCGGACCGGGTGGGCAGTCGCATCGGGCCGATCCGCACGATCGCGATCGGTGCCGCCGCGACGATGCTGCTGCTCGGTGTCACCGAATCGGCTGGAGTTGCCGTCGCCGTCATGGTCGTGGCCACCGTGGTGACGGTCGCCGACAACGGGCTGGCCTTCACCGCGGTCGCCGAGCTCGGTGGGCCGCACTGGGCCGGCCGCGCGATGGGAATCCAGAACACCGGCCAGTACCTGATGGCAGCAGCCGTGCCATCGACCGTCGGCGCCCTGATCGCCGAGCTCGGCTATGCGATCGCCTTCGCCGGCGTGGCCGTCTTCCCCGTGCTCGCGTTGGCGGTCCTACCGGCCCGAAGTGAGGCCCGGGCAAAGACCCGGGAAAACCCTGAGACGAATTGACGCTGCCCGCGGACCCATCACTGGCATGCTGACCACAGGTCTTCATGAGGAAGAGGTTGGACGGATGCGAGCTGCGTATCTCTGGTTGGCGCGAATCATCACCTTGCTGGTCGTGATCCAGGCGATGTCGATTTCGTGGGCGTACTTCGGGGTCAACCAGTACCTCGTGAAGGACGGCGGGACGCTCGACAAGGCGGCGATCGAATCGGAGACCCTGGACTTCCCCGGGGTCGTGGGATTCGCCGTCCACGGCATTGCCGGCGAGCGGGTTCTCCCCGTCGTGGCGCTCCTGCTCCTGATCGTCTCGTTCTTCGCGAAGGTCCCCAAGGGCGTCGTCATTGCCCTGGTCACGCTCGTCCTGATCGTTGCCCAGATCGCAGTCACGATGATGGGCCGCGCCGACATCGGCCTGTTCCACGGCCTCAATGCCTTCCTGATCTTCGGTGCCGCCATGGCGGCGGCCATGAAGGCGAAGGAACCATCCGCCGCAGCAGCCGCTTGACCCGGTGACGTATTACTGAGGCCGTGAACTCCCGCACCCGCCTGGTCGTCGCGTGCATCGCGACCCTGGCCGTCGTGCTTCCGCTGGGGTGGATGTGGCAGCGCAGTCTGATGCCCGACACCTACTCCGTGGCCGAGATGGGCTACCCGGACTACGGGATGAACGCCAAGGGCAAGCCGCTGCCCACACCGTCGGCGAGCACTCACGGACACGGTGCCCCTCGCACCGCGAAGAACAAGGGCATCAGCATCGCCACGCTGGTCGAGCCGTCGAAGAAGGCGGCCGACGTCGTCGTCGACCTGACCGCGCAAGAGGGCACCTTCCCACTCGCCGGTCAGGAGTTCGAAGGTTTCGTTCTCAACGGGAAGACACCGGGCCCGGACATCGTCGTCAAGCAGGGTGAGCTCGTCGAAGTACGGCTGCACAACGAGAACGTCGCCGACGGCGTGGCGCTGCACTGGCACGGGATCGACGTGCCGAATGCCGAGGACGGCGTTGCCGGTGTCACCCAGAATGCCGTGGTGCCGGGCAAGTCCCACACGTACCGCTTCGTGGCAGAGCAGGCGGGCACGTACTGGTATCACTCCCATCAGGTGTCGCACGAGCAGGTGGCCGGTGGGCTGTTCGGATCACTCGTCGTCCTGCCCCGAGGCGGCATCCGGGTACGGCACGACCTGACCGCCGTCGCCCACACCTACGACGGCAGGCGAACCCTCAACGGCCGGACCGGGGATCTGCACGAGGTCGCACGCCCCGGCGAGAAGGTCCGCCTGCGCATCGTCAACACCGACGACGCCACCGTGTCGACCTGGTCCTCGGCCCCGTACCGAGTCGCCGCGATCGATGGCTACGACCTCCAGGGCGAGACCGTCGTGAAGGGCAAGCGGCTGGAGATCCCGGCCGGCGGCCGTGCCGACCTCGACCTGACCGTTCCGGCGAAGGGTGCCGCCCGGGTGCAGGTGGGCGCCGCCACGGCCTACATCATAGGGCCCCGCGAGTCCTACCCCGAGCGGCCCGCCCAGCCGGTCAAGGCGCTCGATCTGCTCGGGTACGGCAAAGGCTCGGCCGACATGCCCAAGCCCAACCGGGTGTTCGACTACTCCATCGGCCGGCGGCCCGGCTTCATCGACGGCTTGCCCGGCTACTGGTGGACGATCAACGGGCACATGTGGCCGAACGTGCCCATGTTCATGGTGCGCAAGGGCGACGTCGTGAAGTTCCGCATCGAGAATCACAGCGGACAGGCACACCCCATGCACCTGCACGGCCACCATGCGCTGGTCACCGCCCGCAACGGCAAACCGGTCAAGGGCGGACCACTGTGGGTCGACACCGTCGACGTCAAGGACGGCGAGACCATCGAGCTGGTCTTCCGGGCCGACAATCCGGGGATCTGGATGGATCACTGCCACCAGCTGCCCCATGCGACCGAGGGGCTCGTCGCGCACCTGATGTACGAGGGCTACACCACCCCCTACAAGGTCGGCGGCAAGACGGCGAATCAGCCGGAGTAGCCCTTGCGGGCCAGCGCCAATCGCTCGTAGCCCAGCGCCCACGCCTCCTGGCCGAAGCGCTCCAGGCCGACGTCGGCGCCGACGTCGGCGAGCAGTTCGAAGCCCGCCTCGCCGAGGACGTCCTTGAACTGCTCCGGCGTGAAGAACGATCTGATGGCCTCGCCGCTTTGCTCCGCCAGTCGCAGGAAGGTCGTCGACGCGATCTCTCCCTTGCCGGCCCATGATTCGACGGGCAGGCAGTAACCGACGACAAGGGTGCAGGGCGGGAGTTCCTTCAGCGTGGCCATGGTGGCCTCCGCGCTGAGGTACGGCGTCACGCCGATCCAGCTGACGAAGGGCGGGCCGACGCCCAGGTCAAGTCGCCTGATGACGTCGCCGACGGACTCCCGTTCGAAGTCACAGGGCGCCCACACGTGTTCAGCCGGTTCGTCGAGCATGAGCGACTGGATCCGTTCCCGCTTCCACTGCTGACTGGCCGGATGGTCGATCTCGATGACCGTGTGGCCGGCGTCCTGGCGCCACGCGTAGGAGTCGAGCCCGGCGCCGAGGATGACGTAGTGCTTGGCCCCGGATTCGGCGAGCCAGGCTTCGGTGACGGCGGCACGCACGGCCGTCCACGCCGCCGCGTAGCCGCCGTCCTCCGGGCCCAAGGCCGTGAACAATTGAGCGGCCATGGGTTCTGCCGCCGGTCCCACCAACGGCCACGCGAGCCAGTCGGCGAGAGCCGCCGAACGCCCCTGCTTCATCAAGTGCCAGCCACGCCCGCACGCGGACATCATCGCCGTCGTGCTCGCCGAGCCGGTCTGCGAAACCGATGCTCCGTCCATGCCCACATGGTGGACCCGGCCGTTCGAGGCGACAAGAGGCGTGAACGGCTGGGCGACTTAGCCTGCGCTACCTCCGCCGGCCGGCCAGTCCCGCGATAAGGTCGGTGCCGGACGTTGCGGCCCTCTCCCGCACCTCGTGACCTCTTGGAGAAACTCTCATGACGCCCACGCAGACGTTGATCGCCGGCATCATCATGCTCGCGCTGATTGTGCCGCTCGCCCTCAAGCGAGTGGCCTTCCTCGTCAAGTGGATCACCGATGGTCAGCCGGCGCCCGACCGCTGGGAGAACACGGTCGAGCACCCGATCGCTGCCGGCAACAAGCACAACGTCGAGGTGTTGGGCCAGCAGCGCCTGCTCAAGTGGACGCTGCCCGGCATTGCGCACGCGTTCGTCATGTACGCCTTCTTCATCCTGCTCACCGTCTACATCGAGGCGTTCGGCGTCCTCTTCAGCCGCAACCCGAAGTGGGCCATCCCGTTCATCGGGCACTGGGACGCGCTGGGATTCGCCCAAGACACGATCTCCGTGTTGTGCCTGGTGGGTCTCGCGATCTTCAGCTGGATCCGGGTGAAGAACGCGCCGGAGAAGTTGGGTCGCAAGTCGCGGTTCGAGGGATCGCACCTCGGCGGCGCCTGGGTCACGCTGTTCATGATCTTCAACATCATCTGGACGCTCCTGCTGTTCCGCGGTGCCGCGGCGGCGGCCGGCAACTTCCCGTACGGGTGGGGCGCCTACGCCTCGAACGCCATCGGCAAGCTGTTCGGCGGCCTGTCGCACGAGGCGCTGTCGTGGCTCGAAGGCATCGGGCTGCTGCTGCACATCGGCGTCATGCTCGTCTTCTCGCTGCTCGTGCTGCACTCCAAGCACCTGCACATCTTCATTGCTCCGGTGAACGTCACGTTCGGCCGCCGGCCGATCGCTCTGGGCGCCGCCAAGCCGCTGATGGTCAACGGCCAGCCGTTCAACCTCGAGATGGTCGAGGACCTGGACGAGGAGGCCACCCTCGGCATCGGCAAGGCCGAGGACTTCAGCTGGAAGGCCAACCTCGACTTCGCCAGCTGCACCGAGTGCGGCCGCTGCCAGTCGCAGTGCCCGGCGTGGAACACCGAGAAGCCGCTCAGCCCGAAGATGCTGATCATGAACCTCCGCGACCATTCGATGGCCAAGGCGGAGGGCAAGGAATCCGAGCAGGAGCGCGAGCTCGTCGGCGCCACCGAGGGCGTCGCATGGCACCCGTCCGGCGGCGCCGTCATCGACCCGGACGTCCTGTGGTCGTGCACCAACTGTGGTGCCTGCGTCAATCAATGCCCGGTCGACATCGAGCACGTCGACCACATCACCGACCTGCGCCGCTACCAGGTGCTCATCGAGTCGAACTTCCCGGCCGAGCTCAACAACATCTTCAAGGGGATGGAGCGCAAGGGGAACCCGTGGGGCATGGACCCCAAGGGCCGCATGGACTGGGCGAAGGACCTGCCGTTCGAGGTCAAGCAGGTCGGTGCCGACATCGAGAGTCTCGACGAGGTCGAGTGGCTGTTCTGGGTCGGCTGCGCCGGCGCCTTCGAGGACCGTCAGAAGAAGACCACGCAGGCCGTCGCCGAACTGCTGCACACCGCCGGCGTCGAGTTCGCCGTGCTCGGTGACGGCGAGACCTGCACCGGCGACTCAGCCCGCCGTGCCGGCAACGAGTTCCTGTTCCAGCAGTTGGCCATGGAGAACTCCGAGGTCTTCAAGGAGATGAAGGTCAAGAAGGTCGTCTCCACTTGCGCCCACTGCTTCAACACGCTCAAGAACGAATACGAGCCGTTCGGCGTCGAGCTCGAGGTTGTGCACCACACCCAGCTGCTCAACCGGCTCGTGCGGGAGAAGAAGCTCGTCCCGGTCCCGCCGGCTGCCGGCAGTGCAGAGGAGGGGGAAGCCAAGACGATCACGTATCACGACCCGTGCTTCCTCGGCCGCCACAACCAGGTCTACGCCCCGCCGCGCGAGCTCATCGAGGCCAGCGGCCTGCAGTTCGTCGAGATGCCCCGCCACGGCGAGCGTTCGTTCTGCTGCGGCGCCGGTGGTGCCCGCATGTGGATGGAGGAGACCATCGGCGAGCGCATCAATGTCAACCGCACGCAGGAGGCCATCGCCACAGGTGCCGATGAGATCGCCGTGGGCTGCCCGTTCTGCAATGTGATGCTCTCCGACGGGCTGAC
>DATEDT010000053.1:0-19517 GCA_035281505.1 Aeromicrobium sp. | reverse complement strand
ATCCAGAAGGGGCGTTCGGTCCGCTACATCACCTTGCTGGTTCCGGCCAGCGGCCACCCCAGGCCCAAGCTCAAGTCCTTCCGCGCCTTCACCGGCGGGTATCAGATCACGCTGACCCTCGGCGGCAAGACCGAGACCCTGACCGTCTACGGCAAGAAGGTTTCTGTCAGGTAGTCGAGCGGCTCGCGCCACGCGGCGCGGGGCTCTGGATCATCGGCAAGCGCCGCGTTGCAGAGCGGCCCACATCTCGCGGCCCACCTTCTTGCTGGAGCCAAGGCCGTTTGCCTTGCGGTAGGACCACGTCGCCGCCTCGGTCTGGTAGCCGTAGTAGCCCGTGACCGGGACGTTGCGCCCGGTGAGGGTCAGCGCACGCTGGACCCGCTTGACCGCGCTGTCTTGGGATCCGTACTTCAGGGAGGGTGTGGATCCGGCTGCCGCCCTCGCCACGGATGAGCACCGGCGTTCGTTCGACTGGGGTGGCTTGTTGCTGACCGGCGCCGACGAGGTGCCCGAGACGTCCAGCGCGTTCCAGTCGATCGTCAGCGTCTTGCCGCCGAAGGTGACCCGGTCCCCGTTGTGGTACTGGTGGATGCGCCGTTTCTTCCAGTACGCATCGTTCAGGTAGGGGCCGCCGTCGGTATCGGCCTTCTTGTTCGTCCACGCGAACCAGATGTGGTCGGGTGCGGTGAATCCGGGCCGGCGACTCGCATGCGCCTCGTTCATCGCCTTGATGGCTGCGGATCCGCTCGAGTAGACGCCGGAGCGGTAGCCGTAGTGGCGCAGCGTCTCGGTCCACTGGTCGATGAACTCCAGGACGGCGGTGTCGCACTCCTTGGTCCGCTTGTACCACTCGATGTCCAGATAGGAGACGCTGCCGCGACCGAAGCCGAGCCGGTTGAGGGCCCGGATCGTCTCGACCGCATCAGACGACGCCTGCTTCCGTGCAGTTCGAACACTCCGCGACATGTGCTTCTTCTGGACGCGGCTCTTCGGGTTGTTCTTGAAACACGGGGACTGGTACCCGACGTGAATCGGAATGAACCGCCAGCCGCGTGCCGCGTTGGTCCGCACCCAGGTGGGAGTGAGGTTGGGTTGGTAGGCGTCTCCGCAGTATCGCGAGTTGCCCGAGACGTAGATGCCAACGGCACGGAAGGGCGATTTCGCGCGCCAGGCGTCCATCGTCGCCTGGTCCGGAGCGACGCAGGCGTCGAATCCGAGGCCCCGGTAGGTCCCCGGGGCCTGCGGTGCAGGTCCTGCGGCGGCCGGGGTGGCGGAAACGGCCGAGAAGCCGCCGATCACCAGGATGGCGCCGGCGAGGGTGCTCCAACGACGACGGTCGTGCGATGGGGAAGTATCGCGCATACCGACCAAGCCTAGTCACATCAGTCACTTCTGTCACTGACCGTACGATCGTCGGAATGTTGGGAACGGAGTTCGAGCTCGAGATCGAGCGTGTCGCCCACGGCGGGCACTGCGTGGCGCGTATCGAGCAACCCGACGATCCCCCCGAATCGGGAGGCGCCCCCAGAAAACGGGTGGTCTTCGTCCGCCACGCGTTGCCGGGCGAGCGGGTCCGTGCCGTCGTCACCGACGTCGACAAGTCGTTCCTGCGCGCCGATGCGATCGAGATCCTGACGGCGTCGCCCGACCGGGTCGAGCCGCCCTGTCCGCTGGCCCACCCGGACGGCTGCGGTGGCTGCGACTTCCAGCACGCGACATTGCCGGCCCAGCGCGCCCTGAAGGAGGCGGTCATCGTTGAGCAGTTCAGCCGTCTCGTGCACCTGGACGTCGACGTCACTGTCGAGGAGGTGCTCCCGACGCTGCACTGGCGCACGCGGATGCAGTACGTCTCACTCCCGGGCGGGAGGCGCGGTCTTCGCAAGCATCGGTCACACGGGATCATCGAGGTGGACGACTGCTTGATCGAGGCCCCCGGCGCCCGGGATGTCGCCGACGCCGGCCGCACACCAGTCACCGAGACAGTCTTGGGCCACGCGTTCCAGGTCGCGGGTGACGGATTCTGGCAGGTCCACCCGGAGGCTCCCCGTGTCCTCGTGGAGACGGTGCTCGCGATGCTGGCGCCCCAGCCGGGCGAGCGTGCCCTCGACCTGTACGCCGGTGTCGGCCTGTTCAGCTCTTTCCTCGCCGAGGCCGTCGGGCCCGAGGGACACGTGACCTCGGTCGAGGGTGACCGCACCGCGAGCGGGTGGGCCCGTCAGAACCTCGCACGCTTCGATCACGTCACCGTCACGTGTGCGCCGGTGGAGCGGTTCGTCGGCGGCCAGCAGGGGATCGATGTGGTCGTGCTCGACCCGCCGCGGTCCGGCGCGAAGCGTCGGGTGGTCGAGGCCGTCGCAGCCCACCATCCGCGGGCCGTCGCCTACGTCGCCTGCGATCCGGCTGCCCTGGCGCGAGACGTCGCGTACTTCGCCGAGGCGGGTTACGTCGTGCAGAGCCTGCGAGCGTTCGACCTGTTTCCGATGACGCACCACGTCGAGTGCGTCGCCCTGCTCACCCCTGGTCGCTGAGCCCGGCGTAGATCGTGGCCTCCAGCTCCATCCACGTCCCGACGATCCCGTGGTCGAAGAACGGCAAGACCTGCGTCAGGAGCATCGCGGCGACCCCGCTGGCGCGATCGATGAAGTAGTACAGGTTGAACAGGCCCGCCCAGTCGCCCGTTCCGGCCTTGCGGGCACCCGGAATGTCCTCCAGTGTGAGGTGGAAGCCCAAGCCCCATCCCTCGGCGAACGGGTAGGCCGGAACGTCGTTGGACAGTTCCGGGCTGGCCGACACGATTCCCTCCGTCGGCATCGGCACGCCGTTGAGCGAATCGGAGAACGCCAGGGCAACGGTGTCCTCGTTGAGGATGCGGGCGCCGTCGAGTTCGCCGCCGCGCAGCAGCGCCTGCATGAACCGGCCGTAGTCAGCTGCCGTGCCGTAGGACCCGTGACCGGCCGCCCACCACTCGGGCTCCGCCGGCAGTTCGAGCGGAAACTCGACCAGGCCGCCGTCCGGCGTCCGGGCGTAGAGCGGCATGACGCGTGCGGCCTGTTCTTCTGTCGGCTGGAAGGTCACGTCGGTCATCCCCAACGGGCCGGCGATGTGCTCGGCGATGTACTCGTCGAGACCCTGGCCGCTCACCTGCTCGACCAGCAGGCCCAACCAGTCGGTGCTGGTGCCGTAGGCCCAGCGCGTGCCCGGGTCGTTCCCCAGCGGGACGTCGGTGATCGCCGCCTTCTCGCCGGCCAGGATCGTCGGCGTGCCGGTGACCTCGTGGAAGGTGCGAATGTCCGCGTTGGTGAAGAAGTACTCAGCGCCCGAGGTGTGGTTCAGGAGCTCGCGGACCAGCGGCGGGCGAGTGGGGGTTCGCAGGAGCGGCTGGCCGTCAGCGAAGCCTTCGAGCACCTGCACCTTCCCGAACTCCGGGAGGTGGGTGGCGACCTCGTCGTCGAGCGAGATCCGTCCCTGTTCGACCAGCTGCAAGGCGGCGACGCTCGCGATTGCCTTGGTGCAGGAGGCATACCGGAAGATCGTGTTCGGCTCGACGCCGACGGCGCCCGAGTAGAGGACTTCATCGGGGCTGACGACGATGGCGGCAAGGGCAGGAGCCGCGCCGTTGGCGACGGCGTTGGCGAGGATTGCGTCCAAGGCACTGGTGTCGAGGGTCATGACGACATCTAACCCCCGTGCCGCCGGCGCGGTTCGATTGGGTTCCGAGTGCCCTCGCCCAGTAGAATCTGAGGGTGCCTCGCGGAGACGGTCGTCTTACTCACGATCTCGACCCCCAGGACCGCGGCCCCCAGGATGCCTGCGGCGTCTTCGGCGTCTGGGCCCCCGGTGAAGAAGTCGCCAAACTCACCTATTTCGGCATCTACGCCCTGCAGCACCGCGGTCAGGAATCGGCCGGCATCGCGGTGAGCAACGGCAAGCAGATTCTGGTCTACAAGGACATGGGCCTCGTGTCGCAGGTCTTCGACGAGTCGACGCTGGAGTCGCTGAAGGGTTCGATCGCCATCGGCCATGCCCGGTACAGCACGACGGGTTCCAGTGTCTGGCAGAACGCACAGCCGACGTTCCGGCCCACCGCGACGGGCTCGGTTGCACTGGGCCACAACGGCAACCTCACCAACACCCACGAGCTGTCCGAGCTGCTCGCCGAACGCACGACGAAGAACGCCCAGCCGGAGAACGGGTCCAACAAGGGCGGCAAGAGCAGCTGGTCCAGCAACGAGGGTGCGACGTCCGATACCGGTGTCATGACCAGCCTGCTGGCGTCCTACGACGACCGTTCGGTCGAGGAAGCCGCACTTGAGGTCCTTCCCAAGTTGCGGGGCGCCTTCTCCATGGTCTTCATGGACGAGTCGACGCTCTACGCTGCGCGCGATCCGCAGGGCATTCGCCCACTGGTGCTCGGGCGTCTCGAACGTGGCTGGGTGGTGGCCAGCGAGACGGCCGCGCTGGACATCGTCGGTGCGTCGTATGTGCGCGAGATCGAGCCGGGCGAGTTCCTCGCGATCGACGAGGACGGTCTGCGCAGCGAGCGTTTCGCCCAGGCCGATCCGAAGGGCTGTCTGTTCGAGTACGTCTACCTGGCGCGGCCCGACACCACGATCGCCTCGCAGAAGGTCTTCACCGTCCGCGAGGAGATCGGCCGACGGCTGGCCCGGTCCGCGCCGGTGGAGGCCGATCTCGTCATCCCGGTGCCGGAGTCCGGCACGCCGGCTGCCATCGGCTACGCCAAGGAGAGCGGCATTCCGTTCGGCCAAGGCCTGGTCAAGAACTCCTACGTCGGCCGGACGTTCATCCAGCCGTCCCAGACGATTCGGCAGCTGGGTATCCGACTGAAGCTCAACCCGCTGCGCGACGTCATCAGCGGCAAGCGTCTCGTGGTGGTCGACGACTCGATCGTCCGCGGCAACACCCAGCGCGCTCTCATCGCGATGCTCCGTCAGTTCGGCGCGGCCGAGGTGCACGTCCGCATCTCCAGCCCGCCGGTCAAGTGGCCCTGCTTCTACGGCATCGACTTCGCCTCGCGCGCCGAGCTCATTGCCAACGGTGCCTCGGTCGACGAGATCTGCCGGGCCATCGGGGCCGACTCGTTGGCTTATGTCGAGCTGGACGAGCTGATCGACTCCACGAACATTGCCAAGGACAACCTCTGCCGTGCCTGCTTCGACGGGATCTATCCCATCGCGCTGCCCGAGGACGACCTGATCGGCAAGTACCTGCTCGAGCCGGCTGCCCCGTCTGGAACGGCGCAGCCCGGACTCGAGGTCATCCAGTGACGTCCGCTCCGGAGAGCTCGTCGGCGTACGCCGCAGCCGGCGTCTCGGTGGAGGCCGGTGACCGCGCCGTCGAGCTGATGAAGCAGTGGGTCGAGCAGTCCCGCCGCCCGGAAGTCGTCGGCGGCATCGGCGGGTTCGCCGGCCTGTTCGACGCGTCAGCGCTGGCCACATTCCGTCGCCCCCTCCTCGCGACGTCGGCCGACGGTGTCGGCACCAAGGTGGCCATCGCCCAGGCCATGGACGTGCACGACACCATCGGGTTCGACCTGGTCGGGATGCTCGTCGACGACCTGGTCGTCTGTGGTGCCGAGCCGCTGTTCATGACCGACTACATCGCCTGCGGAAAGGTCGTGCCCGAGCGCATCGCCGACATCGTCAAGGGGATCGCGCAGGCCTGCATCGAGACCGGCACGGCCCTGCTCGGCGGCGAGACTGCGGAGCACCCCGGCCTGTTGGGCGTCGACGAGTACGACGTCGCCGGATCGACGACCGGCGTGGTCGAAGCTGACTCGCTCCTGGGCGCGGAACTCGTGCGCCCCGGCGATGTTGCCATCGCGATGGCGTCGTCGGGTCTGCACTCCAACGGCTACTCGCTGGTCCGCCGGGTCCTCCTCCAGGACGCCGGCTGGTCTCTTGACCGCGAGGTCCCGGAACTCGGCGGCCGGCTCGGCGAAACGCTCCTGACGCCCACCCGGTTGTACGCCAAGCCGGTGCTCGATCTCATCGCGCGCACCGAGGTGCACGCCCTGTCGCACATCACCGGGGGTGGCTTGGCCGCCAACCTCGCGCGGGTGCTGCCGGATGACGTCCACGCCACGATCGACCGCTCGTCGTGGGAGCTCCCGGCCATCTTCGGCCTGGTGCAGGAGGTCGGTGCGCTGGCCCAGGCCGACCTTGAAGAGGCGCTGAACATCGGTGTCGGGATGGTGGCGCTGGTGCCGCCCAATGCGGCGGACGCGGCGCTGGCACTGTTGGCCGAGCATCGGATCGACGCGTGGGTGGCCGGCGATGTGGTCGCGGCTGAGGCCGGCGTCGGCGGCGGCACGGTCGATCTCGTCGGTTCGCACGCCTGACGCTCTGGTTATCCACGGGCGCCGTGGGTCGCTTCCTTGGTTTTCGGAACCGTTCGCTATTCTGTGAGCACGACAAAACTACGGAAACTGTGCGAGGGGGTCGACCCATGGGGCGCGGCCGAGCTAAGGCAAAGCAGACGAAGGTCGCTCGCGACCTGAAGTACCGGACTTTCGACACCGACTTCGGGGACCTGGCGCGTGAGCTTCACGGCGACGAGGGGGACTCCATCCCCGACCAGTACGCCGACCTCGTAGACAAGCGCGGCGACTCCGCCGCCTCCTAGCGCTTCAGGATCGCACCCAGTTCGCGTACGGCCCAGGCGCCGTTTGCGTAGAACGGGAACAGCCACCACGGCACGCCGATGAAGTCGGGCTGTGTGTAGCGGAACATCCCGAGTTGCCACTGCAGTGACTCGAAGACGGGCCCGGTCACGCCCAGCAGCAGTGCGATGGCCAGCAGCGTGCCCCGATCGCCCGAAACCGCCAGGCGAAGGGCGAACAGGCCCAGGAACGCCAACGTGACGAGGGTTCCGTGGTCGTACCCGACGAACCCGCTCGTCGCGTAGACCGCCGTCATCAGCACCAGTTCGAACGCGAACCGCCGTGGTCGTGCCTCGGGTGCGGCAAAGCGGGGAGCCGTGGCGACGAACGCGATGGCGGCGAGGCCGAAGATGGGGACCACCCACACGGTCTGATCGCCCATGAAGGGTGGCCAGAAGTGCACGACCGTTCCGGTCGTGAGGTGGAAGTAGCGATCGCAGAGCGTCATCCATGCGGCGAGCCCGATCACCGCAAGGACCCACGTGGTCCACGTCTGCCGACTCGTCGCAACCGAGGTCATTGCACTCCTCCGAGAATCGCCGCGAGCAGCCGCCCGCTCCGCTCGGTCATCGCGGCTGCGGATTCGTCCGGATGCTCGACCCACCACCGCATCAGGCTGTCGACGATGCCCATCCAGACCGCCGTCATCGCGGACACATCCAGTCGGTCGGTCACCCCGCTGAGCGCCATGAGCTCGGCGACGCCTTCGTCGGCCAGCTTGGTGATGCGTTCGGTGTAGTGGTTGACCGCGGCCGCAACGGGACCGGTCGTCGGCGCGGTTCGGTCGTAGAACAGGCGCCAGAGGTGCCGCTGGTCCTCCAGGACATGGAACATCCCGTCGAGCGTGCGCATGCCGCGTTCGATGCCGACGCTGTCCTCGTTGGCGATGCGCTCGATCTCACCGGCGACGATTTCACCGGCGCGCTCGAGGCAGGCGAGGAAGAGCCCTTCCTTCGAGCCGAAGTAGTTGTAGATCAGTGGCTTGGATATGCCGGCGCCCTCGGCGATTGCCTGGATGTTGGTCGTGGCAAAGCCCTCGGTGGCGAAGACTTCCGATGCGACGGTGAGGATCTGACTCTCGCGTTCGAATCGGGGGACGCCCTTGGTTCCGGCGTTCGATTGGGCCATGGTGGGAGACTAGCGCATGAACTGACTTCGTGGTAACTTACTCAACAGTCATATTTGGAAGGCGACCATGGACATCGACTGGCAAGCGGTTCTCGATCCCACGACGAACCCGGTGACCTATGCGGCACCATTCTTCATCCTCACCATCCTGATGGAGCTTGCTGCGCTCAAGTGGCTGGACCACGACGACAACGTCACCGGGTATGCGTTCAAGGACGCACGCGCATCGCTGTCCATGGGCGTCGGCTCGCTGTTCTTTCTCACCGCGTTCAAGGTGGGCACGTTCTTCGTCTTCATGGCGGTCTACCTGTACCTCGCGCCGTGGCATCTGCCGACGGACACGTGGTGGTACTGGGTCGCGCTCATTCTCGGCCTGGACTTCTTCTACTACTGGAACCACCGCTTTGTGCACCGGGTGCGCATCGGGTGGGCGGCCCATCAGGCGCACCACTCCAGCGAGTACATGAACTTCGGCACCGCATTGCGGCAGAAGTGGAACCCGTGGTTCGAGTTCTTCTTCTGGCTGCCGCTGCCGCTGCTCGGGTTCTCGCCGTGGACGCTGTACGTCGCGTTCGGCGTCAACCTGATCTTCCAGTTCTTCGTCCACACCGAACTCGTCGGCAAGCTGTGGCGGCCGATCGAGCTGGTCTTCAACACGCCGTCGCATCACCGGGTCCATCACGGCAGCGACCCGGAGTACCTCGACAAGAACTACGCCGGCATCTTCATCATCTGGGACCGCCTGTTCGGCACGTTTGTCGAGGAACGGCAGAAGCCGACCTACGGCTTGACCTACAAGGTCGACACCTACAACCTGCTCAAGCTCGAGTACGGCGGATTCGTCGACGTCATTCGGGACGTGCGCGGCACCCGTGGCCTGCGCAACAAGCTGGGCTACGTCTTCGGCCCGCCCGGCTGGGAGCCGCCGGGAGAGCACCACGAGAACCTGGTGCTGCCGCGCCGCTAGGCCGATGTGGCAGCATCCACTCCATGGGCTTGCCGACTGAACGACCTGAAGGTCTGAACTCCCCGATCACCAGGAAGATCATGAAGGTGGCGTCGAGGGCGCACGTCGGGGTCTTCAAGCTGACGAACGGACGGATCGGGTCGAAGTGGCGGGTCGGGGCCGGCTTCAAGAAGCCTGCACCGACGCTCCTGCTGGAGCACATCGGCCGGAAGTCGGGCAAGGTCTTCACCACGCCGCTGCTCTACCTGGCCGACGGGCGCAATGTGGTCGTCGTCGCCTCGCAGGGCGGGATGGCCAAGAACCCGCAGTGGTTCGCCAACCTCAAGGCTCACCCCGACACGCGTGTACACCTGCGTGGCGAGCGGGGCCGCCCGGTCCGTGCGCGGGTCGCCACGCCCAGTGAGAAGGCCGCTCTGTGGCCGCGGCTGGTCGACATGTATGCCGACTACGACACGTACCAGACGTGGACCGACCGGGAGATCCCGGTCGTGATTCTGGAGGCACGCTAGCCTCCGGCCGGTAGGTTCATTCCGTTACTTCCGAAACGTAATGAACGGACGGTTGGCCATGCCTGAGCCCACGGGACTCACGTCGTGAAGCGGCGATCGTTCGCCAACCGGGTCGTGGTCATCACCGGCGGCGCCCGAGGCATCGGTGCGTCGACCGCGCGGCTGCTGACCTCGCGCGGCGCCAGGGTCGCCATCGGAGACCTCGATGCCGACGCGGTGGCACAGACCGCATGGGAACTCGGTGTGCTGGGCTTGAGCGTGGACGTCACGGACGCCGGCGGCTTTGCGGCCTTCCTCGACGAAGTCACCGCGGCGCTGGGCCCCATCGACGTGCTCATCAACAACGCCGGGATCATGCCGCTGCATCGTGTCGACGAGGAGTCGGACGACCTCACGCGGCGCATCGTTGAGCTCAACCAGTTGGCGGTCATCCGTGGGACCCGCGAGATCGTCCGGCGTTGGAAGGCGGAGGGTCGTGGCGGACACGTGATCAACGTGTCGAGTGCGGCCGGCCGGATCCCGATCGCCGGTGCCTCGACCTATGTCGCGACCAAGCACGCGGTTTCGGGCTTCTCGAACTCGCTGCACATCGAGTTCCGAGCCGACCGACTGCCGATCGACGTCACGGCGGTGCATCCGGCAATGGTGCGCACCGAACTGGCGGCCGGCTTCGCGGCCAACAAGGGCGTGGCGAAGCCGGTGACCCCCGAACAGGTGGCCGAGGGAATCCTCTCCGCGCTGGAGCGACCGCGACCCGATGTGTACGTTCCGCGGTCCTTGGGTGTTGCGGTGCGGACCGGTGGCCTGATCCCGCGCCGGGTGGGGGAATGGCTGAACCGGGTCCTCGGCGGCGAGCGGGCGGCCCTGGATGCGATGGAGAGTCCGGAACGGCGCTCCTACAACGACCGAATCGGCACCTGAAGCCGCTCAGTCGTCGAGTGCGATGCCGAGGTGCCAGGTGTTGCGCTCGGCCTGGCGCTCGAACCGGAACTCGTCGAGCAGCCGGGCGGCAAGGGGCAAGCCGCGGCCCCGGTCGGCCATCGCGTCCGGCATGTCCGTCGCGCCGAGATCGAGCGACGTGGGCGGACCGTCATCCTCCACGACGCCACGGAGCCAGCCGCCGGTGACCTCAACCGTCACTGCGAGGTTCGGCGCTTCTGCCCGCGTCCCGTGTTCGATGACGTTGTCGACAATCTCCATCGCCGCGGTTGTGAATCGCACCGTCGCCTCGTCGGCGACGCCCGCCCCCGCGGCCACCGTGTTGATCAGGTCGTGGACCTCATCGAGGCAGTCGGGGGTGGCTCGAACCTCGAGCGATTGGCGACGGTCAGTCGTCATTGAAGGCAAGACCTGCCGAGGGGTACGCCGTCAGGACACGGTTGAGGTTGGTCAGCGCCAAGACTGTCTCGACCTGAGCGGTGGGTGCCGCGATGCGCAGATCACCGCCGGCCTGTCGTGCCGCTTTGAGGCCGGCGATCAGGGCACCCAGGCCGGATGAGTCGATGAACTCCGTGGAACTGAGCTCGACCACGATCCTGGTGGTGCCACCGTTGACGATCTCGGTGATGAGTTCCCGCAGTCTGGGAGCGGCGACCATGTTGAGTCGGCCGTGGGGTTCGATGACCGTGACCCCATTTTCCCCTTCTCGGGTTTCGAACTCGATCACGTGGCCTCCTTCGGTTGTAGCTCTGCAGAGCTGATTGACTCGGGACGGAACCGGACAGCGCGAACCACCACGCTGAGGATCGCGATGTCGAACAGCACCCAGATGAGATTCACCGAGACGCCGAGCACGGAGATCGCGCCACGATGCAACTGGAACGCTCCGAGGATGGCGGCGATGCCGAGCCCGATCATCACCACCAACTGCCATCGGATGAGGTGCCACGGGGTGTGTCGAACACCGTCACCCGCTGTCTTCGGTGTGACTGCGAAGCCCAAGGGTGTGCCGAAGACGACGTTGCGAAACGCGGTGACGCAAGCTCGAATCCACACCGGGAAGAGCGCGAGGCTGTACTGCTGCCCCCTCCACGTCGGGGTCCCGCGCGCGACGACGAGAAAAAGAACCTGGTTGACGACCAGGAACGGTATGAGACGGACGAAGAAGTCCCAGCTGTAGGCGTCGACCGGCATGACCGCGAAGGCGAGATACAAGGCCGGGGCGGTGAAGTAGGCGATGGCCGCGAACCCGGAGAAGTAGCTCCACATCGTGGCCCAGTACATGAGCCGCTGGGGAACGGTCAGCCCCTTCTTGAGCAGCGGGTTCTCGCTCAACATGACTTGGATGGTGCCTTGGGCCCACCGCAGTCGTTGAGTCAGCATCGACGCCATGTCCAGTGGCGCCAAGCCGTGCGCCAGGACTTCATGGTGGTACGCGGTCCGCCATCCGGCCGCGTGCACCCGCATGCAGGTTGCCATGTCCTCGGTGACCGAGTTGGTGGCAATCGGCAGGAGTGGTTGCGCCTCGTCGTCGCGATCGACGTTGATCGCGCGGGTCAACTGCTGAATGGAGTTGATGGCCGCCAATGGGGACCAATCGCGGTGTGCCAGTTGATCCAACACATGATCGTCGAGGACCGCTTCCTCGGCCTCGTCGGGCGAAAGCGCGTCCTCGAGGTCGAGCTCGGCCAGGTCGGCACGGATGGCCTCGAAGTCGGCGGCCACGACTGAGCGGGCTGCCGCGTCCACCCGGTTCTGGAAGGTGAAGGTGATCTCGCCGAGGGCGCGCCCGTCCCGCAGGTCGGTCTCTGCAGCCTTCACCGCCTGGTCGATCGCTTCGAGCGCAGCCAGGACGTGCGGCTCGGAGGTGCGGGCCTGTCGGCGCGCCTTACGGACCACCTTTCCGGCGGCAGAGACCGTGCGCTTGACCTTCGACTCGACTGCCGCCGCGTACCCGGAGACGCCGAGTCGCATCAGTGCCTCACGGCGCAGGACAGCGTTCGATCCGCAGAAGTACGCCGCATTCCAGCCGTCCTTCCCCTGCTGGATCGGGCCGTAGAACAGAGGCGCTTGGCTGCCGTACGGATCGCCCGGCGGCACATTGACGAAGTACTGCGGCGTCTGGACGATCGCCATCTGCTCATCGGCGAAGTAGCCGAGGGTGCGGTCGAGGATGTCCGGATCGGGGACCTGGTCGGCGTCGAGGATCAGCAGGAACTCGCCGTCGGTGGCCATCAGGGCATTCGACAAGTTGCCTGCCTTCGCATGGCGTGGCTTGTTCGACCACGCCGCTGACCGGGTGAGGTGCCGAACGCCCAGGTCCTCTGCGGCTTGCGCGAACTCCGGACGGCTGCCATCGTCCAGGATCCACGTGGTGTGGGGATAGCGAATGCGCTTGGCTGCCTCCACGGTCGCCACCACGAGATCAAGCGGCTCGTCGTACGTGGTGATGAACACGTCGACGCTCAGGCCGGGCGGAGGCGGTGGGGGATCCGAGCGCCGATGGAGCCGCCAGACCGTGAAACCGAACAGCAGCGAATCGATGACGCTGTAGGTCTCGGCGATCACAAGCGGGACGGCGATCCACCAGTGTTCCCAGTTCACCGAGGACGTCCAACGCCAGATGATGTAGTTCAGGCCGAGTAACGCGGCGAGCACCACGATGATGCGCAGCGCCAGGAGGCCGGGCGTGAGGGGTGGTTTCATGCGGGCTCCCGCCGGATCGCGATGATCGTGACGTCGTCGATCGAGATGGTGTCCCGAACCCACATGCGGACCGCCGCGACGACTCCGGCCGGAGTGTCGTACCTGCTGATGAGCCCGGCGAGATCGGACCGTTCTGAGTTGTCGGTGACGATGTCGAGCAGCCCGTCGGAGCAGGCGACGAGCATTGCCCCGGGCTCGAGGGCGACTGTTTCGATGTTCCAGTCCGTTCCCACGCCGAGCGGCAGGTCGTCGGTGGCCAGGTCGGTCATGGTGCCGTCTTGCTGGCGCACGAAAGCCAGGCCATGTCCGGCGTCGACGTACTCGACGATGTTGGAGGTGGCGTCGAGACGAGCGTGGAATGCGGTCGCGAAGCTCCCCGTTCGGGTGAAATCGTCGGCGAGTTGCTCGGACACGACACGGAGCACCGTGTCGAGGTCGGTGTTCGGCACGGCCTCGAGCACCCGCGTCGATCCGCGGATGGCCGCGCGAAGGCTGGCGGTGAGAATGGCCGCGCCCATGCCCTTGCCCATCACGTCGACGAGGGTGAAATAGGTCCCGCGCTCGGTGGCGTAGTGATCGTAGAAATCGCCCCCCACCGAGAAGGCCGGTACGCACAGGGCCGCGACCTTGTAGCCGGGAATCTCGGCGACCTGGCTGGGGAGCAGTTCACGTTGCACCTCGGCGGCCCGCTCCAGTTCGGCCGACTGCTCCAGTTCGCGCTGCGCCCAGCTGGCGAGTTCGGCGAATGCCGCGAGCTGGCTGGCGTCCAGCGTGCGGGGGACCGAGTCGTAGATGCAGAACACACCCACCGGATGTCCGCCGGGACCGTACAGCGGATGACCGGCATAGAAGCGCACGCCGTCGTCGCCGCCCACGCCGGGAAGGCAGGCGAAGTCGGAGATGCTGGTGGCGTCCTCGACGACGTAGATCGGACGTTCGGGCTCGCGATAGGCGCGCGCGATGGTGACCTGGCACATGGTCTGGTCGCGCGGAATCGGGACGTCGGGAAAGCCGTCGACGGAAGCGAACTGCTGGTGGCTGTCGTCAATCATGGAGATCGATGACATCGGTACGTTGAACATCAGCTTCGCGACCCGAATGATCTGGTCGAACTGCTCGGAGGACGCTTTCGTCGCGTCACCGAACTGCTCCACGGCACGCAACCGCTCCCGTTCAGTCTCGGGGGGGATCCAGGCCGCTGCGATGGCCATCAGCGGTACCTCCGTCCCAGCTCCTCGGCGAACGCAGCGGCCGACTCCGGCGTGCTGGCGAGCCTCCAGTCTGTCTCCTTGTCGTGGTCGAACCAGACGAATCCGGCAACAGTCCTGTCGCGATGAAGGAAATCGATGAGCTGGCGAACCCACTTGGCCTTGTCGCCGCCCTGCTCGGCAGATCCGACTTCGGTCACGACAATGGGCTTTCCGGGGGCGATGGCCCGCACTTCATCGAGCGTCGGCCCGAAGAGGTCCTTGGGCGCGATCCAATGGGTTTCCGGTCGTGATGTACCCCAGTTGTAGCCGTCCAACCCCACCACGTCGACATACCTCGCCCCGGGATAGGTGCCGACGATCGAGGTGCTGCCGGGAAATGACACATTGGGGGCCCACACCCACTTGACGTTGCCCGCACCCTTCTCGGCGAAGATGCGATGGACGTGGCGCCAAGCCCGAACGTACGTCGACGGCTCGGTTCCGCCGGTGGCGCTCCAGGGGTACCAGGTGCCGTTCGCCTCGTGCGCGAATCGGAGGTAGATCGTTCTGCCGAACTTGGCAAGCGATTCCGCCCACCAGTACAGGTAGTCGTCGTGGGCACCCCCGGCAATGGACTGCATGGTGAACGCTTGGGTGTCGTACTTCCCGTCGCCGAGCCACTGCCACGGTTCCCACGTGATCATGGGGTCGGCACCCAGCCGTTTCACTGCTTCAAGTCCCGCCAGCGGAGGTGCCGTGGTGAAGTCCGCGTAGGACAGGACGATTGACGGAGGCCTACCGGCGACTGCGGCGACCTGGTGGAACTCGGCCTCGGCCTCAGGGCCTCCGGGGGTGCTGACACCGAATCGGAGGCAACCGTTGTGAACCGGGGCGAAGAGCGGATTCGTCGGTTTGCACGCCGCAGCGACTCCACACGCCGACAGCGGGAGGACGGCACCGGCAATCAAGGCGACAACCGGTCGCCGCCATGACGCGGGTCTCCGTCGGACCGGTCGCATGGGCGGAAGCCTAATTGTGGGCAGGGGGTCGCGCCCCCGCCACTGCGTCCGCGAGCGCCTGGACGGCGGGCGGGATGTCGTCGTCCAACCGGAGGACGCCTTGGGGTCCCTCATCGGT
This sequence comes from Aeromicrobium sp., assembly GCA_035281505.1. Taxonomy (GTDB): domain Bacteria; phylum Actinomycetota; class Actinomycetes; order Propionibacteriales; family Nocardioidaceae; genus Aeromicrobium. The sequence continues at coordinate 4,262 of DATEDT010000053.1, read as the reverse complement.
TGCGGTGCCGCCCGTCGCGATGACGAGATTGGGGTGCGCGGTGCGCAGCGCGGCAACGACCTCGCCCACCGCCGCAACGTCCCGTTCGGTCGGTACCGCCAGCACGACGCCGGCCACCTCGGGTCCGGCGCAGGCGGCCACCCAGTCAGGCACCGGAACGTCGGCTCCCAGGTAATCGACGGCGAGGCCCCTCCTGCGGGCCGCGACGGCGAACGCGTACAGCCCGAGCTCGTGGTGGCTGCCCGGTGCCAAGCCCATGAGGATGCGCCGGGCGCCGGGCGCCGACGCAGCCGCGTCGAACGCGGCGGCGAGACGTCGACCGACCGCGTGTGAGGCGAGATGTTCGCCGGCGACGGTCACGCGACCGGATGCCCACGCGTCTCCGATCGCGCGGAGCGAAGGGAACAGGTGATTCTCGACGACCAGCTCGAAACTTCCCTGGGCGAACATCCGGTCGAGGAGCTCCTCGAGTTGGCGCGAATCCAGTGCGGCCGTCGCGGCGACGAACTGGCTGGGAAGGTCTCCACTGTCTGTCGCCGCCTCCGGCGACAGGCCGGCCGGCTCGCTCCGCCGGCGGAGTGCCTCCTGCGCGGCGAACCGCGAGGACCAGCCGGCATCGATGAGCTCCTTCATGGATCGGAGCACGCGAATGTCGTCGGCGCTGTAGATGCGGTAGTCCCCATCGGTCCTCGTCGGTTGCACGACCGCATAGCGACGTTCCCAGGCCCGCAGCGTCGCAGGGCTGATGCCGACCTGGTCGGCAGCGTGTCCGATCGAGTACATCCGGCCTCCTACGCGGGCAACCGGTCCAGTGCGCCGTGCAGGCCGACTGCCGCTTCATCCCCCAGGCGCTGAAAAGCGGGCCGGAGAAACGGTGCAGCGAACTTGGCGAGTCCCTTGAAGGAGAAATCGGCCTGGTAATCGACCTGGGTCCAGCCGCCGGTCTCCGGCACCACCGAGATGGTGTCGTGAGCGACGACCGTGGAGTTCTCGCCGCGCAGGCTGATGCGGGAGTTGGGCACGTAGTCCTCCACGACGTAGCGCAGCTGGGTTTCTCGACCGAGAAAGCGCGAGACGTTGGCGTAAACCGTGCCGAGTCCGCCGTCTCCGCTGACGCGGGTCGTGGTGACTGTACCGGGGTCCCATTCAGTGGTTGACGTGAAGTCGGCCAAGTACTCGAAGACGGTCTCGAGGGGCGCTCGCGTGGTGATGCGGCGGTGAATCAGCATGACGTCCATCCTTCTGCAAACCTTTGACAAACCTTGAACAAAGAATCTACCATCCAATGCAGGGTTCCGCGACGAATATCCGACGACGCAGAACGAAATCATCCGAGTGCGAGGAGGGCACGTTCGTGAGCACGAGCATCATGTGGTTCCGTCGTGACCTGCGCCTCGCCGACAACCCGGCGCTGTGCGCGGCCGCCGGCTCCGGCGAAGTCGTACCCGTCTTCGTGCTGGATCCTCACCTGCTGGCATCAGCCGGCCGCCGACGGCAACGGCTCTTGGCTTCACTGGCTGTGCTGCGCGCGGAAACCGGTGGAGCGTTGGTGATCCGCACTGGCGACCCGACCGAGGTCATCCCCGCCTTGGCGGCCGAGGTCGGTGCTGACGAAGTTCACGTCTCGGCCGAGACCACGCCCTACGGCCGGCGTCGCGACGATGCGGCTGCGCAGCGGCTGGCCGAGAGCGGCAGCCGCCTGGTGGCCACCGGCAGCCCGTACGCGGTGACGCCCGGACGCATCCAGTCCCAGGAGGGGCGGCCCTATCGGGTCTTCACGCCGTTCGCGCGGGAGTGGCGGTCACACGGGTGGCGTCGTCCCATGCCGCGACCAGACGTCATCTGGGCCACGGGCGTGGCCGGCGATCGGGTCACCGGGCCGACGCATCTGCCCGGTGTCGGGGAAGCGGCTGCCCTGAAGCGGTGGTCGGAGTTCCTCGAGCAGGATCTTGCCGGGTACGGGGACCGTCGCGATCGACCGGACCTGGATCGGACAAGTCGGCTGTCGATTGCGCTCAAGTACGGCGAGATCCACCCGCGCACCCTGCTGGACGACTTGGACCGGCGGCGCGACGACATCGATCCGGCGAGCATCGACCGGTTCGAAGCCGAACTGGCGTGGCGTGAGTTCTACGCCGACGTCCTGTGGCACAGCCCGCGGTCCCGCTGGCGGGACTGGCGAGAGGACCGCGCTCAGGTGCGGTACGACCACGATCCTGAGTTGATCGATACCTGGCGCCACGGCCGCACCGGCTTCCCCTTCGTCGATGCCGGGATGCGCCAGCTGCTGAGTCAGGGCTGGATGCACAACCGGCTGCGGATGGTGTGCGCGAGCTTCCTCGTCAAGGACCTGCACGTGTGGTGGCCGCACGGCGCCCGGCACTTCCTGGAGCACCTGCTCGACGGCGATGTCGCGTCGAACAACCACGGCTGGCAGTGGGTTGCCGGCACCGGTACGGACGCGGCGCCGTACTTCCGGGTGTTCAACCCCGTGACCCAGGGATTGCGCTTCGACCCCGAGGGCGAGTTCGTTCGACGCTGGGTCCCGGAGCTGCGTCACCTGCCGGGGGCCGCGGCGCACGAGCCGTGGCGCCACCCGGACGGCTATACCCGCGAGTACCCGCCGCGGATCGTCGATCACGGCGTCGAGCGCGAGGAGGCCCTGGCGCGCTGGGCCGATCAGGGGAGTGCCGCATGACCCACGAATTCCGCCTTGACGTGCCCGAATCGCCGGACGTCGTCTTCGACTGGCACCGCCGCCCGGGCGCCTTGGCCCGCATGTTGCCGCCCTGGCAACCGGTGCGGGCCGTCCGGGAGGCAGCCAGCCTTCGGGACGGAGTCGCGGTGTTGCGTTTCCCGGCCGGCCGAACCTGGGTCGCGCAGCATGTGGCAGACGAGTACGACGACGGGCACCGGTTCGCCGACCGACTCGCGTCGCGGCCGTTCCTGCTGCCTTTGCGGTGGCACCACCAGCACGAGTTCGCCGCCGGCCCGAGCGGATGCACGGTGACGGACCGCGTGACCACCGGCTTGCCGGCGTCGCTGCTGACCGCCATGTTCCGATACCGGCATCGACAGTTGGTCGACGACCTCGCGTCGCATTGCTTGGCGGCGTCGACACCGCGGCTCACAGTTGCCGTCACCGGGTCGTCCGGGCTCGTCGGCAGCGCAGTCGTCCCGTTCCTGACCACTGGAGGACATCGCGTCGTGCGGCTGGTCCGCCGTCCGCCGGCCCGGGAGGATGAACGTCAGTGGGATCCGAAGGCGCCCGATCCCGCAACCCTGGCCGACGTCGACGCGGTGATCCACCTCGCCGGGGCGAGCATCGCGGGCCGGTTCACGGCGAGCCACAAGCGGGAGGTCCGCGACTCGCGGGTTGAGCCGACTCGGCGTCTCGCCCAGGCTGCGGCCGCTTCGGGTGTGTCGGTCTTCGTCAGTGCCTCGGCGATTGGCTTCTACGGCGCCGACCGCGGTGACGAGGAACTCGATGAGCACGCTTCTGCCGGAGACGGGTTCCTGGCCGATCTGGTCCGGGATTGGGAGAACGCCGCTATTGCCGGCGCCGGGCCGGCCATGCGTGTGGTGGTCGTGCGGACCGGCATCGTGCAGAGCCCGCGCGGCGGAGCCCTGCGCCTGCAGCGCCCGCTCTTCGCCGCCGGGTTGGGCGGACCTTTGGGGGCAGGGGATCAGTGGGTGTCGTGGATCGGCATCGACGACCTGGTCGACGTGTATCACCGTGCCCTTATCGACCCACGCCTGGACGGCGTGGTCAATGCCGTCGCTCCCCATCCCGTGCGCCAGCGCGATTACGCCGCCGCGTTGGGCCGTGCGCTCCATCGCCCGGCGATCGTGCCCACGCCCGGCCTGGCGCCGCAGCTCCTGCTCGGCAGTGAAGGACGCCGGGAGGTGGCCTCGGCCAGCCAGCGGGTTCGTCCGGCTGCCTTGGAGCGTGTCGGTCACGCATTCCGGTTCCCGCAGGTGGAGCCCGCCCTGCGGCATCTCCTGGGTTCTGCACCGGGGGTGGCAGCGTGACGCGCGCGAAGGTGGCCGTGGTCGGCTCGGGTGTGGCCGGGCTGACCGCCGCCTGGATCATCGCCAAGTCTGCGGACGTGACGTTGTATGAGGCGAGCGAACGGTTGGGTGGCCACGCCGACACGCACGACGTCGAGCTGGGTGGACAGAGTTTTCCGGTGGACACCGGTTTCATCGTCCACAACCGACGGACCTATCCGGTGCTGCTTCGACTGTTCGACGAGCTCGGG
>DATEDT010000052.1:0-4041 GCA_035281505.1 Aeromicrobium sp. | reverse complement strand
TCCTTCTTGCGGTCTTCCATGCCGGCCTCGGAGATCCGGTCGTCGGCCCGGGTCGCTCCGCGCTCGGTGAGGCGGGCGGCGGCAACCTCGACGACGACGTCCGCCGCGGTCGCTGCCGTCGACTCCACACAGCCGGTACAGGTGGCGTCGCCGACGGTGCGGTAGCGGACGGTTGCCTCGAACGGCGTCTCGTCCGGCCGGGGCTGGATGAAGCGGTTGACGGCCAGCAGCATCCCGTCGCGTTCGACGACGGTGCGCCGGTGGGCGTAGTACAGCGACGGCAGCTCGATGGACTCGCGCTCGATGTAGGACCAGATGTCGAGCTCGGTCCAGTTGGACAGCGGGAAGACCCGGATGTTCTCGCCCTTGCGGTGCCGTCCGTTGTAGAGACTCCACAGCTCAGGGCGCTGGTTGCGCGGATCCCATTGACCGAACTCGTCCCGGAAGGAGAACACGCGCTCCTTGGCCCTGGCCTTCTCCTCGTCGCGGCGCGCGCCGCCGAAGACGGCCCCGAACTGATTCTCCGAGATCCCGCGCAGGAGGGTGATCGTCTGAAGGCGGTTGCGCGGCGCACCGTCGAACTCCTCGTGCGCCCGGCCGGCGTCGATGTCGTCTTGGACGTCGGCCACCACCAGACGGAGCCCATGCCGTTCGACCGTGCGGTCGCGGTAGGCGAGCACCTCGTCGAAGTTCTGCCCGGTGTCGACGTGCATCAGCGGGAACGGCACCGGTGCCGGCCAGAACGCCTTGAGCGCGATGTGCAGCATCACGACGGAGTCCTTGCCGCCGGAGAACAGCAGGGCCGGGCGTTCCATCGTGGCCGCCACTTCGCGGAAGATGTGGACCGACTCCGATTCGAGCCGGTCCAGGTGCGTCTGTTCGTAGACAAGGGTCATCGTTGCTCCATGGGGGTGGTGGCCACGCGGTTCAGGCGTGGGCCAGGTCAGAGGTGCTCGACAGGCCCAGGGCGGGCACCATCGAGCGACGTAGGTAGGCGCGAAGCCGGTCGTCATCGCGGGTGTTGTCCGAGCTGTAGCTCAAGACCGACAGCAGGAAACGCACCAGGGTCTCGATGATGTCGTCCAGATGCTCCAGCGCCTCGGTTTCACCGGCCAGCATGGCTCGCATCGGTCCGCGGGTGAGGCGGAACATGGCCGGGGAGATCTCGCCGTGTCCGGCCAGGCCCGGATCCAGGCTCATGTCCACGACGAGCGCCACGACCGGGTCGGCCTTGAACTCGCGGTGGGCGGTGACGACGAACTCGACCATGGCGTCCGCCGGAGACGCGGCGCCGGTCAGTCCGTCGGCGATGCGGGCGCTGAGTTCGACGGCCGCGCCCTCCACCGCGCGATGGATGAGCTCTTCGAGGGTGTTGAAGTGCGCGTAGATCGTCGGCCGGGACAATCCGGATTCCCGCGAGACGGCAGCGATGGTCGTGCCCTCCACCCCGAATTGGCGCAAACACGCGAGCGTCCCCGAGAGCAGGCGTTCGCGAGTGTCCGCCGCCGGACCCCGAGTGCGCTGAACCATGGGAGCATTCTTTACACATTTTGTCGTGAATGTAAAGTCTGGCCGGACGGAATCCCCGGGACTCGCGACGAAATTGTGCCCATCTTGCGCACGTCTCCCGCCTGAACTGGCACCATTCGATCAGTCGGCACGTCCACCGGCCGGACAGTCCGAACCCGTCCGGCCCGCCCCAGGAGTTCCATGATGACCAGCGCCAGCCTCCTGCCTCGCGTCCGCTTCGCGGCCCTCGCCCTCGCACTGTTGGTCGCGGCCGGCTGCTCGAAGGCCACCGACGAGCCCGAGAGCACCGACACCAGCACCCCCGAGGTCCCGTCGCGGGAGATCGCCAACACACACGCGAAAGCCGAGGACGGCCTCTACGACGCGCTCGAGGTCACGACCGTCAAGCTTGCCGACGGTGCCAGCAAGGTCAGCGGTTCGGGAGCGAAGGCCAAGGGCAACGTCGTGACGATCAGCAAGGCCGGAACGTACGTCCTCTCGGGTTCGCTGAGCGACGGCCAGGTCACGGTCGACACCAAGGACGAGGGCAAGGTCCAGGTTGTCCTCGACGGCGTCGACATCAGCTCGGCTTCGACCTCACCGCTGTTCATCGCGGCCGCCGACGAGGCCGTCGTGGTGCTGGCCGGAGGCACGAAGAACACGCTGTCGGACGCCGCCGCGGCCAGCGCGGACGACGAGAAGCCGGACGCGCCCACCGCAACCCTGTTCTCCGCGGACGACCTGACCATCGCGGGAACCGGCGCCCTGACCGTCAACGGCAAGAGCAACGACGGCATCGCCAGCAAGAACGGCTTGGTGATCCTTGCCGGAACGATCACGGTCGACGCCGTCGACGAGGGCATCAGCGGCAAGGACTACCTCGTCGTCGACGACGGCACCCTGTCGGTCACCGCCGGCGGCGATGGCTTGAAGTCGAACGAGGACACCCCCGGTGAACTCGGGTGGATGCGGTTCGACCGGGGCACCGCAACCATCGACGCCGTCTCCGACGGGATGGCCGCCGAAGGCGCCATCACCGTCACGGGCGGCTCCGTGGACGTCGCGAAGTCCGAAGGTGGCTTGCAGGCGCCCGTGATCACGGTCAGCGGCGGCACCGTGTCGGTCACCGCGACCAACGACGGCATCAAGGCCAGCCGCGACACCGCGCCGGGCGCCCCCAAGGTCGTTCAGGACGGAGTCGGCCTGACGGTCAGCGGCGGCACCGTGGCCATCGACGCCGGCGGCGACGGCATCGACTCGAAGGGCACGGTCACCGTCACCGGTGGCGTCGTCACGATCGGCCAGATCGGCAAGAACACGATCGATGCACTCGGTGCAACCAAGACGCCGGACGCGGTGACTCTTTCGCTGGGCACGCCCGGCAAGGTCGAACTGAAGGACACCGAGGGCGGCGTGGTGGCCAGCTTCACGGCAGCGAAGGCCGGCTCGCGTCTGCTGGTGGCCAAGGGCATCACGGCCGGAGAGACGTACACGGTGAGCGTCGACGGCAAGGACGCCGGGACGGTCACCGCAACAGCTCGGTCCTGAGTCCGCGACCCAACTCATCGACCGTCTGGCTCCCCGGGCAGGAGTCTCCCCAAGCGCTCCGTGCAGGGGACCCGCGCTCGAAGTCCGTACAGAGGAGCTTCGGACAGCGCGGGCCCTTCGGGCCGCCCTGCCATAGCTCCCCGGGCAGGAGTCGAACCTGCGTCGCTAATCCTGATTCAAAGTCAGGCGGGCCCTGCCGACAGACCAACCGGGGATCGTCCTCAGACGTAGAAACCCTACCGGCGACTCACCCGGGCTCAGGTGATCAGGTGCGCGCCGGGGACCGGGCCGCGAGCCTGGATGACGTCGGCACAGACACCGGAACTGGCCAGGGCCATGGCCAGGTCGAGGCGATGCGACTCGTCGTGCGCGAGGAACAGGCAGGTCGGGCCGGAACCGGAGACGATCGAGCCGAGCGCCCCTGCGCCCGAGCCGACGGCGAGGACGTCACGCAGGTCCGGTCGCAGCGACAACGCGGCCGGCGCCAGGTCGTTGGACAGCGCGTCGCCCAACGCCTCGGGATCCCCCGCCCGGAGCGCGGCGAGCAGGTCGTCTGGCACCGCCGGTTGCGGGACGTCACGTCCTGCGGTGAGACGGTCGAACTCGGCATAGACGGCGGGCGTCGACAGACCTCGGTCGGACACCGCGATCGCCCAGTAGTAGCTCCCCCGCCCGAGGATCGGGCTGATGTTCTCGCCACGGCCGGCGCCGATTGCGGTGCCGCCGTGCAGCAGGAACGGGACATCACTGCCGATGTCGGCCGCCAGTTCGCTCAGCTCGTCCCGGCCCAAACCAGTGCCCCAGATGGCGTTGCAGGCCACCAGCGCTGCCGCGGCATCTGCAGAACCGCCGGCCATTCCGCCGGCGACCGGGATCACCTTGCGGATGGCAAGGCGAGCGCCGGCCTCGACGCCCATTGCCTCCTGGAGCGCGAGTGCGGCTCGCACCGCCAGGTTGTCCTTGCTCTCGGGGACTTCGGCGAAC
>DATEDT010000051.1:0-38048 GCA_035281505.1 Aeromicrobium sp. | reverse complement strand
GGCCGTCATCCCTCACGCGGCGTTGCTGGATCAGGCTTTCGCCCATTGTCCAATATTCCCCACTGCTGCCTCCCGTAGGAGTCTGGGCCGTGTCTCAGTCCCAGTGTGGCCGGTCACCCTCTCAGGCCGGCTACCCGTCGTCGCCTTGGTGGGCCGTTACCTCACCAACTAGCTGATAGGCCGCGAGTCCATCCTTCTCCGCCGGAGCTTTCCACCTCAGAAGATGCCTTCCGAGGTCGTATTCGGCATTAGACGTCGTTTCCAACGCTTATTCCGATGAGAAGGGCAGGTTACTCACGTGTTACTCACCCGTTCGCCGCTCGTGTACACCCGAAGGTGCCTTACCGCTCGACTTGCATGTGTTAAGCACGCCGCCAGCGTTCGTCCTGAGCCAGGATCAAACTCTCCGTTGAAAAAATCCCAGGAACTCAAGAGCTCCCGGTCAACTTCTGTTTGATTCCTGACAATGTGACTGCTGACGTTGTCATCACATCCCGAAGGACGCCATGACGTCGTTGTCAATTGTCGGAATTGCTCTCGCGATGCGCTGAGCCGAAGCTCAGTTCATCGACGGGAGTAGTACTGAATAAATTCGTCGATTTTTGGCACACTGTTGAGTTCTCAAGGTTCAAGCGCGCACCTCCGGCTGGCCGTTTCCGGCTTCCCCGTCGGGGCAACTCTCTTACTTTACTGGGACTTCGCCCGCCGGTCAAAACCGGTGAGGTGTCCTCCCGCATCCCTCGTTTTCAGCGGCCTGCCCATCCGCGCTCAGCGCTTGCGGAACAGACCATGTCGGTCGGGATTTGTCACTCGGTCCGGGCGACCAACCTTGCGGCTTTCCGCCCCGGCGATCCGTGCAACGAAGAGAACATTAGCACCACATCTGCGCTGGTCAAATCGGGGGTCCGGCGTGTTGATCCGGATCCCTTCTCACACCAGACGGACCCCTGAAACGGCGCGCTTTCCGCGACGCAGAACGACCCACGAACCATGCAACGCATGGGCGTCGCCGAGAACGAGCTCGGGGTCGTCGACACGCTCGTTGTTGACGTAGGCGCCGCCCTCGGCCACGGCACGCCGTGCCTCGGAGCGAGACTTCACCAGGCCGGCTGCCTCGAGCGCATCGACGATCGTCGGACCGTCGGCCCGGGCCAGGTCCGGGGCTCCTGCCTCGCGCAGCGCGGCTGCGAGCGTCGGCTCAGGAAGGTCGGCCAGGTCACCACGACCGAACAGGGCCGACGAGGCGAGCACGGCCGCATCGACCTCGGCCTGTCCGTGGACGAGCGCCGTCACCTCGGCCGCGAGCCTGCGCTGGGCCGAGCGCAGCCCCGGGCTCTGCTCGTGCTCGGCGACCAGCACCTCGATCTCGTCGACCGACAGGAAGGTGAACAGTCGGAGGTACTCCCCGACCTTGGCGTCCTCGGCGTTGATCCAGAACTGGTAGAAGGCGTAGGGGCTCATCAGCTCGGGGTCGAGCCAGACGGTGCCCGACTCCGTCTTGCCGAACTTGGTGCCGTCCGCCTTCGTCACCAGCGGCGTTGCGAGTGCGTGGACGACGGTGCCGTCGGCCCGGCGCACGAGCTCGACGCCGGCGGTGATGTTGCCCCACTGGTCGCTGCCGCCGGTCTGCAGGACGCAGCCGTGCCGACGATGCAGCTCCAGATAGTCCAGCGACTGCAGCAGGACGTAACTGAACTCGGTGTAGCTGATGCCCTTCTCGAGCCGGCTGGACACGACCTCCCGCGCCAGCATCCGGTTGACCGGGAAGTGCTTTCCGATGTCACGCAGGAAGTCGATGGTCGACAGCTCGGCGGTCCAGTCCAGGTTGTTGACGATCGTCGCGCCGGCCGGGCCATCGAGTTCGACGAACCGCGACACCTGCGCGGCGATGCGATCGACCCACCCGGCGACCGTCTCCTTGGTGTTCATGACCCGTTCGCCCGACTCCTTCGGGTCACCGATCAGACCGGTCGAACCACCCACCAGCAGCAGCGGTCGATGTCCGGCCAGCTGGAGCCGACGAGCGGTCAGCAGCTGCAGGAGGTTGCCGACGTGCAGGCTCGGGGCGGTCGGGTCGAAACCGACGTAGAAGGTGACGGAGTCCTCCAGCGCAGCGCGCAGGGCATCAGGGTCGGTCGACTGGGCCACCAGTCCGCGTGCCGACAGATCATCGAGGACGTTCGTCATGCGGGCAACCCTAGTGAGTACGGTCATGGGCCATGGAGCGCATCCTGACCGTGTTGGTCAAGCCGGGCAGCCGCAAGGGGCCGCTGGTCGAGGACGGCCCGGACGGTGTGCTTGTGGTGTACGTGCGCGAGCCGGCCGTCGAAGGTCGCGCGACTAGGGCGGCCGGTGCGGTGCTGGCGAAGCATCTCGGCGTGCCGAAGAGTCGCGTCGTTCTCGCCGCGGGTGCCACGTCGCGGCACAAGCGATTCCGCGTGCTTGAGTAGCGATCAGACCGCGCGGGGGCTCCGCTTGTAGGCAGAGACCGTGGGGTCGCCCGCGATCCAGAACCGCCACGGGATGTCGGCCGCCTTGCTGACGCCCACCCTGGGCCCCGAGGCAATCTCGAAGCCCGGCTCAGCCGTCCCCAGCGGGGAGGCGCCCTCAGGCCCGAGGCGTACGCCGCCGCCGGTCGCGGCGCCGGCCAGGACGTCGGTGCCGAGATCGGCAAGCGTGATCCCGAGCGCCTGCGTCAGGTTGCCCGGTCCGCGTGCGAGGTGCGCGTCGCGCACGTTCCCACGCCTGAGCCTCGCCAACTCGATCCCCTCGACGACTGAGCCGGCCCGGATCAACACCGCCGCAGCCATGTCGGTGGGACCGGTGACGATGTTGGCGCAGAAGTGGTGCCGTGTCTGATACACGTACAGCCGCCACGGTGGGCCGTACATGATCTCCGAGCGCGGTGTCCGGGTGTAGGCGTGCGACGCGGGGTCGTGAATGCCGCCGTAGGCCTCGACCTCGGTGATGCGGAGCGCGACACCGTGACCGTGGAGCACCCGGCCCAGGAGCGCCTGGGCCCGCAATGCCACGTCGTCGGGCTCAGACAAGCCGTGACCGGAGCTCTGCGAGCTGCTCGCGCACACGGACCTCGGCCGTGCCACCTCGGCCGTCCCGCGATGCGATCGAACCTTCAACGGACAGGACAGACCGGACGTCGGACGTCAGATGCGTCGAGATCGCGGCGAAGTCCTCGTCAGCCAGGTCCCAGAGCTCGACGCCGCGCTCCTCGCAGACCCGGACACACGCGCCGGAGACCTCGTGCGCCTCCCGGAACGGAACGCCCTGCTTGACCAGCCACTCGGCCACATCGGTGGCAAGCGCGAACCCTCCCCCGGCGTCGGCGGCGATGGCTTCGACGTTCAAGGTCATCGTGGCGATCATCCCGGTGAACGCCGGCAACAGGACCTCGAGGGTGTCGACGGAGTCGAAGACCGGCTCCTTGTCCTCCTGCAGATCGCGGTTGTAGGCCAGCGGCAGGGCCTTGAGGGTGGCCAGCAGCCCGGTGAGGTTGCCGATGAGTCGTCCGGACTTTCCGCGCGCAAGCTCGGCGATGTCCGGGTTCTTCTTCTGCGGCATGATGCTCGACCCGGTGGAGTAGCCATCGTCCAAGGTGACGAAACCGAACTCCTTGGTGTTCCACACGATGATCTCTTCGGCCAGGCGCGAGACATCGATCCCGATCTGGGCGCAGATGAAGGCGAACTCGGCCACGAAGTCGCGCGCGGACGTACCGTCGATGGAGTTGGCCGTCGCATGGGTGAACCCGAGCTCGACGGCGACCTGCTCAGGGTTGAGCCCGAGGGACGAGCCGGCCAAGGCTCCCGACCCGTACGGCGAATCGGCGGCCACGCGCGCGTCCCAGTCGACGAGCCGGTCCAGATCACGGACCAGCGGCCAGGCGTGAGCCAGCAGCTGATGCGACAGCAGGACGGGCTGAGCGTGCTGCAGATGGGTGCGCCCTGGCATCGGTACGCCGAGATGCGCCTCGGCCTGCGCGGCGAGCGCCTCGACCAGCTGCTTCACCAGGGCGGAAATCAGCGTTCCGTGATCGCGCAGGTACATCCGGAACAAGGTGGCGACCTGATCGTTGCGGGAACGCCCAGCCCGCAACTTGCCGCCGAGATCGGGACCAACCTGCTCGATGATCATCCGCTCGAGTGCGCCGTGCACGTCTTCGTCCGACGGAGCCGGCGCCAGGTTTCCGCTCGACCACCGCGCGTTCAATTCGACGATGGCGTGCAGGAGCGCCGAGTGCTCGTCGTCGGTGAGCAACCCGGCGCCGTGGAGGACGTTGGCGTGCGCGCGTGAGCCGGCGAGGTCGTACGGCACCAGCCGCCAGTCGAAGTGGGTCGACCTGCTCAGCGCCTCGAGCTCCGGCGACGGGCCGGACGCGAACCGGCCGCCCCAGAGCTTGCCCCCATGAGTCTCGCTCGTTCCACCTGGTGAGTCGGACATCAGTCGACGCCTTCCTCGATGGCCGCGGCATCGAGGACAGACTCGTCACCGGCGGCAGGATTCTCGGCGATCTGCTCGGCTCCCCCGCCGGCTTCGAGCTGGTCGAGCTCCAGATCACCGAACAAGGTGCTGCGGCCGAGCAGTATCTCCGACAGGGACGCGTACTGCTCCAGCTTGGCGCGGGAGTCGGCGATGTCGAGATTGCGCATCGTGAGCTGGCCGATCCGGTCGGTTGGCCCGAACGCAGCGTTCTGCGTGCGCTCCATCGACAGCTTGTCGGGGTGGTAGGAGAACGCCGGGCCGGAGGTCTGCAGGATCGTGTAGTCCTCGCCGCGCCGCAGCCGCAGGGTCACCTCACCGGTCACCAGCGACGCCACCCACCGCTGGATGGATTCGCGCAGCATGAAGGCCTGTGGGTCGAACCAGCGCCCTTCGTAGAGCAACCGGCCGAGCCGCCGCCCGTCCGCGTGGTAGTTCGCGATGGTGTCCTCGTTGTGAATCGCGTTGACCAGTCGTTCGTAGGCGATGAACAGCAGCGCCATGGCCGGCGCCTCGTAGATGCCCCGCGACTTGGCTTCGATGATCCTGTTCTCGATCTGGTCCGACATCCCCAGACCGTGCCGGCCGCCGATCACATTGGCTTCGTGCACGAGCGCGACCGGGTCGCTGAACTCCTGTCCGTTCAGGGCAACCGGCCGGCCGCCCTCGAACCGGATGGTGACGTCTTCGGTGGGGATCTCGACGGACGGGTCCCAGAACTTCACGCCCATGATCGGCTCGACCGTCTCCAGCGAGACGTCGAGGTGCTCGAGCGTCTTGGCCTCGTGGGTGGCACCCCAGATGTTGGCGTCAGTCGAATACGCCTTCTCCTGCGAGTCCCGGTAGGGCAGGTCGTGCTCGGTCAGCCACTGGCTCATCTCCGCACGGCCGCCGAGCTCGGTCACGAACTCCGCGTCCAGCCACGGCTTGTAGATGCGCAGCGCCGGGTTGGCCATCAGGCCGTAGCGGTAGAACCGCTCGATGTCGTTGCCCTTGAACGTCGATCCGTCGCCCCAGATGTCGACGCCGTCCTCGTGCATGGCCCGCACCAGCATGGTTCCGGTGACCGCGCGTCCGAGCGGAGTGGTGTTGAAGTACGACCGACCGCCGCTGCGGATGTGGAAGGCACCACACGCGAGCGCCGCCAGGCCCTCCTCGACCAGCGGCAACTTGCAGTCGACGGCACGGGCCAGCTCAGCGCCGTACTGGAGCGCCCGCCCCGGGACACCGGAGATGTCCGGCTCGTCGTACTGGCCGATGTCTGCGGTGTAGGTGCACGGAATCGCACCCTTGTCTCGCATCCACGCCACGGCGACCGACGTGTCGAGGCCGCCGCTGAACGCAATGCCGATGCGCTCGCCGGCCGGGAGGGTGGTCAGGACCTTGCTCACGTGGGGGTTCCTTCGGTCGTAGCCAGTTCGGTGAAATGTGTTGCCAGTGCTGCGCCGCCCGAAGGTTCTCGGGCGATGACGAGGACCGTGTCGTCGCCGGCAATCGTGCCAAGGATGCCGGGGTGGCCGGCGTGGTCGACCGCCGAGGCCAGGAACTGCGCCGCGCCCGGGGGCGTCCGCAGGACCACCAGGTTCGCCGACGCATCGGCCGACACGAGTAGCTCGTGGGCCAACCGGGCCAGCCGCTGCTGTGCGGCGACGCCACCATCGGCGGCCCGCGGCCGGCGGTCGCCGCCTTCGCCGGGAACGGCGTAGACCAGCGAGCCGTCCGCGTGACGCACCCGGACGGCCTCGAGCTCGGTCAGGTCACGCGAAACCGTGGACGCGGTCGCCACGATCCCACGCTCGTTGAGCAGGTCGACCAGCTCGCCCTGCGAGCGGATGGGGTTGCGCTCGATGACGCTGGCGATGAGATGCTGCCGGGCCGCCTTGCTCATGGGCGCGCTCACTTCTGCCCCAGTAGCCAGGTCAGGAGTGCCTTCTGAGCATGCAGGCGGTTCTCCGCCTCGTCCCACACAACACTCTGGGGGCCGTCGATCACGTCGGCCGCGATCTCGAGACCGCGGTAGGCCGGCAGGCAGTGCATGACGATGGCATCGGGCTTGGCGCGTGCCATGGCTTCCGCCGTCACCGAGTACGGGCCGAAGAGCGCGACCCGCTCGGCCTTCTCGTCCTCCTGGCCCATCGAGACCCAGGTGTCGGTGATGACGACGTCCGCTTCGGTCAGTGCCACGGCAGCGTCGTCGGAGACCAGGATGGAGCCGCCGGTCGAATCGGCGATGGCTTGGGCGTCCTTGACGATGTCGGAACGTGGCTGATGCGACGCCGGGGCACCGATCCGGACATGCATGCCGGCGGTGGCCCCGCCCAGCAGGTACGAGTGCGCCATGTTGTTGGCGCCATCGCCGACGTAGGCGACGTTGAGCCCGGCGAGCCGGCCCTTGTGCTCGGTGATCGTCTGCCAGTCGGCCAGGATCTGGCAGGGGTGGAAGAGGTCGCTCAACGCGTTGATCACCGGGACACCGGAGTACTCGGCCATCTCCTCAAGCCCGGACTGTGCGTACGTCCGCCACACGATGGCGCTGGTCATCCGGCCGAGGACCCGCGCTGTGTCGGCCACGCTCTCGCCGCGGCCGGCCTGGGTTGATCCTGAGTCGAGGATGAGCGGTGCTCCACCCAGGTCGGCGATCCCCACGGCGAACGACACCCGCGTCCTCGTGGAGGACTTGTCGAAGATGACGGCGACCGACTGCGGTCCCTCGAGAGGCTTCCTCGAGTAAGGCGATGCCTTCAGTTCCGCGGCCAGCGCGAGGATCTCGGCCTGCTCGGCCGGGGTCACGTCGTCGTCGCGCAGGAAGCTTCTGGTCATGGGTTCACCACCTCGTCGAGGATCGTCGCCAATGTCGTCGCCGCGAGTCCCGCTTCATCCGAGCTGAGGATCAGCGGAGGGGCGAGCCGCAACCGTTTGGGCGTGGTTGCGTTGAGGATCAGGCCTGCGTCAAGCGCGGCCTGCTGGACCTTCACGGCCACGGGCTCGGTCAGGACGACACCCAGGAGCAGGCCGGCCCCCGTCACCTCACGAACCAACGGATGGGCGGACAGCCGGTCGCGGAGCAACGCGCCGATGGTCGACGCATGTTCGAGCAGGTCCTGGTCCTCGATCGTCCGGATGACGGCGAGCGCGGCTGCCGTGGCCACCGGGTTGCCACCGAAGGTGGTGCCGTGGTTGCCCGGCTCGAGCAGCGTCGCGGCGCCGTTGAGAGCGATGAGGGCGCCGATGGGCAGGCCCCCGCCGAGTCCCTTGGCGAGGGTGACCAGATCCGGCTTGATTCCGGACTTCGTGTACGCGAACCATTCCCCGACGCGCCCCATCCCGGTCTGCACCTCGTCCAACCACAACAGTGCTCCGTGGTCCGTGGTGATCTCCCTGGCCCGGGCGAGGTAGCCCTCGGGCGGCACGACGACACCGGCCTCGCCCTGGATGGGCTCGAGGATCACGGCCGCAACCGTTTTGTCGACCGCGGCTGCCAGCGCCGCCGCGTCGCCGAAAGGAACCCATCGAACGTTGCCGGGCAACGGCTCGAACGGTTCCCGGTACTGGAGCTTCGACGTCAGGGACAGGGCACCCATCGTCCGACCGTGAAAGCTCCCTTCCGCGGCAACCACGGTCGTCCGCCCAGTCTTCCGCGTGGCCTTGAGGGCGGCCTCATTCGCCTCGGCGCCGGAGTTGGCGAAGAAGACCCGTGCCGACGGGTCGCCGACCAGGGAGATCAGCTTCTCCGCCAGCTCGATCTGCGGCTCGGAGGCGAAGAAGTTCGAGACGTGACCCAAGGCCGCCAACTGCGACGTCACAGCCGCCAGGATCGCCGGGTGCGCGTGACCCAGTGCGTTGACGGCGATGCCGCCGAGCAGGTCGAGGTACTCGTTGCCGTCCTCATCCCACACGTGCGCGCCGTCACCACGCACGAGGACCCGTTGCGGTGGGCCGAAGGTGTTCATGACCGACGCCGAGTACCGCTCGGACCAGGCGGCGCCGGCCTGTGCCGCGGTCATGACACCTCCTCCTTGCCGCTGGTGACGTAGAGGGCGGACCGCAGTCGCTTCGTCGCACCGGGGAGCACCTGGGTGCCCACCCCTTCGTCGGTGAAGAGCTCAAGGATGACCGCGTGCGGCTGCCGGCCGTCGACGACGGTGGCGCGCCTGACTCCGCCGGCGATGGCCGCGAGGCAGGCGGTCATCTTCGGGATCATTCCGCTGGACAGCGTCGGAATGATCTCGGCCAGTTCCTCCGGGCTGATCTCACCGATGACGTCGGTGCTGTTCGGCCAGTCCGCGTAGAGCCCCTCGACGTCGGTCAGCACCATCAGCTTCTCGGCACCGAGAGCCGCGGCCACCGCGGCAGCAGCGGTGTCAGCGTTGACGTTGAGCACCTGCCCGGTCGCGTCCGGGGCGACGGTGGAGATCACCGGGATACGGCCGGCGTTGAGCAGGTCGATGACCGGCTGCGGCTGCACCCCGGTTACCTCACCCACCAGGCCGACGTCGACCGGTTCCCCGTCGATGATCGGCATGGTCTGCTCGGCAGTGAGGAGGCCACCGTCGGCGCCGGACAATCCGACGGCCAGGTCGCCATGCTTGTTCAGCAGGCCGACCAGCTCCGGCCCGACCTGCCCGGTCAGGACCATCCGCACGACATCCATCGCCTCCGGCGTCGTGACGCGGAGCCCGCCGCGGAACTCGCTCTCGATGCCGAGCTTGTCCAACATCGCGCTGATCTGGGGACCGCCGCCGTGCACGACCACCGGCTTGAACCCGGCGTAGCGCAGAAACACGATGTCCTCGGCGAAGGCGCGTTTCAGGTCCTCGTCGATCATGGCGTTGCCGCCGTACTTCACCACCACGACCTTGTCGTGGTACTTCTTCAGCCACGGCAGCGCGCCGGCAAGCGTGGCGGCCTTGTCGGTCGCCCGCTTCCAGTCGTCCGGGAGCCACACCTCGGTTCCGTCGGGTGCGGGCTGCGGCTTGGGGTCTGGTTTGGACATCATGTCGAGTACGCCGAGTTCTCATGCACATAGGCATGGGTCAGGTCATTGGTCCAGATCGTCGCCGTGGCGTCGCCGGACTTCAGGTCGATGACGACACTCACCGCCCGGTCCTCCAGTGAAACGGCGTCGACGGCTTCACCCGGGCCGCTGTTCACGCACACCGGGACGCCGTTGAGGCTGACGTCGAGGTTGGCCGGGTCGAAGACGGCGTCCGTCGTGCCGACCGAGGCCAGGATCCGTCCCCAGTTCGGGTCCTTGCCGTAGATGGCGCACTTGAACAGGTTGCTCCGGGCGACGGACCGGCCGACCGCCAACGCGTCGGACTCGGTCGCCGCACCAATCACCTCAATGGCGATCTCATGGTCGGCACCCTCGGCATCCGCAAGCAGTTGCAGCGCGAGGCTGTGGCACACCCGGCCGAGGACCTCAGCCAGCTCGTCGACGGTTGGCGCCACCGACGAGGCACCGCTGGCCATCAGCAACACGGTGTCGTTCGTCGACTGGCATCCGTCCGAGTCGAGCCGGTCGAACGTCTTCGCCGTGGCCATGCGCAACGCGGCATCGAGCGTCGCCGCGTCCGCAACCGCATCGGTCGTGAGGACCACCAACATGGTCGCCAACGCCGGTGCGAGCATGCCCGCACCCTTGGCCATGCCGCCCACGCTCCAGCCGTCGCCGTCCTCGAAGGCGACCTTCGCGACGGTGTCGGTGGTCATGATCGCCTCGGCGGCAGCCAATCCGCCGTCACCCGAGGCCGACTCAAGCGCAGCCGTGGCGCCGGCCAGCAGGGCTTCCTTGTCGTTCAGCAGTCCGATCAGTCCGGTCGACATGATCTGGATGTCGATCGCGCCCACGCCCAGACGGTCAGCCGCCACCTCCGCAGTGGCATGCGTGACGGCGAAACCGGCTGGCCCGGTGTAGCAGTTGGCACCACCGGAGTTGATGACCACAGCCTTCGCGGAGCCGGACTTCATCGCCTCCTGACTCCACAGGACAGGGTTCGCCTTGCACCGGTTGGACGTGAACACGGCTGCTGCACTGGAGAGGGGTCCGTCGTTGATGACCACGGCCATGTCCGGCTTGCCGGACGCCTTGAGGCCGGCGGTCACCCCGGCGGCCCGGAAGCCCTGCGGCATCGTCACGCCGGTGATGGACGCGTAGTTGCTCACTGTGCACATTCCTTCGCTCCGCGAAGGTTGTTCGCTTCGCTCACGGGGCCACTCCCACGGTGGTGAGCCCCGTCGTCTCCGGCAGACCGAGCGCGATGTTCATCGATTGCACCGCTCCACCGGCCGTGCCCTTGGCCAGGTTGTCCATCGCCCCGATGGCGATGAGCTTGTTGGCCCGGGTGTCCACCGTCGCCTGGACGTGGACGGCGTTGGCGCCGAGCACCGCCTTGGTCTCCGGCCAGCTGCCGGCCGGCAGGAACCGGATGAATGGCTCGTCCGCATAGGCGGCCACGTAGGCCGCCCTGGCGTCGTCCTCGGTGAAGCCGGGATGCATCGGCGCCACCACCGTGGCAAGGATCCCGCGCGACATCGGCGCCAGGATGGGCGTGAACGAAACGCGCGGCCGGACGCTGGTGGCCAGCTGCAGGTTCTGTTCGATCTCCGGCGTGTGCCGGTGGACGCCGCCGACACCGTAGGCGCTGGCCTGTCCCATGACCTCCGAGCCAAGGAACCGCGCGGCCAGCTTCTTGCCGGCACCGGAGGTGCCGGTGGGCGCAACGATCGTCAGGTCCGGAGCGATAAGGCCGGCGGCGAGAGCCGGGAAGATGGTGAGCGTCGAGACCGTCGGGAAGCAGCCCGGCACGGCGATGCGCTTGGCGCCGGCCAGCTCAGCCCGCTGGCCGGGCAGCTCGGGCAGGCCGTACGGCCAGTGGCCCGCATGCTCGCCACCGTAGAACGTCGCCCAGTCGTCGGCCGACTGCAGCCGGAAGTCCGCCCCGCAGTCGATGACGAGGGTGTCGTCCCCCAGCTGGCCTGCGACCGCTGCCGACTCGCCGTGCGGCAAGGCCAGAAACACGACGTCATGTCCCCGCAGTTCGGCCGGCTCGGTGGGCTGCACCATTCGGTCCGCCAGCGGCATCAAGTGCGGATGGTGCTCGCCGAGGGTGCTGCCGGCACTCGCGGCGGCGGTCAACGCGCCGATCGACACGTTGGGATGCGCCAGCAGCGTGCGCAGCAGCTCGCCTCCGACGTACCCACTCGCGCCGACAACGGCTACCGAGATCGTCCCAGCCATTCGCACATTCTTGCATAACCATGCAAGTTCATGCAATGACTCAGGGGTGCGTGGCTTCGGTGCAGGGTGGTGCAGTCCCGGATTTCGTGTACCGGCTGAGGAACTCCCACGTGACCTCGGCCCCATTGGGGCCGTTCGGGTCGGTGAAGTTCGCCAGTTCGGGGTCGGTTGATCCGCCGGGCCAGAAGTGGTCCATGCCGTGGATGAGCCACCGCTCCGCGGCCACGCAGCCGGCCGGATCGAGGTACGTCGTGACCGTGGAGCTGTAGCCGTCCGGCTCGGCACCGTCGACGTCGCGCGTTGAAGCCGGCTTCAGCGACACCGGCCCGGTCTGGCTGCGACCGAGCACGAGGTTGTTCGTCCGCAAACCTTGGTCAAGGGCCTTGTCCACACAGCCCGGCGGAACGCCCCGGTCGGCGTCACCACCCATCGCAAGCCTCGGCACCACTCTGGCTCGACCGCCCATCTGCCAGCGCGCCAGTTGCGCGCTGAGGGTCACGGGCAATCCGGCGGGTACGCCGAGACAGGTGCCGTCGCCGTAGGCGCCGCCGGCGTTGATGGCCACCGCGGCGAACAGATCGGGATAGGTCGCCGCCATGATCGACGTCATGAAGCCGCCCGCCGACATGCCGACCATGTAGACGCGCTCGGGGTCGACCCGCAAGTCGGTCATGACTGCCTTCGTCATCGCGGCGATCGCTGCCGGGTCCCCCACGCCACGCAACCAGCTTGTCGGCAGCGGGAACTGCCAGCAGTTCCGCAGCGGACCCGGCTGAACGTCGGCTTCGATCGGGCTCACGTCCGGATACAGAACCAGGAACCGCTCGCGCTCGGCGACAGCGTCGTAAAGATTCGCTCGCTGCTGCTGCTCCGCGGTCGTCTGGCAGCCGTGCGTCATCACCACCAGCGGCGCCGCGCGGCCCGGCCGATAGGTGGACGGGATGTAGACGCGATAGGAGTGTTCCTGGACGCCAGAGCCCACGGTGCCGGTCACGGTCGTGCCCGGGTCGGCGGCCACAGCGATGCCCTGCCCGGCGGCAACGGCCCATCCCAACAGCGCTGCGATCAGGGCTGCCCGCGTCGTGATGCGTCCGAACATGCCGGGCAGCCTAATCTCTCGGCCCGATCCTGGCCCTAGAGTTCGGATATGAAGCGGACGCTCCTGCGAGTCGGCGCGCTCATTGCCGCTTTGGCCCTCCTCTTCATCCCGGTCGTGGCCGGCGTCGTGCCCAGCAGCGGTTCCAGCACTCCGGACCCGGTGACGATCACGTCCTACGACGCCCACTACATCGTCGACCGCGACGGCGTTCTCACGGCCACCGAGACGATCGTCGGGGACTTCCCCTATGGCCGCCACGGCATCTTCCGGTACTGGGACCTGCAGGACAGCGCCGACAAGAATGTCCGGTTGCGACCGCAGGACTTCTCCGTGACCCGCGACGGCGAACCCGAGCCGTACACCATGCTGTGGGAACAGGGGCGCCGCTTCCGCGTCGCGAAGATCGGCGCGGCCGACACCCTCCTTTCGCTGGGCCAGCACACCTACGTGCTGAAGTACCGGATCAAGGGCGCCCTCGCGCACGGCTCGGTCAAGTCCGGGACGACCGCCAGCTGGGGCGCTGCGAGTTCGAGGACGTCACTGTTCAACTGGCAGGTCGTGGCCGGCGGCTGGGCGATGTCGATGCGCAAAGTGCACGTCCGGGTGGACCTGCCGGCCAAGGTCACTGACGCCCAGTGCGCCGTGCGAGATCGCAGAACCTGCACCGTCGACGGCGTGGGCACCCGAAACCTGACCCTGGACGCGACCAACCTGCAGCCGTACACCCCGATCTCGGTCCGCGCCGAGGTTCCGGTCCCGGTGCCCGACCGACCCAGCCTGCCGTGGCCGGTGGCCTTCGACCGTCTGCTGGGCCAGAACGGACCGCTGGCGTTCGTCGTGCTCGCCGTTGCTCTCGGAGCACTCGTAATCGGGTACCTCTGGGACTGGCGATCCCGGGAACCACGACCGGGTTACCCGGTCCAGTACGAGCCACCGGCCGGGCTCGGCCCGGTCCAGACGGCCTATGTGACCAGCGAGCGTGTTCCCCGTCGGGCTTTGGTGGCGACGCTGCTCTACCAAGGCCAGCAGGGATTGACCAAGCTCACCCGTGACGGCGACGACTGGGTCGTGGAAGGCGTCGCCGAACCGGCCGCATGGGACAAGATCGACGACGTCACGCGTCATGTCGGCTCAGCGCTCGGGGTCGACCAACCCGGTGGACGATTCGAGGCCGACGGCACAATCAGCGCCGGCCAAACGCTGAAAACCGCGCAGAGCAGCCTGGCCAAGATCACCGACGCCTGGGCCACCGCGGCCGGCGTCCAGAAGGCGGCCGGCAGCGAGACGCTCGGTCGGGTACTGCTGATCCTGGCTGCGGTCGCCGCAGCGGCGTTGACCTGGATGGCCAGCACCTCACTGTTCGTCATCCCGTTCGCTGCATTCGTGGTCGGCGGAGCCGGCCTTCTCACCCACGGAGTCGGGCGTCGTCGTACCTTGCTGGGCCGTGACGTGTGGTCGCGGGCCGGTGGTTTCCAGCGGCTGCTGTCGACCGACTCGGCCAAGGAACGGTTCGACTTCAGTGGCCGCAAGGAGCTCTACACCGCGTTCATCCCGTTCGCCGTCGCCTTCGACTGCGCCACCACGTGGGCTCGCAAGTACGAACAGGAAACCGGCGAGTCCGCACCCATCCCGGTTTGGTACGGCGGTGGCTACTCGCCCAGCCACGGATCCTTCTTCGGGGGCGGAGACCCGTACTCGAGTTTCGAGTCGTCGCTCTCGTCGTCGATCTCGGCCTACACCGCCAGCCAGTCCTCCTCCGGCAGCGGTGGCGGCGGCTTCAGCGGCGGCGGCGGCGGAGGCGGCGGAGGCGGCGGCGGTTCGTGGTAGGACTTCCCTATTCCCCTAAGGAGAGAACATGACCATTGGTCTGATTGTCCTGGCGGCCATCGTCGGCCTCATCGGGTTCGGCATCGTCGGCTTCAACAAGCTGCGGACGCTCGACGTCGCCTCCCTGGAGGCGCTCGGCGGCATCGACGTCCAGCTCACGCGGCGGGCCGACCTCATCCCGAACCTGGTCAACACGGTCAAGGGGTATGCCCAGCACGAGAAGGGCGTCTTCGAGGAGGTCACCAAGGCCCGCGCCGGCGTCCAGGCCGCAGCGCAAGGGGGCTCGGTCGACGAGAAGGCAATGGCACAGGCCCGACTCGACAAGGCGATCGTCGACGTCCTCGCCGTCGCCGAGGCCTACCCCGACCTGAAGGCAACCGTGAACTTCCAGCAGTTGCAGACTGCGCTGACCGACACCGAGAACCAGCTCGCCTTCGCGCGGCAGTTCTACAACGACGCCGTGTCTCAGCAGAACACCGCGGTCCGGACGATCCCGTGGCTGCTCTTCACCGGGATCGCAGGCGTGCACGCCCGGGAGTTCTACAACGCACCGGAGGGCCAGGAAGCGCCGCCGACGGTCAGCTTCGATCAGGGTTCGGCGGCCCCGCCGGCTCCCCCGGCTCCCCCGGCCTGAGCGATCCGGCGCAACGGCTGCCGGCACCGAGCAGATTGTGTAGATTTCGAACCTACAGTTCCGTAGGAAAGAGATCATGTTCGGATTGCCATCCCGGGTTGCCCGGGGCGCGCTCGTGCTCGGGATCGCTCTCGGTACTTGCCCCGGCTCGGCGTCGGCGGCGACGTCGGCCCAGCAGGAGTTCACGTTCACCGCGTCTGACGGAGTGGATCTGCGGGCCACCCTGACCGGATCGGACGGCATCGCGGCGCGTCCGACGGTCGTGGAGTTCAGCCCCTACGGGCGCAACTCCGGCACCCTCGACATCGGAGCGGACTACAACACGCTCCTCGTCCAGATCCGAGGTACCGGCGACAGCGACGGATCCTTCGATGCGCTCGGCCCGCGCACACAGAAGGACGTGCGGGAGGTCCTCGAATGGGCCTGTGCACAGCCCTGGAGCGACGGGAAACTGGCCATCAACGGCTTCTCGGCCAGCGCCATCACCATCTACAACTCGCTGCACCAGGAGTTGCCGTGCGTCAAGGCGATGGTCCTACGCTCAGGGACCTACTCGCTGTACCGGGATCTGCTCATGCCCGGCGGGATCAGCAACCTCGGGCCGGCGGCCGGCGTGATGCTGCTCATCGGGGCACCGGCGTTGGCCCAATCCGCGGATCGGCTCAACGACCCGGCCAGCGGCATCGCCCTCCTGCTCGGCCTGCTCAGTGCCGGACTCGAGGGCGGATTCGGCCATCCAACGCTCGACGACTGGTGGAAGCAGCGGGAGTTCCGCGGGAACGCCAACGCCATCCCGACACTGGTGATCGACGGGTTCTTCGATGTCGAGTCGCGGGGTGCGTTCCAGGGTTACCAGGAACTGCGTTCGTCCGGCGCGCACCTGCTGGTCGTCGGCGCCCATGACGGAGCGCCGGCCGGCACCGACAACGGTGTTCCCGAGGCCAACGCCTGGCTCGATCACCACGTGCGGGGCATCGACAACGGCGTCGACGAGCATCCACGTGTCGAGATGCTCCTGGCGCGAGGCGACCGGGAGGACTATCTGGCCGGCGACTTCACGCGTCGGTCCGCCGGTGACTGGCCGGTCCCCGGGACGGACTGGACGGCCCTTTCGTTCGCCCCTGCCCGCAGCGGTTCGGCGCTGTCGTTGAACGACGGCTCGTTGCTGAAGACGCGCCCAGCCCGGCCGGTGGCACAGTCCTACGTGAGCGTTCCGTCGCTGCCGACCGCAACCGACCCGGCGACCACGGCACTGCTCGGCGCGTCCGGTCTCAACGCTCTGACCACGTCTGTGCCGACCCTGACGGACATGACTCTGGCCGACGCCGCCGGGCTCACGTTCACCACGGCTCCGCTCACCCGGGACGTCGTGTCCGCCGGCCCCTTGGCACTCCAGGTGTCCCTGGCAACCAGCGTTCCCGGGACCGGGATCTGGGCGGTGGTTTCGGACGTCTCGCCCGATGGCGTGGCACACCCGCTGACCGCCGGCCGGCTCAGCACGGACTTCCCCGGCGTCGTCGCCAGCGAATCCCTCACCGACGCACACGGCCGGATCGTCCAGCCCTTCGGTGACTACCAACACGCCTCCCCGGCGAAGCCGCTGGCGTTTCGGCCGTACCAGGTCGAGTTCTGGCCGGTCGGCAACGTGTTCGAACAGGGTCACCGAATCCGCGTAACCATCGTCGGTTCGTCCGCGGCCTCGCGTCCGACGCTTCCGGCGATCAACACCATCCGTGTCGGAGGACCGGACGGAGCTCGACTGCTGATGCCCGCGTTGCCGGGCAGCGATCTCGCCGCGGCGCTGCCGCACTGACTCAGGCGCGGAGGGTGGCGCCCAACGAGCCCGCAGCGGCCGCCGCCGCCTCACGCGCAGCGCGAATCTCGTCTTCGGTGAGAGTCCGGTCCGGGGCGCGCAGCCGCAGGGCAAACGCCAGCGACTTGTGGCCCGGTGGCACCTGGTCACCGGTGTAGACATCGAACAGACGAACGGACTCGATCAGGTCGCTGGAACCGGCCACCACGTGATGCAGCTCGGCAGCGGACACGGTGTCGGCCACGATGAAGGCCAGATCCTCCTTGGCCACCGGGAAGCTGGAGAACGCGGGGCGCGGACCGAGGTCGGGGGCAGCGGCGACGAGGGCGTCGAGATCGAGTTCGGCTGCGACGGTGCGCTCCGGCAGGCCCCAGGCACGGCAGACCCGTGGATGGAGTTCACCGGCGTGACCGATGGTCGCCGACGCGTGCCCTGAGTCCGTCGAACGGACGACGATCGCCGCCGTCCGACCAGGGTGCCAGGGCCGCACATCGGCGGGCCTGGCCTCGACGTCAACATGGAACGACGCGGCGAGCGTCCGGACGATGTCGACCGCGTCCGACCAGGACACGGGTCGACCGGCGCCGTACCAACCGGCGGACTCCCGGTGCCCGGCCATGACCAGGCCGATGTGCCACGGCTGGGCCGGGAGCGCCCGCTCCAATGCCTCGAGCTCAGCCTCGCTGGGCCGGCGGTCGACCCCGTAGATGGGCGCGTCAGGAGCGTCCGTCGCCGGCAGGAACACACGGCCCGTTTCGACGAGCGCGACATCGGCGTGGCCCCGTCCCACGTTGAGGGCTGCCGCCTTGAGCAGACCGACCAACAAGGTCGTCGTCATGCCCGGCTCCTCGGCCGACAGCGGATTCTCCAGCAGCACCTGCCGTCGGCGGTGGTCGTCGGCGGTCAGGCCGAGTCGGTCGAAGTCGGCCGGCCCCGCGAACGGGAACGTCTTGACCTCGACGAGGCCCTCGCCGGCGAGGACGAACCCGGCACGGCGACGCAGGCGCTGTGCCTTGGCCAAGCCCCTGCCGGCCGGTGCGGCCGGAAGCACCGACGGCACCTGGTCGTAGCCGACGACGCGGAGCACATCCTCCACCACGTCGTAGGGCTCCTTGAGATCCGGACGCCACGGCGGCGCGGTGACGACGAGGGTGTCATCGTCACCGAACTCCACGCGGCAGCCATTGGCTCGGAGCGCGTGTACGGCCGTGTCCGGAGTGATCTGGACGCCCGTCACCCGTGCCAGCAGATCCGCGGGCAGCGTGATGACCGCCGGTTCGGGCGCATCACCCACGACTGTGATCCCGGGTTCGAGCGTGCCGCCGGCCAGTTCGACGAGGAGCTGCGCGACGCGCGTTCCGGCGCGTGCCGGCAGCGTCGGGTCCACGCCGCGCTCAAACCGCTTGGAGGCCTCACTCGGGAGCTTCTGCACCCGGGCGGTGCGGGCGATGGTGGCCGGGTCGAAGTGGGCCGCCTCGATGACGACATCGGTCGTCGTGGCCGACAACTCGACCTCCTCGCCGCCCATGACGCCGGCGAGGCCGATGGGGCCACGATCGTCGGTGATGAGCAGGTCGTCGGCCGTGAGGGTCCGGGTGATGCCGTCGAGCGTGGTCAGCTGCTCGCCCTCGGTGGCCCGACGCACGCCGATGGCACCCTGCAGCAGGGCCCTGTCATAGCCGTGGATCGGCTGTCCGAGTTCGAGCATCACATAGTTGGTGATGTCGATCGGCAGTGACAGTGAGCGCATGCCCGCCTGCTCGATGCGGCGCGCCATCCAGGCCGGCGTCGGCTGGCTCGGGTCGATGCCGGTGACGGTGACGGCGGTGAAGACCGGACATCCGGTCGGGTCGTCGACCTTGACCGGGTACGCGCCGGGCCCGTCACCGGCAACCGGCTCGAGATCGGCCGGATCGGTGAAGGGAACACCGAACGCCAGCGCCGCATCGCGCGCCACTCCGCGCAGGGACAGTGCGTAGGCACGATCCGGGTTGACCTCGAGGTCGAGGACGTCGTCACCGAGCCCGAGCAGGGCAATCGCGTCGTCCCCCGGCGCCGCCGCGTCTGGATCGAGGACGATGATGCCGCCCGCGGCGGACGCCGCCTCGTCATCGGACCCGAGACCGAGTTCGGCCGAGGAACAGATCATGCCGTCGGAGACGTGCCCGTACGTCTTGCGCGCGGTGATCTCGAAGCCACCCGGAAGTGTGGTCCCCGGGAGTGCGGCGATCACGAGGTCACCGGCAGAGAAGTTGTGCGCGCCACAAACGATCCCGCGTGGCG
The DNA here is from genome assembly GCA_035281505.1 of Aeromicrobium sp. Classification (GTDB taxonomy): domain Bacteria; phylum Actinomycetota; class Actinomycetes; order Propionibacteriales; family Nocardioidaceae; genus Aeromicrobium. The sequence goes on along the minus strand of DATEDT010000051.1, from coordinate 18,655 downwards.
CCCCGTCGACCGACAGTGCCTCCCCCACGTCGACCGTGCACCAGTTGATCGTCTTGCCGTTCTTCTGCTCCTCCGGCTCGACGGTGAGGACGCGGCCGACGGTGAGCGGGCCACTGATGCCGGAGGAGACGATCTCCTCGAGTTTGAGGTCGAAGGCCGTCAGCCGCGCCGCCAGCTCCACGGTGGACAGGCCGGCCGGAAGAGCTGCATACTCCCGCAGCCAGGAAACCGGGACCTTCACAGCTCGACTCCGAACGCCTCGGTGAAACGGATGTCGCCGTCGTAGAGGTCGCGCAGGTCGGCGATGTCGTAGCGCCCGGTGATGGTCCGCTCCAAGCCCATGCCGAAGGCGAACCCGGAGTACTTCTCCGGGTCGATCCCACAGGCGATCAGGACGCGCGGGTTCACGACTCCGCAGCCACCCCATTCGACCCAACCCTCGCCGCGGCACGTGCGGCACGACGCAACAGCCTGCGGGTCGTTGTGGCAGACGTAGCAGAGCAGGTCGACCTCGGCGCTCGGCTCGGTGAACGGGAAATAGGACGGCCGGAAGCGCGTCGTGACGCCGTCGCCGTAGATCGCCTCGGCGAAGTGATCGAGTGTCCCCTTGAGGTGCGCCATCGACAGGCCCTCGTCGACGGCAAGGCCCTCGACCTGGTGGAAGACCGGAGAGTGCGTCGCGTCCAGTTCGTCCGTGCGGAAGACCCGGCCGGGCACGACGACGTAGATCGGCGGTTTGCGGGTGAGCATGGTCCGTGCCTGGACCGGAGAGGTGTGCGTGCGAAGTACGGTGCCGGACGTCTGCGGGACCCCGCTGCCGGACTTGACCCAGAACGTGTCCTGCATGGTCCGGGCCGGATGATCGGGCCCAAGATTGAGTGCGTCGAAGTTGAGCCACTCGGCTTCCACTTCGGGTCCCTCGGCGACTTCCCAGCCCATCGCCACGAAGATGTCGGCGATGCGATCGGCGATCGTCGTCAACGGATGACGCGCACCGCGCACCCGTCGGTCGGTCGGCAGCGTGACGTCGACTGTCTCCGCGACCAGCCGCTGTTCCTCCTCGACGGCTTCGACCTCGGCGGTGCGAACCGTGAGCGCCTCGTTGACGCGTGCCCGGGCGGTGCCGACCCGATGACCGGCGTCCTTGCGCGCCTGTGGCGGCAGTGCGCCGATCTCCCGGTTGGCCAGCGCCAACGGCGAACGGTCCCCGGCGTGATCATGGCGGACCTGCCGCAGCTCGGCGACGCTCGATGCCTGCGCGATCGCGGCCAGTGCCTCGGCCACCATGCGCTCGATTTCGTCGGCCCGCAGCGGCGTGACCTCCACCGGGTCGTAGTCGGAACTGGGCGCAGACATGGCGGCCAGTCTAGAGGCCGGCCGCCAGTGCCTCAGGCTGGCTCGGCCACCGGCAGCCAGACCTTGACGTTGGCGCCGCGGTCGCCGGGTCCTTCGGTGATCTCGAGAGAGCCGCCATGCTCATCGACGATGCCGGCAACGATGAACATGCCGAGGCCACTGCCGGCACCAGGCCCGGACCGCCAGAACCGGCTGAACACCCGGGTACGGTCCTCGGCGGCGATACCTGGACCCGCGTCGATGATCTCCACGGACACCCCGTCACCTTCCGAAGCCACGGTGACGCGGACCAGTCCACCGCCGTGCCGGATGGCGTTCTCGAACAGGTTCGTGAACACCTGCAGCAGTCGATCCCGGTCAGCCCAGATGATCGGCACGTCGGGCTTGGCGTCGAGCACGTCGCGCAATCCGTCTCCGGAGCCGATGCTGGTGAGCAGCCGCGACAGCAGTTCGGTGACGTCCACGCCCTCGCGGCGCAGCGCGAGACGACCGGCGTCGATGCGGGCGGCGTCCAACAGTTCGGTGATGAGCCGCGTCAGGCGGTCCGCGTCGGCGTCGATCGTCTCGAGCATCAGCTGACGCTGATCGTCGGAGAACCTGTCCCACTTGGTCAGCAGCGTGGAGCTGAAGCCCTTGATGCCGGTCAACGGCGACCGGAGCTCATGCGCCACGGTGGCCACGAGATCGGACTGCTCACGGTCGTGCGCCTTGCGGATCCGGGCGTTGCGGACAGTCACCACGACGCGGAACACACGGCCGTCTTCGTCCCGGGCCATGCGCGCCGTGACCAGGTACTCGACGCCGTGCGGAGAGAACCACGACTGTTCGGCGATCCGCGTGCGGATCGCGAGCCCGCGGTAGGGATCGGCGCAGTCGAACCAGGAATGACCCTTCAGGTCGTCGAAAGGCAGAGCATTGTCGAGATGCATGCCGACCGGGTCGTCGATTCCGGTCATCTCACGAATCAGGTCGTTGGCGTAGAGAACCCGCTCATCCGGGCCGGCGATGAGGACACCGTCCGGAAAGTGGTTCAGGTCCATTGGCGCAATCTAGTACGAAATCACTAGTTCGAGCGTTCCGGCGGGCGCCTACCCGACGTGCTGGGCCCGGGCGGACGCGTAGAGACAGACGGCGGCCGCGGTGGCCAGGTTGAGGCTCTCGGCGCGCCCGTAGATCGGGATCGCGACGCGCAGATCGGCCAGCTCGGCGGACCTGCCGAGCCCACGGGCCTCATTGCCGAAGAGCCATGCCGTCGGGCGGTCGAGGTCGACGTCGAAGAGGCTCGCCTCTCCCCCGCCGTCGGCGGCCATGACGACGGCCCCACGTTCGCGAAGCGCCGCCACGACGGCACCCGTATCGCGCTCGACGATGACGGGCAGGTGGAACAGGGACCCGACGGTGGCTCGAACCGCCTTGGGGTTCAGCGGGTCGACCGAGTCGCCGGCGAACACAACCGCGTCTGCACCTGCGGCGTCGGCGGCCCGGACGATCGAGCCCGCGTTGCCCGGGTCGCGCACATCGACGCCCACTGCCACCAGATGCGCCTGTGCGGGCAAGTCGTCGAGCGACTGCACGACGCTGCGGCAGCGTGCAACGATGCCTTGGGGCGTGACGGCGTCCGCGATGTCGGCGACAACGGTTTCGTCGACGGTGTGCCACACGGAACCGTCTGCCGACGCCTGCCAGGCGTCGAACTTCGGCGTGGCAAAGACTTCGAGGACGGCGCCAACGGCCAGCGCCTCGCGAACCGCCTGCGGGCCCTCGGCGAGGAACTCACCGGACGTGGCACGCATCTTGCGGTTCGCGAGGCGCTTGGTGGCGCGTGCGCTCAGGCTGCGTCTCCCGAGGTGGCGCTGCGCGGAGCGTTGACGTCGTCCGGCAGCGCTTCCTTGGCGACCTGAACGAGCGCCGAGAAGGCGGTCGGCTCCAGGACGGCCAACTCGGCCAGATTCTTGCGGTCGACCTCGACACCAGCAGCCTTGAGGCCCTGGATGAAGCGGTTGTACGTCATGCCCTCGGCACGGACGGCAGCGTTGATGCGCTGGATCCAGAGCCGACGGAAGTCGCCCTTCTTGGCCTTGCGGTCGCGGTAGTTGTAGACCAGCGAGTGCGTGACCTGTTCCTTGGCCTTGCGGTACAGGCGCGAGCGCTGGCCGCGGTAGCCCGAGGCGCGTTCGAGGGTCTCGCGGCGCTTCTTCTGCGCGTTGACGGATCGCTTGACGCGTGCCATCTCAGTTCTCCTTCAAAAGTTCAGTGCTTGGGTCGCGCCGAGGCGCTCGGGGGGTCGGCTCAGAGACCGAGCAGCTTCTTGACCTTCTTGGTGTCCGCCTTCGACACCTCGGTGGTCCCTTCGAGGCGACGCGTCCGGGTGCTGGACTTGTGCTCCAAGAGGTGACGACGGTTGGTCTGCTCACGGCGCAGCTTTCCCTTGCCGGTGACCTTCACGCGCTTCTTCATGCCGGAATGCGGCTTGAACTTGGGCATCTCACACGTCCATTCCTGGGTCGAGGTTTTCGGAGCGACGCCGAGGCTTCTTCGGTGTCGCCGTCTTCTTCTGTTCTTCGCGGTGCGCCTTCTCGGCATCGGCCTCGGCCTGGACCTCGGCTTCACGCTCTGCCGTCGTCCGGGCCTTCTCGGCCTTGACTTCGGCTTGGGCTTCGGACTTCTTCTTCAGCGGGCCCAGCACCATCGTCATGTTGCGACCGTCCTGCCGGGGATGGGCTTCGACCACACCCAGCTCTTCGACGTCCGCCGCCAGCTTCTGGAGCAGCCGGTACCCGAGTTCGGGGCGGTGCTGTTCGCGACCACGGAACATGATCGTGATCTTGACCTTGTCGCCCGCCTTCAGGAACCGAACGACGTGACCCTTCTTGGTCTCGTAGTCGTGCGGGTCGATCTTGGGGCGGAGCTTCATCTCCTTGATGATGGTGTTCGTCTGGTTACGACGCGATTCGCGGGCCTTCTGGGCGGCTTCGTACTTGAACTTGCCGTAGTCCATGAGGCGGCAGACCGGTGGACGGGCCGTCGGGGCCACCTCGACGAGGTCGAGGTCTGCTTCCGCGGCCAGACGCAGGGCATCCTCAATGCGAACGATGCCGACTTGTTCGCCGGCGGGCCCGACGAGGCGAACCTCGGGGACGCGAATGCGGTCGTTGACGCGCAACTCCGTGCTGATAAATCCTCCTGTGGCCAGTGGGTGGAGGCAAATGAAAAAGGCCTCCGCGCGAGGCGAAGGCCACTGACGCACACCGAGGACGGCGTGCTCGGGACCGATTTCTCGGTCCAAACCCCTGAATCCGTGAACTCAGCAGGTGGGAGTGACCTCCACTTCGCCCGGAAAGGATATCAGCGGGCGCCCTCGTGGGGGAAATCGTCCCCGGGGCGCTGGATCTCGAGGACGGTGAAGTGCTCAGACCCCAGATCGAGCAGCAGGGCCGACGCGCCCTCGTCCAGCGCGGCCTGCGCCGCCTCGCGACCCCACACCGGGACAGGTCGGGCAGCCGGGTTCCAGGCCTCGAGGGCTGCCACCGACGAGAACGTGAGCAGAGCCTTGCGACCGTCGGCGCCGGTCATGAGCACCGCTGCCATGTCGGCACTCTTGTCGGAACCATCAGTCGCGCGCTCCCCCAGGGTCGCCACAATCGGCACGAAGACCCGCGCCTCGCCGTACGCCGCGATGACTTTGGCGTCGTCGCCCAGCGCGTCGGCCAGCCGGGGGTCGACCAGTCCGTCGTCGTCTGGGAACGCCGGCTCGGCCAGGGATCGCTGATGGACGCTCACGGGATACGGCGCACGATTTCGTCGATGGCCTTGCGCGTGCGCAGGCCGTCCGTACCCTGCAACGCGAACATGATGGTCCGCTCGTCGTCGTCGTGGACAACGGTCGGCCATGGCGCCCCGGGCTTCATCGAGATGCCCCGGATGTGTGACCAGGCGATGACGTGCTGGCGGTAGCCGTTGCGGATCTCGAGCCCCTGATCCGACGCGCGCACGTAGCTGCGGCCGATGCCGTGCATCGCGATGACGACGGCGATGTAGATCAGCACCAACGTGCCGATCTGCTCCGGCGTGAAGACGATGGTCTCCGGCAGAGCCAGACCAATCGCGCAGGCGACGACCAGGATCACCACCGTCACGGCATAAGCGACCAGGCGCGTCCCCCCGGGTCGGTACGTGGTCACACCCGGCATGCCAGGATCTCCGTCACCAGGATGCCGCGAGCTCCGAGGTCGTAGAGCCGGTCCATGACCGACTGTGCCGATGACCGCGGCACCATCGAGCGAACGGCGACCCAGCCTTCCCTGCGCAGCGGCGAGATGGTCGGCGACTCGATGCCGGGCGTGACCTCGACGGCCGCGTCCACGGCCTCGGCCCGGATGTCGTAGTCCATCATCACGTAGGTCCGGGCGACCAGGACGCTCTCCAGCCGCCGTTTCAGCACGTCGAAGCCACCCGACGCAGCGGCACCGTCGGCGAGCGTCGAGCCCTGCTGTGTGATGAGGACCGCCTCAGAGGACAGGATCGGATCGCCGAACACCTCCAGACCGGCCTGCTTCAGCGTCGTGCCGGTCTGGACCACATCCGCGATGGCATCGGCGACGCCGAGGCGCACCGACGTCTCGACGGCGCCGTCGAGCCGGACCACGTGGGCTGCGAGACCTCGTTCGGCCAGCCATCGGTCCACCAGGCCGGGATAGGACGTGGCGATGCGCTGTCCGGCGAGCTGGTCCACCGACGTGATCGTGCCCACCGGCGCGGCGAACCGGAACGTCGAGGCGCCGAATCCCAGCTGCAGCGCCTCTTCGGCGTGCGCACCCGAGTCCAGCAGCAGGTCACGCCCGGTGATGCCGACATCCAGCGTGCCTTCGCCGACGTAGATGGCGATGTCGCGGGGACGCAGGTAGAAGAACTCGACGTCGTTCTCGGCGTCGATCGTCGCGAGGTCCTTGGAGTCGCGGCGTTGGCGGTAGCCGGCTTCGGTCAGAAGTTCGGCGGCCGCTTCGGCCAGCGAGCCCTTGTTGGGCACGGCGACGGTGAGCATCTGTTGCTTTCCTTACGGGTCAGAGGTGGGCGTACACGTCGTCGAGGGCGATTCCCTTGGCGAGCATGAGGACCTGCGCGTGGTAGAGCAACTGGCTGAGTTCCTCGGCCGTGCGGTCCGCACTCTCGTGCTCCGCGGCCATCCAGGATTCGGCGGCCTCCTCGACCAGCTTCTTGCCGATGGCATGGACGCCGGCCTCGAGCTCGGCGACGGTGCGCGAACCCGGGGTGTGCTCGGCGGCCTTGCGGGCGAGCTCGGCATACAACTGGTCGAAGGTCTTCACGGGCGCCAAGTCTAGGGGCTTCCCGCAGGTGCCTCGTCGTCGCCGAGCGTGCGCAGAAGGTGCAGGGTGGCGAGCGCCGCTTCGGCCGCCTCTCGGCCCTTGTCCTCCGAGCTGCCGGGCAACCCGGCACGGTCCATCGCCTGCTCTTCGGTGTCACAGGTGAGCAAACCGAAGCCGACCGGCACGCGGGTGTCGAGCGCGACGCGGGCGAGACCGTCGGTGGCGGCAGCCGAGACGTACTCGAAGTGCGGGGTTCCGCCGCGAATGACCACACCCAGCGCGACGATGGCGTCGTAGCCGCGGTCGACGCACGCCTGTGCCACCAGCGGAAGTTCAAATGCACCGGGCGCGCGAATCAGGTCGATCTCGGTGACGCCGGCGTGGCCCAACGTCGCGCGGGCACCGGCGATGAGGCCGTCCATGATCCGCTCGTGCCAGCTTGCGGCCACGATCACCACCCGCACGCCAGTGCCGTCGACCGTGAGCTCAGGTGCGCCTCCGGAATGTGTGCTGCCGCTCACGCGCGCTCCTCCACCGGGTCCGGGCTGAGCAGGTCGGGCAGGTCGTGCCCCATTCGCTCGGCCTTGGTCTGCAGATAGCGCAGGTTGTCCTCGGTCGGCTCGATGATGATCGGCACACGCTCGGAGACCTGCACGCCATACGCGGCCAGCCCCACCGCCTTGTCCGGATTGTTGGTGAGCAACCGGACGTCGGTCAGCTCGAGATCGCGCAGGATCTGTGCCGCACCGGCATAGTCACGCTCGTCCTCCCCGAACCCGAGCTCGAGGTTGGCCTCGACGGTGTCGCGGCCTCTGTCCTGCAACGCATACGCCTGCAGCTTGGCGAGCAAGCCGATCCCGCGGCCTTCGTGGCCACGCAGGTACACGACGACCCCCGCACCGGCGGCGGTGACGGCGGCCATGGACGCCTGGAGCTGGGGTCCGCAGTCGCAGCGCCGCGACCCCAGGACGTCGCCGGTGAGGCATTCGGAGTGGACCCGTACGAGCGCCCCCGGTGACGTCGGCTCGCCGTAGAGAAGGGCGATGTGCTCCGCGCCGCTGACGGTGTCGCGATAGCCGAGCGCGGTGAACGTGCCGAACTCGGTGGGCAGCCGAGTCTCGGCCAGCCGGACAACCTGCGACTCGTGCAGCCGCCGGTAGACCTTGAGGTCCTCGATGGAGACCAGCGCGAGGCCGTGTTCGTCGGCGAACTCCCGCAGGGCAGGCAACCGCATCAGGGTGCCGTCGTCGTGAATCACTTCGCCGATGACGCCGCCGGGTGTGAGCCCGGCGAGTCGGGTCAGGTCGACCGCCGCCTCGGTGTGCCCTGGTCGTTCCAGCACTCCGCCGTCGAGTGCGCGCAGGGGAAGGACGTGACCGGGCTGAACGAGTTCGAACGGCTCGGTGGCCGAATCGGCCAGGACGCGGCAGGTCCGGGCTCGGTCGGCGGCTGAGATGCCGGTGGTGACGCCGTCGCGCGCGTCGACCGAGATGGTGTACGCCGTGCGCAGGTGGTCACGGTTGTGGGCGGTCATCAGCGGGATGCCGAGGCGGTCGAGCGTGGCCCCGGGCATCGGTGCGCAGACGTAGCCGCTGGAGTGCCGGACGAGGAAGCCCATGAGCTCGGGCGTCGCCTTGCTCGCGGCGAAGATGATGTCGCCCTCGTTCTCACGGTTCTCGTCATCGACGACGACGATCGCCTTCCCGAGCTTCAGGTCGGCCAGTGCGCGTTCGATGGAGTCAAGCTCGACGTCGCTCATTTGGCACCTCCTGTCGCCGTCAGCAGCCGTTCGACGTACTTCGCCACGATGTCGACCTCCAGGTTGACCCGGTCACCCGGGGTGAGCGTTCCGAGAATGGTTTCTGCGAGCGTGGTCGGGATGAGCGACACCGAGAACGTGTCGTCGGTGACCTCGACGACCGTCAGCGAGACACCGCTCACCGTGATCGAGCCCTTCTCCACCACGTAGCGGGCGAGTTCTGCCGGGAGCGAGAATCGCAGGACGTGCCAGTGCTCGCTCGGGGTGCGCTCGATCAACGAGCCGACCCCGTCGACGTGGCCCTGCACGATGTGGCCGCCGAGCCGGGCGCCGGCAGCGACCGCGCGCTCCAGGTTGACCGGCGACCCGACGGTGAGGTCGCCCAAGGACGTCCGTCGCAGCGATTCGGCCATGACGTCGGCGGCGAAGGTGTCACCGTCGAGGTCGGTCACGGTCAGGCAGCAACCGTTCACCGCGATGGAATCGCCGTGCGCCGCATCCGAGGTCACCCGCGGGCCGCGTAGCCGGAGGCGCACCGAATCACCCATCGACTCGATGCCCTCGACGGTTCCCTGTTCCTCCACCAAGCCGGTGAACATCAGCTCACGCCCTCTCCGGCCCGCTGCTTTTCAACACTGCGGCGCACATCCAAGTCGTCACCCATCTGCTCGCGCTGCGCCGGGCCCGGCGTTCCGATGATGCGAATGTCCGGCCCGATACGCCGCAAGTCGGTGATGTCGATCGGCCGCATGTCTGCGAGCGTCGCGGCTTCACCTTCCAACGCTGCCCGGCCCGAGCCGAGCATCGCCGGAGCGATGTACGCGATAACGCGATCGACGTAGCCGGCATTCCAGAAACCACCGGCCAACCGCGGTCCGCCCTCGAGCCAGACGTGCCGGATCCCGTTGTCCGCCAACTTCTGCACCACAACCTCCGGATCACGTGACTGGATCAGCAGGGTGGGAGCAGTCCGGTCGAAGACCCGGTAGTAGCTGGGGATGCGTGTCTCGCCCACCACCACACGCAGGGGCTGTTGCTCGTACGGCAGCGGCCGATCGCTCTCGTCGCGGACGGTGAGCCGCGGATCGTCGGCGAGCACCGCCCCTGTACCGGCCATGATCGCGTCTGCCTCGGCGCGGAAGAGCTGGACGTCTCGGCGTGCCTCAGCGCTGGTGATCCATTTGCTGCTGCCGTCGGGAGCCGCGCTCAGGCCGTCCATCGTCGCCGCGTACTTCCACGTGACGAAGGGACGGCCGTGGGTCACCGCGAACGTCCATTCGACGTTGAGCTCAGCGGCGGCGTCGGCCAGCAGTCCGCGCTGGACGTCGATGCCGGCGGCGGCCAGGGCTCCGGCTCCGCCGCCGGCGGCGGGCGTCGGGTCGGGTTGCGCGAACACCACACGGGCGACGCCGGCTTCGATGAGCGCGTCGGTGCATGGACCGGTCCGGCCGGTGTGCGTGCACGGTTCGAGCGTGACGACCGCTGTCGCGCCGCGGGCCGCCTCGCCCGCCTGGGTCAGCGCTTCGATCTCGGCGTGCGGGAGGCCTGCACCACGATGGGCGCCGATTGCCAGGGTGCGGCCGTCGGGTGCCAGAAGGACGCAGCCGACCCGCGGGTTGGGCAGGGTGCGGGGCGTCGCCGCGGCGGCCTCGATGGCCGCGCGCATCGCTGCCTCGTAGGTCATCGTCTCCTCCGAACACACGGTCGGGCACGCATGGTCCGGGGCGACGGGTTTGGGCACCGCGCCCCATACCTCGGGACGGGGATGCCTTGTGCCCCTCCCATCCGGACTTTCACCGTCGGTGCCGGAATTTCACCGGCTCAACCGCCTTGCTAGCCCTGGTACTCAGGACGCACAACGCGGGTCGCGGACTGTCACCGCCGGTTCGGAATTACACCGACCCCGGAGCACACGAGCGTTAACTCGTGCTGGAAAGTCTACCGGTCCGACCCCGGCGGGGTTGAGACTGTCCGCATGCCTGAATTCGATCCCGCCCCGTCCCGTGCCGCAACGATCGGCGGGCGCCTCATCGAGATCCTCGGATGGATCATCGTCGCCCTGTCGGCGGCAGCGATCGTCCTGCAGGTGGTCGCGGGATCGTGGTCGATCGCCGGCATCGTGCTCGCCTTGTTCGTCGCCGTCGCGGGCGGAGCGACTGTCGGCGTCGGCCGAGCCGTCGAGCGGTCCCGCCAGCGCTGATCAGGTCGCCCGGATGACGGCGCAGAACATCGCGTCGGTGCCGTCGGTGTGCGGCCACAACTGCATGACCGATTCCGGTTCCACCCCGACGGCCGCGATGACGTCGCGGGTCTCGACCAGCAGCGGCGAGCAGGTGGCATAGGCGACCACACCGCCGGGGCGGGCCAGCTCGAGTGCTCGGCTCAGCAGCGCCTCCTGCAACGGAACCAGGGTGTCGAGGTCCGCCGGCACACGTCGCCATCGCGACTCCGGGCGACGGCGCAACGCGCCCAGGCCGGTACAGGGCGCGTCGACGAGGATGCGATCGAAGGTTCCGACGTCCCACGGCCCCGCACGCCCGTCTTCACAGGTCACGCTCACGTTGGGCAGGTTGGCCACCGCGGCGGTGACAAGTTCGGCCCGATGTGCCTGGACCTCGTTGGCCACGAGTGTCGCGCCACGCTGCGCGGCCAACCCACCGAGCAGCGCAGCCTTGCCGCCGGGGCCGGCACACAGATCGAGCCAGCGCTCGTCTGATCCGGTGAGATCGGCCTCGGCCAGACGCACGGCGACCAGCTGCGAGCCTTCGTCCTGGACGCCGGCTCGCCGTTCTCGCACGGCCGGGATCTCGGCCGGGTCACCGCCATCGAGAATCCGGGCGTACCGCGAGAGACGCCCCGGCTCACCGGGGAGCTCGTCCGGATCGCAGAGGCTCGGCCACGCCGCCAGTGTCACCTTGGGCGCAACGTTGTCGGCCGCAAGCAGTGCATCGAGGTCGCCGTCAGGTCCCAGGGCCTCGCGCAGCGCCGCCACGATCCACTCCGGATGGGACGTACGCACCGCGAGTGCGGCGTCGCCGGCCAAGCCGCTCGTCACGTCGGCGAGCCAGTCATCGAGTGGGCGCGCTGCGACGCGGCGCAGGATCGCATTGGTGAAGCCGGTGGCGCGGTGGCCGACGGCCGACTTCACCAGGTCGACCGAGGTGGAGACCGCGGCATGGTCGGGCACGCGCATCGACAGCAGCTGATGGCAGCCCAGCCGGAGCACGTCCCGAACCGCGGGTTCGATCGTCCGGCCGCCTGCGAGGTGATCGATGATCGCATCGTAGGTTCCCTGCCACCGCAACGTGCCGTGCGCGAGCTCGGTGGCCAATGCCGCCGTGCGCGCATCGAGCCGGCGTTCTCGCAGCAGTGGCGGCAGAAGGAGGTTGACGAAGGCGTCGCGCTCGTCGACCGCACGAAGGGCATCGAAGGCTGCTTGACGCGCCGGATCCATCAGCCGAACACCGCTCGCTCGATGCGCAGCCCGCGACCCCAGTCGGCTGCGGCCATCGACTTCCTGCCGTGCGGGCGGACCGCACCCAGGACGACATCAGTCGTGGCGGTTCCTACTCGGACCGCGCGCTTTTCGAAGGTGATCTCGCCCGGCGCGAGCGTCGAAGCGTCCGTCAGCGTGATCGGGCCGAGCTTCAACGGCGCACCGTCCCACGTCGTCCAGGCCCCGGGCTTGGGTGTGCAGCCGCGGATCTGCCGATCGACGGCAAAAGCCGGCAGGTCCCACCGCACCCGCGCATCGGCGGTCGTGACCTTGGCCGCATACGACACGGCGTCCTCGGACTGGGCGACGGCGCCGATGTCACCGTCGTCGATGTGATCCATGACGTCCACCAGGAGGCGGGCACCGAAGTCGGCCAACCGCTCCAACAGCGTGCCGGCGGTGTCGTCGTCGCGGATCCGCTCGGTGATGGTGCCGAGCACCGGCCCGGCGTCGAGCTCCTCGACGAGGCTGAACACCGTCGCCCCCGTGACTTCGTCGCCGGCCATGATCGCGCGTTGCACGGGCGCTGCGCCACGCCAGGCCGGCAGGACGGAGAAGTGCAGGTTGACCCAGCCGGAGGGGGGAATGTCGAGCGCCTCGCGTCGCAGCAGGGCTCCGTAGGCGACGATCGGGCAGCACTCTGGCTCGAGGTCGCGGAGCCGGGCCAGGAAGTCCGGATCGGACGGCGTGACCGGCGCCAGGACCTCGATGCCCTGTTCCCGGGCGTACACGGCAACCGGCGAGGGCCGCAGGTGTCGGCCGCGTCCGGCGGCGGCGTCCGGACGCGTCAGGACCGCGGCAACGTCGTGGCGGCTCTCGACCAGCGCTCGCAGACTGGGAAGGGCCGTTTCGGGGGTCCCGGCGAAGACGATGCGCACGCGGCGAGCCTAGCGATCAGAACGACATCGGATCGATGCGGACGCGGACGGCCGGCAGCTTCGCGGCGCTGCGCTCGGCCTGCGCCGCGTGCAGCAGGCCGGCAAGCGCGGCGCCTTCTCGTCGCGGCACCCGCAGGACGAGCTGCATGGTGGGGGCACCTCCCTGCACGCCTTGCGTGCTTGGGGGATCCTCAGCCTCGATCGGGCCGAAGATCTCGGTGTTCGGTGTCCACGGCCGCTGCGCCCACTCTTCCAGGATGTCGAGTGGCCCATCGATCGCCGCGAGACGCCCGATCGGCGGGAGGTGCGTCTCTGCCCGGATGGCCAACGCTCGCTGGGCAAACCCGACCGGGTCCGCACGGACGAGCGCCTGGACGGTCCCGGGTTCGCCGACAGCGACGGCCGGCGCGGTCTCATGCGCCAGGGCAAGCGCGTTGAACCAGCGGCGATGGGCCTCCTCGACAACGCGAACGTCGTCGCGGGCGAGCATCAACCAGGTGTCCATGAGGACGACCAGTGCGTAGCCGCCGTCGATCCGCGGCTCGGCGCCAGGTGTCGCCAGCACGATGACCTGGCCCGGCTCGACACGGTCGAGTACGTCAGAGCCCCCGGAGGTGAGCACGCGGTGGTCGGGAAAGGCCGCCGCGTACTCCTCAGCCGTGCGCAGGTGGCCGACGGTGGGCGCCCGCACCTCGTGCCCACCGCACACCGCGCACGACCATGCCTCCGGCTCGGTCGAGCACCAGCGGCACCGAAGCCTCTCGCCTGCTCCGCCCTGCTCGAGCGGGCCGCCGCACGTGCCGCATCGCGCAGGCGTGCGGCAGGCCTGGCACGCCAGTGAGGTGCGGTACCCGCGACGCGGGACCTGGACGAGTACCGGCCCCGTACACGCCCGGATCGTCTTGAACACGGCATGCGGGAGGCGGGCCGGTGCCCCGGCGTCGCCGTCGGAGACCTCGATGGTCGGCCACATGCGCCGTCGAGTGACGGCTTCGGGGCTGACCTCGGTGCACCATCCGCTCTCCACCAGAGCCTGCGCCTCGACTGAGCGGGCGTAACCGCCGAGCAGTACTGCGGTGCGCTCCTGCAGCGCGCGGAGCAGCAACACCTCGCGTGCGTGGGCGTACGGTGCGCGCGGTTCGGCGAACAGGTCGTCGCCGTCGTCAAACATCGCGACGAGCCCCAGATTTGCGACCGGGGCATACGCGGCGGCGCGGGTACCGAGTACGACGGACGTCGTGCCGCGCGCGGCGGCGAGGAATGAGCGGTACCGGTCGGCCGGCTTCTGGGTGGCCGAAAGCACCACGTGTCGATGGCCCCCGAGGACACGGGCGAAGACGGCGTCCCAATGCTCCAGGTCCCGATGGTCGGGGACGCACACGACCGCCCCACGACCGGCCGTCAGCGTGGCGAGCACGGCTTGGGCGACCGCCTCGGCCGGGTCGTGGGCCGGAAGTGCAGACCAGCAGATGCGCGGCGACGCGCCACTGGCCAGCGTCGAGAGGAACTGCGGGCCGCCGGGCCACGGGAGCCACACGCTCTCGTCGGGCGTCGGGAGAGCCGGCGGCGTCGTCGGCTCGACGGGGTGCGCCTCAACCCGGGCCTGACGCGGGGGGATGGCGAGGCGCAGGACGTCGCTCAAGGTCCCCGCCCATCGGTCGGCGACCGCGCGACAGAGCTTCGCGACCGGGGCCGAAAGCACGCGCTCGGGCGAGACCACCTTGGCCAGGGGCGCCAGTTTGCCCTGATGATCGGACACCTCGACGAGGTCGAGCACGAATGCATCGACCAGGCGGCCGGCAAAGCGCACCTTGACGCGGCAGCCGACCACGACGTCGTCGAGGAGCTCAGCCGGGATGTCGTAGTCGAAGAGCCGATCCAGGTGCGGAAGCGGCGAGTCGACGACAACGCGGGCAATCACGCCGCTAGTCAAGCAGCCCCCACCGACGTGCGGTGAGGGCTGCTCGGAGGTGGTGATTCAGGCGGTCGCGGATGCCTTCAAAGCCTCGGCCTTGCTGGTGTCTTCCCAAGGCAGGCCCGGACGACCGAAGTGACCATAGGCGGCGGTCTGCTTGTAGATCGGCCGCTTCAGGTCGAGGTCGCGCACGATGGCGCCCGGACGCAGGTCGAAGTTCTCCTTGACCGCAGCCTCGATCCGCTCCGGTGCGACCGTCTCGGTGCCGTAGGTGTCGATGTAGAAGCCGACCGGGTGGGCCACGCCGATCGCGTAGGCAACCTGGACTTCGACCTTCTTGGCCAAGCCGGCCGCGACGATGTTCTTCGCCACCCAACGGGCCGCATAGGCCGCCGACCGATCGACCTTGCTCGGATCCTTGCCGGAGAATGCGCCGCCACCGTGCCGGCCGTAGCCGCCATAGGTGTCGACAATGATCTTGCGACCGGTCAGGCCGGCGTCGCCCATCGGGCCGCCGATCACGAACTTGCCGGTCGGGTTGATGTGCACCTCGTAGTCGGACGAGTCGATGTCGTACTGACCGAGCACCTCGTCGATGACGTGCTTCTGGATCTCCGGAGCCAGCTTGGTCTCCAGGTCGATGCCGTCCTCGTGCTGGGACGAGATCACGACGGCCGCCACCCTCTGCGGGTTGCCCTCGTCGTCGTACTCGATCGTCACCTGGCTCTTGCTGTCCGGACGCAGGTAGCCGAGCGTTCCGTCCTTGCGCTTCTCGGAGAGCTTCTCGACCAGCCGGTGCGCGATGGTGATCGGCAGCGGCATCAGCTCGGGCGTCTCGTCGCACGCGAAGCCGAACATCAGGCCCTGGTCGCCGGCGCCCTGCTTGTCGAGATCGGCGTCGGAGACACCCAGGCGGGACTCCTCAGCGTTGTCGACACCCTGCGCGATGTCCGGCGACTGCTTGTCGAGCGCGACCATCACGGCGCAGGTGTTGCCGTCGAAGCCCTTGGCGGAGTCGTCGTAGCCGATCTCCTTGATCGTGCTGCGGATCAGATCCTGGAAATCGACCTGGGCCGTGGTCGTGATCTCGCCGCCGATGACCACCAGGCCGGTGGTGACGAAGGTCTCGCATGCGACGCGGCTCGCGGGGTCTTGCGCGAGCATCGCGTCGAGAATCGTGTCGCTGATCTGGTCGGCGATCTTGTCCGGATGCCCCTCGGACACGGACTCAGAGGTGAAGAGACGACCCACGAACACTCCCAAGAATCGGCCGCACCGCTGATCGGTACGGCGGGAAACAACTGACCAAGACTAAAGCGCAAGTCTAAATGGCGCCGCCCAGATGGTGAAACTCGCGCTCACATTCCGAACAGGCTCACGCCGTCAGTCCGACCACCGCGTCCCAGACGGCATGGGCGATGTCGGCCTTGGGACCCGGCGGGACCGCACGGGAGAACCCGTCCGCGCCGAGGATCACCGCCTCGCTGTCAGGAGCGTTGAACACCTGGCCATCGCTGACGTCGTTGACCACGAGCAGGTCGCAGCCCTTGCGTTCGAGCTTGGAACGCGCGTGGTCCATGACCGAGCCGTCTGCGTCACCGGTCTCGGCGGCGAAGCCGACAATGATCGGGCGCTTGCTCGTGCGCGTCTGCACCAGCTCGGCGAGGATGTCGGGGTTCTCGACCAGCTCGATGTGCGGCGCCGTGCCGTCGTGGGTCTTCTTGATCTTCGAACTTGCCTGCGTGACCGGCCGGAAGTCGGCCGGCGCGGCGGCCATCACGACCGCGTCGGCGTCATGTGCCGCGGCGAGGACGGCTTCGCGCATCTCGGCCGTCGTGACGACCCGGACCACGTTGACACCGGCGGGGTCGGGCAGGCTCACATTGGCCGCGACCAGGGTGACCGAGGCGCCGCGGCTCGCCGCGGCCGCGGCCAGCGCATAACCCTGCAGCCCGGAGGATCGATTGCCGATGAATCGCACCGGATCGAGGTACTCCCGGGTGCCACCGGCCGAGACAACAACCCGCCGCCCACGCAGGTCGGCATCGCGCGGCACGGACAGGAGGTCGCGGCAGGCGGCGAAAATGACCTCCGGCTCCGGCAGTCGGCCCGGGCCCGTGTCCACGCCCGTCAATCGGCCGACGGCCGGGTCGAGCACGACGTAACCGCGCTCACGCAGTGTTCGAACGTTGGCCTGGGTGGCTGGGTTCTCCCACATCTCGGTGTGCATGGCCGGCGCGAACAGGACCGGTGCCCGGGACGCGAGCAGGGTCGTGCTCAGCAGGTCGTCGGCCAGACCGTGCGCGGCCTTCGCCAGCGTGTTTGCCGTGGCCGGTGCGACGACGATCAGATCGGCTTGCTGGCCGACCCGGACGTGCTGCACGGTGTCGACGCTGTCGAAGACATCGGTCGACACCGGGCGGCCGGACAAGGCCTCCCAGGTCGCGGCACCGACGAAGTTCAGGGCCGCCGCGGTGGGAACGACGGTGACGCGGTCTCCGGACTCGGTGAACAGCCGCAACAGGCTGGCCGCCTTGTAGGCGGCGATGCCGCCGGAAACACCCAGCACGATCTCTCGTGCATCTGCACCGGACCTGCTCATCGTGCCTCCAAACTGCAGGCGACCTACGACCGGAGAACTCGCCTGGAACTAGGCCTGCGTGGCTTGGTCTGGCTCAATGTCTTCGCAGGTCAGGAGGTCAGCAGCAATCTCGCGCAGGGCGATGGAAAGCGGCTTCTCCTGGACATGCGTTTCGAGGAGCGGGCCGACGTACTCGAGCAGGCCTTCGCCCAGCTGCGAGTAGTAGGCGTTGATCTGCCGCGCCCGCTTGGCGCTGTAGAGCACCAACTTGTACTTGGAATCGGCCTTCTCCAACAGGTCGTCAATGGGCGGGTTGGTGATGCCCTCGGCGACGGAGCGGGTCGTGGTCACGAGAAACCTCTTCAGATCAGGGTCACGAGTTGCGG
Organism: Aeromicrobium sp.; assembly: GCA_035281505.1. Lineage (GTDB taxonomy): Bacteria > Actinomycetota > Actinomycetes > Propionibacteriales > Nocardioidaceae > Aeromicrobium. Next base: position 960 of record DATEDT010000051.1, on the reverse strand, counting down.
GAGCGAGCGTCGGCAGAAGTGCCGAACCTGAGCAAGTCTACCAACTCGGCCGTTGCCGTCGCGACGTCGTGGTTGACGATCGTCACGTCGAACTCGTGCATGGCGGCCAGCTCGACTTCGGCGGTGCGTAGTCGCCGGGCCCGCTCCTCGGGATCTTCGGTCCCCCGGCCGACCAGCCGACGTTCCAGCTCCTCGAGGTGTGGCGGCGCCAGGAACACCAACAACGCCTCGGGCATGTGCTCACGAACCTGCCGCGCGCCCTGGAGGTCGATCTCGAGCAGGACCGGATGGCCGGCGGCCAAGTGCTCCTCCACGGCACTGCGCCGCGTCCCGTACCGCGCGGCACCGTGCACCTGAGCCCATTCCAGCAGGTCGTCCTCGGCGATCAACCGATCGAACTCGGCGTCGTCGATGAAGACGTAGTCGACGCCATCGACCTCGCCGGGTCGGGGCTTCCTGGTGGTGACGGAGACCGAGACCCAGACATCGGGCAATTCAGAGCGCACCCGAGCGGCCACGGTGCCCTTGCCGACGGCCGTGGGGCCGGCCAGGACGACGAGCCGCTTGGAGCCGGTTCGGGTTATTTGTCGCCCTTGCCGAACTCGCGCAACAGGGCCTGGATCTGGTTCACGCCCAGCCCCCGGAGACGACGGCTTTCGGCGATGCCGATGCGGTCCATGATCTCCTTCGCGCGCACCTTGCCGACGCCCGGCAAGGACTGCAGAAGGTCTCGTACCTTGAGCTTGGCGACGATCTCGTTCGCCTTCGACTCGTTGATCACGTCGGCGAGCGAGGCGCCAGAGTTCTTCAGGCGGTTCTTGACCTCGGCACGCAGTTGACGGGCCTGAGCGGCCTTTTCCAGAGCTGCCTGACGCTGTTCGGGCGTCAAGATGGGGAGAGCCACAACTTCACCTTCCTGTCCGGCGACACCGGTGGTGTCACCTGCATGCTGCCACGAGT
>DATEDT010000050.1:0-2294 GCA_035281505.1 Aeromicrobium sp. | reverse complement strand
CCTCGCGTGCGAGCCGTCGGGTCATCTCGAAGGAGTCGGCGTCGGAGACGGCGATGATCTCATCCGGGATGGACGGGTCGTAGGCGTCCGGCCAGAAGTCCTCACCGACACCCTCGACCAGGTAGGGGCGCCCGGTGCCGCCGGAGTAGACCGAGCCCTCGGGATCGACTCCGATGACCTTGACCGCGCCACCGGAGACTTCCTTGAGGTAGCGCCCGACGCCGGTGATGGTGCCGCCGGTGCCGACGCCGGCCACGACGTGCGTCACCTTCCCGTCGGTGTCGTCCCAGATCTCCGGCCCCGTGGTCTCGTAGTGGCTCTGTGGACCAGCCGGGTTGGAGTACTGGTCGGGCTTCCAACCACCGGGAGTCTCGCGAACCAGCCGGTCGGAGACCGAGTAATACGAATCCGGATGCTCTGGGGGAACGGCCGTCGGGCACTCGACGACCTCCGCGCCGTAGGCGCGCAAGGTGTTCTGCTTGTCGTGGCTGACCTTGTCGGGGCAGACGAAGATGCACTTGTAGCCGCGCTGCTGGGCGACGATGGCGAGCCCAACCCCGGTGTTTCCCGACGTCGGCTCGATGATCGTCCCGCCGGGCTGAAGTGCGCCGGACGCCTCAGCCGCGTCGATCATCTTGGCCGCGATTCGGTCCTTGACGCTGCCGCCCGGGTTCACGAACTCCAGCTTGGCGGCAACGGTGGCCGATCCGGGCGGGATGACGCGGTTCAACCGGACCAGGGGAGTGCCGCCGACGAGGTCAACGACGTGGTCCGCGATGCGCATGCGGCCATTGTTGCAGCGATGTCAGCGCACCAGGACCGGCGCCGCTTCGTGAACGTCGATGACGGTGGCAGGGCCGGCCGCGACGAGTACTTCGCCGAGATCGGTCCACCCGTCGCCGTCGATGGAGAACCGGACGCTGTACGTGGTGTCGACCCGCGCCTGCCGCTCGGCCGGCTGCCAGTAGCGGTGCGTGATGTTGGCGCGCGGGTACGGCTTGCCGGGATGGTCCGTGGTCTGCATGCTGCCGTCGCCGTGGACCCAGGTGAAGCTCTCCGGCGTCGCCTCGACGGAGATCTCGTGACCGAGTAGGTCGATCGACGTCTCGAAGGGCTGCGGATCGGCCCAGAAGATGGTGGGCACGTTGACGAGTGTTTCGCCGTTGGGCTGGATGTGCAGGGCCAAACCGGGCAGCGGGATGCTCGCCACCGCCTGTCGCGCCAAGCCGGGGGTGAAGACGGTGCCTGGTGCGCTCGGCTCGGGAATGTCGCAGGACAGGATCAAGCCGTTGTACGTGCAGGGATGTTTGGGCTCCTCCAGCGCCCGCCGACCTGAAGAGTTGCCAAAAGGACGTTTGCTCGAGTGGCCATCTTGGACTTCTCGGTCCCGAAGGATCACGCCGTCGTTTGTCTCATTGGGTGACACGTCGACAGCAGCGACCCGTGACGGCGTGGCGAATCCTGTCGCAACAAGCGCCGTAACCAAGACCGTCCTCAATTTTCGAGGCCAATCTGCGTGAGGGTCCAACGCGACGATTCAAACTTCGCCGCATAGATGATCCAGAGGCGCTCGCTGGGGGTCTTTCTCGTGGGCGCATCTGTGGAGGGTCTGAATGCGCCGGGGGAGGATATGACGCGAGCTCGCACGAAATGCTCGACTGATCCTCGTTCGACCTCCACATCGGTGAGTGTGTCCTGACCGCCCGTTATGTATCCGCCGGCCTCGTACGTCTTCTCATATAGCCGGATGTAGTCAACGCATGCATCGCAATCAGACGCCGAAGCCCGGCGAAGAAGTGTTGTGTCGCCCGTGTGCGATGCGTAATTCGCTAATCGCACCCAGTAGGCGACGAAGTTGGCGGCGCCCGTTTCGTCGTTGCGCTTGGCCTCCTTCGGGAGGGTCGGGGGCTCAAGCGTCGTTGTTGGCCTTGCCGACACAGGACGAGCTGAGGTCGGCGCCTTGGCGGTGGGCTCGATCGGGGTGGGTGCCCCGCCGCACGCTGGCAGCAATACGAACGCCGCGCACGCGAGTCCGACAAGTCGCCGCATGGAAATCCCCCGATTTCGTTGCCAAGCAACTTAGAACCGAGAGGCCCGACCTGTCACGCATCTTGTCCAGAACGCCGCTGTCTGGATCTTGGGGAGGCGGGGGTTCAGTCGCGGGTGGAGCCGCCGAACATGATCTCGTCCCAGCTGGGGACCCGGCGGCGCTCATGACGCTTCTTGCCAGACCCATGCTGCGACGGATGCGGCGTGGACGGGACTGCAACGTCGTGAATCTCGTGTTCTTCGGT
>DATEDT010000049.1:0-7870 GCA_035281505.1 Aeromicrobium sp. | reverse complement strand
GCCGGCCGGGTGGAACGGCCGGTTTACCTGGAGGGTGAAGAACTTCCCGAACAGGTCCGCCATCGTGCCCGTGTGCGTGTAGACCGTGGTCTCCGCCGGACCCGTGGTGGCGACCGTGCCCAGCATGTGCTTCAGCCAGATACCGAAGCCCTTCGTGAGAACGTCCATCTCCACGGTGCCCGAAGCGCCCATGAAGTACGGGGTGAACCGGTCGTTCCTCGCGGTGTAACCGGCCCGCAGCGGGTTGCCCTCGGTGCGGCCCTCGGCCTCCTCGATGCCCTCCGAGTTGTACTCGAAGAACCGGGTCACCGTGACGGCGGTGCCGTACGTGCTCTCATCGACGATGCCCAACTGGGCGTCGAGCTGGGCCATGGCCTAGTCCTCCTTGGACTTCTTGACGGCGGTCACGGGCTCCCAGTCGGCTTGCCCGTCGAGGCCCTCGGAGACCTCGGGATCGTGGATCTCGATCTGGTGGCCCTGCTTCACGACGCCCACCAGGACGCCGTCGCGCACGACCTCGACCTCGTCGAATGGGCCGACGTACTTGAACTTGCGACTCACGGTCACTCCTAGGTGAGACGGGCGTTGTACTTGATCGGGTAGACGAGTTCGGCATACGAGGACTGGTCGCCGGTGGCCTCACGGATCTGACCGCCGCCCTCAACCTGGATCGCGTAGGCGCCGCCCACACCCGCCTTGTTGTCGGCCACCCACTCCTCAAAAGCCAGACCGAACACCAGCGCGCGGTCAGCGGCCTCCTCGGCGGAATCGCCAGGCGCCTCGACCCAGATCACGAACTCGAATCGGCCGACCTCGTCACGGAAGTTGCGGCCCGACTTCATCGCCGCAGCGCCATGCTCGAACGTCGCGTCACGGGTGTAGGCGAACTCGCGGTTCGTCGTCGCCTTGAAGGCGTACATCACCGGCACGTCCGTGAACGGGGCCAGGTCAGCGACCGCCGCGACCACCGCCTTGCGGACTGCGACGATGACGGTTGCAGCCATCAGGGATACGTGACCTTGTTCAGCTTGCGCTTCCAGCGGACGATCACGGCGTCCACCTGGGGGTAGCCGGTCGGTTGCTCCTCGCCGGCCAGAACGTAGGACGTGGTGCCACCCAGGTCGTTGGTCACCGACGATCGCCGCGCCAGCGTCCCGGACTTCTCCGAGGTCTCCAGCGCATAGGCGCGCGCGCCCTGGAGCGCCGCTTCCTTGATGTCCGACGGTGGCGTAGTGGAGTAGCCAGCCGAGTAGACGATCGTCACGTTGCGGCGGCCCAGCGTCCACGTCATCGGGTTGTAGGTCCCGGCAACGACGCGCTCCACCACGCCGCGACTCACAGACATGGTGTCGGTCACCGCAGTGCCATTAATGGTGGCCGAGGTGATCGACAAGACATACGGGGTCTTCAGCAATAAGCGAGTGGTGCCGGACCCATCGAGCGTCTCCGTGGTCGAGCGAGCCACGAACGACGTCTGGCACTCGCCCTCGATGACACCCTGGATGTACTCCCCGATCGCCGTCACCCTCGCGTCCGACCACATCGAGGAGTCATTCATGTCAGGCAGCGCACGGAACTCCGCCAGAGTGAAGTAGTCGAGCGCCATCGGACTCAGAACATCCAGACGTCAGCCGTGTTGGTGACGTTCGTGTTCGCCGAGTACGTGACCCGCAGGAACCGCCACGGGTGGTTGAGCCGAAGGATCTTGTAGACTGTGGTCGCGGTCGTGATGGCGAACGTCGCAACGCTCAGAGTCTCAGGGGTGGCCGAGTCGGCGTAGGCCACACTGAACCAGTTGGTGCCGTCGGCGCTACCCTCGATCGCGTACGTGCAGGTCGGGGTGGCACCCACCGTGGTGGTGATCTTCAGCAACGCCGGCCGGTCCGCAGCGTCACCACGGTCAGCGACGTTTGTCGACGCCCCATTGCCGGTCTGCGCGCTCGACAGGTTGCCCGACGTCGGATACGAGCTCCGGTCGGTGACGATGACCGTCGCCATCCCGTATCAGCCCTCTGCCTTCGCGGGCTTCGTGGCCTTCTTCGCCACGCTGCGGGCGCGCCTCTCACCAGGCGCGGCGGTCGCCGTCTCGGTGGCAGCCGTGGTCCCGCCGGCAATGCCGTAGGTCTCCGCCAGCAGCCGGTCGGCGTAGGCCTCGGAGTCCATGAAGTGCCGCTCCCGGCCCTTCACGATCGGGTCCGTGGACTTCACCAGCATGCCCTCGGTGTACATGCGAGGAACCCCGTCGACCGTGGTCGCGAACGCCTCGATGACGCGCAGAATCTTCACGCGGCTCGCCTTCTCTCTTGGTTGGTTCCACCAGGGACGTGGCGTCCCCACTCAGGTAGGGACGCCACGCCGTCAGGTTGGATCAGGCCGCGCTCGGGACGTCGAGCAGGCGGAACGCGCCGTCGTTGACGGAGTCCGCACCGACCCGGTACCAGGCGTGCCAGCCGCGCTGGCCGGACGGCCTGTTGTTGCTGGTGTGGAACAGGGTCGGGATGAACTCGACCCGGGTGCCCACGCGGTCAGCGATGACGTAGTTGCTGAAGTCACCGAAGACCATGATGTAGTTCGACACCGCACCCGAGGTGGTCACGGTCCCGTCCATCGCCTCAGCCTCGTACACCGGCCGACCCAGCAGGTTCTCAGGACGGTCGTTGCCGAGCGTGGTCCACAGACCCGCACCACCGGAAGTGTCGAACCGGCGGACCAGGTTGTAGATGAGGTTGTTCGCCAGCCACGAGGCACCGCTGCGGTAGCGGGCCGGCAGGCCACCGTACGTGGAGTACACGTCCGCAATCGCGAACGTGTCGTCCGCCGCGGCGTTGATCTCCGAGGAAGTGCCCGCCAGCGCGGTCACGATTCCGAACGGCTGGCCGGAGCCGGTACCGGTGGCGAACGCGGTCGCCTCCAGCGTGTCCTTGCCGAAGGCCAGCAGACGCCCGACCTCCTGCGTCACGTTCGCGGCGTCGTCGAACGCCTCGATCGAGATCGGCACGAAGCCCTGCGCCTTGTGGATCGCCACGGTGGGCTGAGCGAAGGTGGTCGCGTCGTCCGAGACCTCAGCGCCCTCAGCGTCCCACGACCACGACACGGCACCCGAGGAGACGCCGTTCCAGACGTCGCCGGTCGCGACGACCGTGCGGGCGATCTGGCGGATGTCGTTGCGGGTCCCGTCCGAGGTGATGATCACCGTCGGGTCGAGCTGGAACGGGACGAGGTAGCCACCGGCGCTGTCGGTCAGCGACATCGCGCGCTGCTCCTCGGCAGTGAGCGCGTGCTGCTTGCCCATCGCCAGCTTCGACCAGCCGCGCAGGTACTCGGGGCTGGAGGTCACCAGGATCTGACGGGCCAGCTTCGACTGGTTGTCGGCCCGGTCCAGGATCTTCTGGGCGGCCTCACGAACGGCGTCCGAGGCACCCTGCATCCGCTCGATGGCGGACTCGGCGCGGGCACGGAACTCGGTGCCCAGCTCCTCGTCGGAGCGTCCGAAGGTGCGGACGTCGGACAGGTCCCACGGGTTGCGGAACCGCTTGTCCTCGATGCTGTCGGGCTCGAGGATGGCGTCGCGGTCGAGGTCGTTGCGGCCACGGGTGGCCTGCCCGACCGAGGTGACCCTGCCGCCGCCGACACCGGACGCAGCGGCCCGGATCTCGGCGAGGTCGGCAGCGCGCTCAAGCTGCTTGCGGTGCAGGTCGACCTTCTTGTACGTGTCGCGCAGGTCGGCGAACTCGGCCTCCTGCTCGGCGGTGAGCTCGTCGAGCTCTCCGAGGCGCTCCAGCTCCGCCTCGATCTCCTTCATGCGGGCCAGCGACTGCGAGTGAGTCAGCGTCACGCCCTGGGTGTCCTCGCTCATCACGAGTACCTCTCCTTCGTGGAATCGGCTTTGTGGTTGATGGCGCGCACTTCCGCAAGGAAGCCCTTGATGTAGTGCGCTGTTGCCGACTCGTGCTCGCCTGCCTTCTCGGTGGCGCGCTGCGTGTCGTTGAATCGCTGCCGCATCTGCTGCAGCGTGTGGCGGATCTGTTCTGCATCCACCTTCACCTCAACGTGGACCTCTGCCTCATCGGTGGGGCCCTGCGTCTCGGCGTCTACCCGGTCCGCCAGAAGGACGGCCTGGGCGAGCATGTTGCGCTGGTCGGCCTCGTTAAGGCGGGCCAGGTCGATGGTGATGGTCTGGGAGCGGACCCCGACCGAGGTGTCGGTGTAGGCGGGCCACACGACGGGGCCCAGTTCGGGGACCTTCAGTTGCCGAAGTGTGCGGACCAGAAGCTCCTCGTCGGGGAGGTCGTCCATCCACGACTTCTGGAGCAGGTCCCGCAGCGTCCGCGGGTCGGTGACCTTCTTGCCGTCAGCGTCGTGCCAGTCCTCCTGGAGGACCGCGAACCGGAACGACATGCCGTCGATGGACTCCGAGGCGATGGCGTCACGGACCGGCTGCACCAGCCAGTTGTCGTGGAGACGAGCGAGCACGTGCGCGCCGCCCTCGGGAGCCAGGTCGGGGTCGACCTCCTCCTTCGGGTAGCCGCGCTCCAAGGCTGCGATCGGGATGGAGCCGATGAGGGGGTGATGTCCGTGGTCAAACTGCACCCGCGGCGGCGTCTCGCGGAAGGACCGCTTCATCGCACCCGGGGCGATCTTCTCCTTGAAGCGTCCCTCCCAGGAGTCGATGACCGTCTCGCGGTTGAACACTGCCGCATAGCCGTCCAGGGTCAGGCCGTCGCTGGCGCCGTCCTCGGCCGCGCGGAGGCGGAACGGCGACTCGCGCCGCAGCCCTTCGAGCGGCGGGCGCGCGAGACGCTTCTGCTCGTCGATGCTGGCTGTCATGTGGTCACCTCTCCCGCCGCTACGGGCTGGTCGGAACCGGGCTTCTGAAGCTGGACGGAGAACAGGCCGGTGTGCTTGAGGAGTCGGAAGTCGTCCGCCTCCACGGCGGCGATCACGGACTCCGGGGTGTATCCGGCCGCGATCAGCGCCGCGATGGTGGAGGCGCGCACCCCCTGGATCTCGGCGGCGTCCTTCTCGTCCTCACGCAGGAACGGGATGTTGTCGGCGTCGTACCAGAGCCGCACATCCGGGCCCATCGACGGCAGCAACGGCGCCAGCGACCCGGACGCGTTCTGCCACAACGGGTGCACCGTGCCATCCCCGTAGCGGCGGCGGGCCTGCGAGTAGTTCGAGTACGTCGCCGCCTCCAGGCCCTCCGACAGACCGACGATCACCGGGGGCACACCGGCCGCCGCAGCGATGCGGGTCTCCCCGGCACCCTGCACGTTCTTGAAGTCGAGCTGCTCCATGTTCGCGCCAGCCACCGTCACATCAGCGCCCGGATACAGGTTCAGGTTCTTGTAGGCGTTCGAGACTCCGGCGTTGTTCGCCTTCAGCCGCTCGTCGAACGCGATGATCGCCTCACGGTCCGCGCCCTCAGCGTGCTTGATGATCAGGTTCGGCGTCGCGCCATTCTCGAAGAACTTCCGCTTGTGCTGGCTCATCAACGTGTCGTTCTCGACCTCGCGAATGACCGGCGTCAGCCACGACATGCCCTTGAACGGGTGCAGGGGGTCCGGGGTCGGCATGAAGTGGGAGACCTCATCCGGCATCAGCGGCACAGGGTCATTGCCCGACGACTTGCCGCCCTCCCAGTACACGTAGCCAAGTCGCCGCTCCCCGAGCTGCCCAGCAGGGCGCATCCGGGGCGTGGTCACGATCTGCACCCAGTCAGGTCGTAGTCGGACAATCTCCGCCTGTCCGTCGCCACCCAGCCGAGTCAGCGGCGTGTCGAGCACGTTGAAGGCATTCCCCGCCAAGTCGGCATCCTGGATCAGCCGCGACAGCAGATCCTGAGTCGTGCCACCAACCCACGGCGTCTCGAGGATCCGCAGGTCCACAGAGCCGAACATGTCCGACGGCTTCCCGTCACGAAGACGCTGCCACCGGAACCGGGCCGCCGAGAACACGAACTGGCGCACCGCCATGCACGCGAACACCACGCCGTTCGCGCCGTGTCCACGAGACGCCAGGTGCCCGAATGAGCCCGAGATGTCATCGGTCGGCGTGTTCGTCCACGTCATCTCATACATGGCGCGGCGCGTCAGGTCGATGAAGTCCTCAAGCGACGCCCGCTCCTCGGCGCCGCCACGGATCCGGCTCAACAGTGAAGCCATCAGACGTCCGCCAGCAGGCCGACAGTGAGGGCCACCACGCCGCCGACGATCAGCGCCCAAGCTTGGCCGTACTCAAGGTAGACGCCGCCGAGCACGGCCACGAAGCCAACGAGTGCCAAGAGCAGCATCAGGACCGCAGCAGAGGGGCGCTTGATCAGGCTCACGAGTAGAACCCCCAAGCATCGGTAGTCACGGACTGGGTGGAGCCCCACTTGGCGAGGGTCACGGCCTCGAGCATCGAGATGTCGCCGGACAGCGCGGCCCACACGCGGCGGTTGCCGACCTTGCGCCAACCGGCCGCGGCGACAGCATCGTTCAGCTCGGGATAGTCGCCGTGCTCCGCTTCCTTGGCGGCGACGGCGTCGTACAGGTCAGCGCAGGCGGTCACGTAGTCGTCGAGACCAGCGGGGAACACTCGGACGCCAGCCTCACGCAGATCCGACTCCAGGGAGTCCGCCTCGCGCTTGCGGCCGAACACCACCGCACACTTCGTCTCGCGCTGGATGCGGGCCACCTCGCCGATGACGTGCGCCCGGTCCACGTCCAGGCGACGGCGAATCACCGCCCCGAGGTGTGGGGAATCGCCATCCGATGAGGCACCGACTGAGATCCACACCCGGTCCGGGTCGACCGAAATGCCAAGGGCTCTGACCGGCGGGGGCCTGCGCGTACTCACGAGCAACGGCCAGTTCGGCATCACCAACAGCCGATCGTTCTGGTCCCAGATCCCCAGCGCCTCACGACGGAAGTCGTCATCGCTCAGCATCTTGCGGTTCAGTAGGAACGCCCGCTCCGGAGTCCGCTTCGGGAACGAAGGGTTCGCCCTCGCCCACTGCTTGCGGTCCATCAGATCCGCATCAGCGTCAGCGGAGAACTCTACGTACAGCGTGTCGTCCGAGATGCCCTCCAGCGCCGCCTTGCGCCGCAGCGTGAACGCCTCGCCGCTGACCTCAGGACCAGGTGGTGTGCCGGCGCACAAGATCAGCGGGTTCTCCGCCTGGTTCATCGTCGGCACCAGGTTCGACAGCGCCCGACCTGTGATGTGCTGAAACTCGTCCAACACCATCACGCCGACCTTCGCCTTGCCGCGACCGAACCCCTGCGATCGAGCGCCAAAGTCGATCCGCGACCCGTTCGCGAAGGTGATCCGCCAACGCGAACCCTGTAGAGCGATGCACTTCCTGACATGCGGGGCGACGCGCTTGTTGGCCGCCAACTCCTTCATCGCCTCGTACATCTCCTCGGTCGTCGCCGTGTGATGCGACGTCCAGATGACGCGGAGCTTCGGGTTCAGCAGGCACAGCGCGAAGATGATGCAGCCCAACAGGTACGACTTGCCGACCTGCCGGGGAATCGACAGGATCGACAAATCGGCAGCCCACCGACCGCCATCACGCTTGGCGAGAATCAGCCGGCCGGTCGCGTCCTGCCAGGGGTCGAACCCCCAGCCAACGTTGCGGCACGTTGCCTTGATCCGCGGCCAGCCCGTCGCCACGATCCCCTTCGGAGCGACCGCATGACGAGCGCCAGGGATCAGCGGCGGCTCAGGCGTTGAAGGCTTCGTCCTCGGCGTCATCGAGGATGTCGTCCGGGTCGTCGCCCGAGTCCAGCGCCTTGATCTGGTCGAAGACCTCATGCTTGCGCTTGCTTAGTGCCGCCACTGCCGTCGCCGTTGTGGCGGGCGACTTGATACGCGCGCTCAGGTC
>DATEDT010000048.1:0-6083 GCA_035281505.1 Aeromicrobium sp. | reverse complement strand
TTACGCGTTCTGGATGATGCCGAGCAGGACGGCGATGGGAACCGCGGCGAAGCCGACGGTGATGACGAGCGCGAGGACGAACGAGAAGCTGCGTGACCTGGCCCGCGCTCCGGCCGTCCGGTTGAAGCCGAGGGTTTGGCAGGCGGCCCAGAAGCCGTGGTGCAGGTGGGCGCCGAGCATCGTCAGGGCAGCAAGGTAGATGAGAGTCATCCACCACACCTGGAAGCTGTCGACCATCAGGTTGTACGGGTCGTGGCGGTACTCAGCCGGGCCGTCGCCGACGTTCACCTTGACGATCGTGAACTGCAGCAGGTGCCAGATCAGGAACAGGAAGATGGCCAGGCCGGCCCACCGCAGGATCAGGCTCGCCGGAATGGCCCCGGTGTGCTTCTTGACCTGGTACCGGACGTTGCGAGCCCGGCCCGCGCGGTGCCACAACTTCATGCCCGTGACGACGTGGATCACCAGCGCGACGATGAGTACCGTCCGCGTGATCCAGAGGAAGCCGCCGTGGGGGAGGATCGGCGTACCGAGGGTGCGCAGGTGCTCGGCGTACTCGTTGAACGCGTCGTGCCCGGCGAAGGCCTTGAGGTTGCCGTACATGTGCCCGAAGACGAACCCGATGAAGATCAACCCGCTGACAGCCATCAGGACCTTGAGGGCGATGGTCGTGCGGGCGGCCCGGGAGTGTTCGACGAGGCGTGGTTCTACGTGTGATGGAGTGGCCACGTCCCAAGAGGCTACTCCCGTTCTCACCTGCGCGGATGCCGAGGTGACCTACTCGGCGGTAACCGGTCGGTCGCGGTCCGCGGTGGCCAGCCCGCTGATCATCGCGGCCAGCCCGGTTTCGAAAGCGATGTCGGACTCGGCGTGCGGGCCTTCGCCCCGGTCCTGGGCAGCGAACGCCGACGCCAGGGTCGGTACGTGCTCCGCCGCATCGCCCGGGTGGAAGAGGCCGGGCGGAGCCACCGCGTCCATGGCCGAGCCGAGGATGAAGCACTCCAGGGCGACGATCGCGGGAATGATCTGCGGCAAGGGCCACCCGGCCCGGTCGAACCCGCGGACGACGCGCTCGTACATCTCCATCGTGCGAATGGCTCCGGCGACGGGGGAGGTGGCGAAGAGCGGGATGGCGTGCGGATGCCCGATGAAGGCCGACCGGTAGCTGCGGGCCCATGCGCTCACGGCGTCGGCCCACGGCTGAGTCTCGAACATCGTCGAGTCGATGGCGTCGGTGATGACCTCCTGCACGGCGGCCAGCAGGTCGTCCTTTCCGGCGATGTGGTTGTACAGCGACGACGGCCGAACACCCAGTCGGGCGGCCAGCAGGTTCACCGAGAACGTCTCGGCGCCCACCTCGTCGATCAGGTCCAGCGCCGCGTCGACGATGCGCTCGCGGGAGAGCACGGCGGTGCGCGGTCGGCCGGCACCCCGTCGGGCGGCGGGTTCCTTTTCCGTGCCGGGCATTGCGCGTGCAGCCATAAAACGAATAATATTCGTTACAACCGTCTGGTCAACCAGGAGCGAAGATGCGCGTCGGCATTCCCAAGGAAGTCAAGGTCCACGAGTACCGGGTCGCCATCACCCCGGTCGGCGTCCACGAGCTCGTTGCCCATGGCCATGAGGTGTTCGTGCAGTCCGGGGCGGGCATCGGGTCGTCCATCGACGACGCGGAGTACGCCGCAGCCGGCGCGAAGCTGCTGGAGTCGGCGGACGAGGTGTGGGGCAATGCCGATCTGGTGCTCAAGGTCAAGGAGCCGATCGCCGAGGAGTATCACCGCCTGCGCGACGGCCTCGTCCTGTTCACCTACCTGCACCTGGCCGCAGACAAGACCCTCACCGAGGAGTTGCTGAGGTCCGGGACCACGGGCATCGCCTACGAAACGGTCCAGTTGCCCTCCGGCGGCCTTCCCCTGCTGTATCCGATGTCCGAAGTGGCCGGCTGTCTCGCGCCCCAGGTCGGCGCACACGCGCTGATGAAGGCCCAGGGTGGCCGAGGCGTGCTGATGGGCGGGGTCGGCGGCGTCGCGAACGCCAAAGTCGTCATTCTCGGCGCCGGCGTCTCCGGCCAGAACGCGGCCAACATCGCGCTCGGGATGGGCGCGGACGTGACGCTGCTCGACACCGATCTGGACAAGCTCCGCATGTCGTTCTGGCGGTACAACAACCGCGTTCACGGGCTGGCGTCGTCGCGGCTGGCCATCGAACAGCAGGTGACCGAGGCCGACCTCGTGATCGGTGCGGTGCTCATTCCCGGGGCGGCCGCACCGAAGCTGGTGAGCAACGAGCTGGTGTCGCGCATGAAGCCGGGGTCAGTGCTCGTCGACATCGCCGTCGACCAAGGCGGTTGTTTCGAGGACACACATCCGACCACGCACGCCGACCCGACCTTCTCGGTGCACGGGTCGACCTTCTACTGCGTGGCGAACATGCCGGGTGCCGTGCCGAACACCTCGACCTACGCGCTCACCAATGCGACGCTGCCCTATCTGATGGCGCTCGCCGAGAAGGGCTGGGAACAGGCCTGTCGGGATGATCATTCGCTCGCGCTCGGCATCAACACCCACGCCGGACGACTCACGAATGCCGCGGTCGGCGCGGCCACCGGACTTCCCAGCATCACGGTCGAGGAGGTTCTGTGACGATCGACCACTGGCTCGACGGCCGGTCCTGGCCCGGCACGTCCGAGCGAACTTCGCCGGTGCACAATCCGGCGACCGGCGAGGTGACGGCCAACGTCGTGCTCGCCTCGGCCGACGACGTCGGTATCGCCGTCGCGAGTGCCGCTCGCGCGGCCGCGCTGTGGCGAACATCGTCGCTGTCACAGCGAGCCGAGATCCTGTTCGCGTTCCGGCAGCTGCTCAGCGACCGCAGCGACGAGTTGGCCCGCATCATCACGGCCGAGCACGGCAAGGTCCACGCCGATGCGCTGGGCGAGATCGCGCGCGGCCTGGAGAACGTCGAGTTCGCCTGCGGCGTTCCGCAGCTGCTCAAGGGCGGCTACTCGGAACAGGCGGCGACGGGCGTGGACGTCTACAGCCTCCGCCAGCCCCTGGGCGTCGTCGCCGGCATCACGCCCTTCAACTTCCCGGCCATGGTCCCGCTGTGGATGTGCGCCAATGCCGTTGCCTGCGGGAACGCGTTCATTCTCAAGCCGAGCGAGAAGGATCCGTCGGCTGCCCTCTTCCTGGCCGGGCTCTGGCAGGAGGCAGGGCTGCCGGACGGCGTGTTCACGGTGGTCCACGGCGACAAGGAGGCCGTCGACGCACTGCTCACGAACCCGCAGGTGGCGGCGGTGAGCTTCGTCGGGTCAACGCCGATCGCGCAGTACATCTACGCGACGGGAACGGCGCACGGCAAGCGGGTCCAGGCGCTCGGCGGCGCCAAGAACCATGCCCTCGTGCTGCCGGACGCCGATCTCGACGTGGCCGCCGACGCCTTGGTGTCCGCGGCATACGGATCGGCCGGAGAGCGTTGCATGGCGCTGTCGGTGGCCGTCGCGGTCGGCGACATCGCCGACCCCTTGGTGGCGGCCATCCGTCAGCGGGTCGAGAAGCTGGTCGTCGGAGACGGGTCGGACCCGGCCACCGACATGGGCCCGTTGATCACCGGTGAGCATCGCGACAAGGTGGCGTCCTACGTCGCCGCGGGGAAGGAGCAGGGTGCCGTGGTGGTCGTCGACGGCCGGACGGCACCGGTGCCGGGCGATGGGTTCTTCCTCGGCCCCACGCTGCTGGATGACGTCACGACGGACATGACGTGCTACCGCGACGAGATCTTCGGCCCCGTGCTGGGGGTCGTGCGCGTGGACAGTTTCGACGAGGGTCTGGCCCTCATCAACGCGAACCGGTACGCCAATGGCACGGCGGTGTTCACCCGCGATGGCGGGGCCGCCCGCCGGTTCCAGAGCGATGTCGAGGTCGGAATGGTCGGCGTCAACGTCCCCATCCCGGTGCCGGTGGCCTACTACTCCTTCGGCGGGTGGAAGGACTCCCTCTTCGGCGACACCCACATGTACGGACCCGAAGGCGTCAACTTCTACACCCGCGGCAAGGTCGTGACGACCCGGTGGCCGGATCCCGCCACCTCTGCGGTCGATCTGGGCTTCCCCCAAACGCGATGACGTCGTCGTGGGCGAGCGCGAAGCCGGCCGTCTACTGGCTCGACCGAGCGGAGCGTCCGGCCGCGCGACCGGCGCTCGTCGGTGACACCCGCTGCGACCTCGCCGTCGTCGGGGGTGGCTACTCCGGACTCTGGACGGCGCTGCTGGCCAAGGAGCGCGATCCGGAGCGTGACGTGGTCTTGATCGAAGCCGGCCGGATCGCCTGGGCGGCCTCGGGGCGCAACGGCGGGTTCTGCGACGCCAGCCTGACCCACGGCGAGGCGAACGGGCGGGCCAGGTTTGCCGGTGAGTACGACCAACTGCAGTCCTGGGGACGGCAGAACCTGGACGAGATCGAGGCGACGCTCACGCGTCACGAGATCGCCTGTGACTTCGAGCGCACCGGCGAGCTCGTCGTTGCGACGCGGCCCCATCAGGTGGCGGAGCTGCGCGAGGCCGGGGGCGAGTTTCTCGATCGGGACGCCATCCGGGCCGAGATCCAGTCACCGACGTACTTGGCCGGGCTCTGGAACCGGGACACGTGCGCTCTGGTCGACCCGGCCCAGTTGGCCTGGGGGCTGGCCGAGGCCGCCGAACGGCTGGGGGTCCGGATCGTCGAACACACGCCGGTGCGGGCCGTGCAACGTGACGGTGGGGCCATGTCGGTCCGAACCGACCGCGGCACCGTTCGAGCTGACCGGGTGGCGTTGGGGACGAACGCGTTCCGCCCGCTGCTCGGCCGGTTGCGTTGGACGACGGTCCCGGTCTATGACCATGTGCTCATGACCGAGCCGTTGTCGGACGAGCAGCTGACGTCGATCGGGTGGCGCCACCGGCAGGGTGCCAGCGACGCGGGCAACCAGTTCCACTACTACCGGCTCACCGCCGACAACCGGATCCTCTGGGGCGGCTGGGATGCGGTTTATCACTACGGCGGCCCGATCCGCGCGGACCTCGACCAGCGTCCCCGCACGTTCGACGTCCTGGCCGGCAACTTCTTCGCCACCTTCCCGCAGTTGGAGGGTCTGCGCTTCTCGCACCGATGGGGCGGAGTCATCGACACCTCCACGCGGTTCTGCGCCAGCTTCGGCACCGCCCACGACGGCCGGGTCGCATACGCACTCGGCTACACCGGGCTGGGCGTCGGCGCGAGCCGGTTCGGTGCCAACGTGATGCTCGACCTGCTCGCGGGGGAGCCGACCGAGCGGACCGAGTCCGACTTCGTCCGTTCCAAGCCACTGCCTTTTCCGCCTGAACCGATCGCGTACCTCGGCATCCAGGCGACCCGGTGGTCGATGGCGCAGGCGGACCGAAACGGCGGACGTCGCAATCTCTGGCTTCGGACGCTCGACCGGCTCGGGCTGGGCTTCGACTTCTAGCCGCTCACTCGCCGATGTAGGACATCACGTGCTTGATCCGGGTGTAGTCCTCCAGCCCGTACATCGACAGATCCTTGCCGTAGCCGCTGTGCTTGAACCCGCCGTGCGGCATCTCGGCGACGATCGGAATGTGGGTATTGATCCAGACCGCGCCGAAGTCGAGCCGTTTGGCCATCCGCATCGCTCGTCCGTGGTCCTTGGTCCACACGCTCGACGCGAGTCCGTACTCGACGCCATTGGCCCACCGCAACGCCTCGGCCTCGTCGCTGAACCGCTGGACGGTGATGACCGGGCCGAAGATCTCCTGCTGGATCTGTTCGTCGTCCTGTTGGAGCCCGCTGAGCACCGTGGGGGTGTAGAAGTACCCGCGATCGCCCTGTCGGTCACCACCGATCTCGACCTGCGCGTGATCGGGCAGGCGATCGACCATTCCGGCGACCCGAGCCAGCTGGTTCTCGTTGTTGAGCGGCCCGTAGAGCACGTCCGGGTCGTCCGGCAGGCCGGTCTTGGTGTTGCGCGCCTGCTCGACCAGCGCGGAGACGAAGTCGTCGTGCACACCGGGACCGGCGAGAACGCGCGTGGCGGCGGTGCAGTCCTGGCCG
>DATEDT010000047.1:0-6169 GCA_035281505.1 Aeromicrobium sp. | reverse complement strand
ACCATCTCGGGCAAAGTCGTCCCGGCCACAGGCCTGGTTCTCGTGCCGGTCGGCCGTGCCCCAAAGCGGGGATGGCCGCTCGTCGTCTACGGCCACATGACGACAGGGGCGGCTGACCGATGCGCGCCCACCAACGGAACGCCCGATCACTCCGAGCTACGGAGGATGCAGCAAGGGGACGACCTTGCTCGCCGCCTGCTTGAGTCCGGAGTCGCCGTTGCCCGTCCTGACTATGAGGGCCTCGGCGTTCCAGGTGGCCATCCCTACCTGCGTGGCGGATCCCTCGGGCGGTCCATGGTGGACATGGTCGCGGCGACCCGGAAACTGATCCGGTTGAACGGGCGCTGGGTGGCGTCAGGCCACTCAGAGGGCGGTGTAGCCGCGCTCAACGTGGCTGACCGTCGGCGGCCCTTGGTGACAGGAATGCAGCTGATGGGCGTGCATGCCGTCACCCCGGTCACCCAGATGGAGGTGCTGATCCGGACGCTGCGCCCCGTCCCCGTCGCAGTTCAACCTGTCACCGGCGAGTTGGTTGCGTTGGCCGGCCTCATCCTCAAGGGCCAAGCCGTGGAGGATCCCGTCGTCGAGCACCTCGCCTTGAACGGTGGCCTCAGCACGAAGGCGAGGGCGCTGTGGGGTCGGTTGGAGACGCAGTGCCTTGAGGAGTTGTCGGCTGGCGACGCGTGGGGAGGGCTTCCCCCGGCCGGAGTGCTCGGGCCACGAGGCAAAGCGCTCCTCGACACGGCGGTTGCCAAGCTTGCGGCGGACGACGTCCGCCGGCTGCCGCTGCGCGACGTGCCGCTTCGCATCGAAGTGGGGATCATCGATGCGGTCGCGCCGTTCGTCTTTACCGAGCAATTGGTGCAGGCGTACCGAGCGCAGGGGATCCAAGTCGCCGTCGGTCGTTGGGCGGCTGGTCACTCCGACACGAACGCCGACGCGGCCTCGGTTCCCGCGGCGACGAAGTGGATCCTGACGCAGCTGAGACGTTGATCCCGCCGCATTGCCCGGCGGTGTGGCTCAGCCAACTCGTTGGTGTTCACGGCGGAACCGGCCGGGCGTGGTGCCGGTCCAGCGTTTGAAGGCATGCGAGAAGTTGGCGAGGTCGCTGTAACCGAGGTCCGTTGCGATCTCCTCGAGTCCGCACGTCGGGTCCAGCAGCCGCAGCATGGCCCGGTCCTGGAGCGATGCTTCGAGCAGGTCGCTGAAACTGGTCCCGGCCATGGCGAGTCGCCGTTTCAGCGTGCTGACCGACAGGTTCAGCTTGGCGGCGACCTGCTTGGTGTGCATCAAGCCGGGGCCCTGGTCGAGGATCCGGCGGACCTGCTCGGTGACGTCGTAAGGGATCGAGCGGCTCTCGAGTGCGCGCTTCAGACCGTCGATGGCATGCGCGTATGCCATTGGGTCGGAGTAGCGGCAGACCGCCTCCAACGTCGAGGTGGGGGCATAGACGTAGTTCATGGGGGCGTCGAACCTCAGTCGGCCAGCAAGAACATCGGGATGGTCGGCCATCTGGGGTGGCATCGGCCAAGCGAAGTGGAACTCCAGCCCGGGGGCGTCGTCGGCAAGCAATCGGATCAGGCGCAGCAGCGCGGCGCCGGTGTAACCCGCTGCGAAGCGATCCAAGACAGGGTCGCCGGAATGCGTCGTCAGGGTGATCACGACGCCGTCCTCGCTTTCGAGCGAGCGGGCGTGGATCGCGTTGGAGATCAGGGGCAGAAAATCGAGCAGCCGCAGGATCTCGCTGACTGAGCCGGCGCTGACCAGCGGGACGCTGAGCACGCCGTACGACGTCAGACCGGCGTACTCGCCGGTGATGAAGCCGAGGTGGGTGGCCTGGTCGGAGTCCAGGTCAGGGTAGGCCTCCCGGAACCAGCGCAACGGCACCTGGGCGCCGGGCTGAGCGAGTTCCGCCTCGCCGACACCCTCCCGTCGCATGACCTCGTGGAAGCGGCGGGTCGCCACGGGATCGAGGGCTCCCGCCGCCAATAGTTGCTCGATGGCGTGCGCTGGCCAGCCGGGTTCTGCAGAATCCACCGAGCACTCCGTCTGAGCCGATTTCACAATTCTTTGGGTCGAGCGAACATAGTCCCGCGGTCGGGCGATTGGCAAGGTGAAAGAACACCAGCAAACCCAACTCACCCGGGAGCAGGCCATGGCAACGGTCACCTTCATCACCCACGACGGCGAAAAGCACGAAGCGCCCCTGATCGAGGGTCAGTCCCTGATGCAGGTCGCCACCAACAACACCGTCCCCGGCATCGACGGCGACTGCGGCGGCGAAGTGGCGTGCGGCACCTGCCACGTGATCGTGGACGAACAGTGGACGGCCACGACCGGAAGCTGCAGCGCGGACGAGGAGCAGATGTTGGGGATGAACCCGGAACGGCAGTCGACCTCGCGGCTGTCCTGCCAGATCGAGCTGACCGCCGACTTGGACGGGCTCACCGTCCAACTCCCCGAATTCCAGATGTAAGCCCCGAACGGAGAACCCTGATGAAGGCACTCGACAGCGTCGTCGCGAAGGCGCAAGCAACCGTCCCGATCGATCGGCAGCTCCAAGGCCTCCACCTGTACCAGAAGGCGCGGACTCGCTTGTTCGGTGATTCCCGGCCGAAGCCGATCGTGGAACGACCGATTCCCCCGGTCGAGGACCTCGATCTGGCCGAGATCGACGTGAGCAATCCGTTCCTGTACCGACAGGGCCGGTGGAAGTCCTACTTCGCGCGGTTGCGCGAGGAGGCCCCCGTGCACTTCAAGACCGACACCCCGTTCGGGCCGTTCTGGTCGATCACCAAGTACGACGACATCATGGCCGTCGACAAGAATCACGAGCTCTTCTCCGCCGAGCCCTTCATCATCATGGGCGAACCGCCGCCGGGGATGGATCTCGAAATGTTCATCGCGATGGACCCGCCCCGTCATGACCTGCAGCGCCAAGCGGTTCAGAGTGTGGTCGCGCCGAAGAACCTCCAGGAGATGGAGGGTCTGATCCGCGAGCGCGTCCGCGAGGTTCTCGACAACCTGCCCGTCGATGAGCCGTTCGACTGGGTCGACCAAGTCTCCATCGAGCTGACCTCACGGATGCTCGCGACGCTGCTGGACTTCCCGTACGAGCAGCGCAGGAAGCTCGTCTACTGGTCCGACCTGGCCGCGAGCGGTGAAGAGATGACCGGCGGTCCGTCCGACTACGACGAGATGTTCCGTGGCATGGCCGACATGGCGCGCAGCTTCACCGCCCATTGGCACGACAAGGCCGCGCGCATGGCTGCCGGCGAGACGCCCGGGTTCGACCTCATCACGCTGCTGCAGATGAACGAGAGCACCAAGGATCTGGTGCGGCGACCGATGGAGTTCCTCGGCAACCTGGCGCTGCTCATCGTCGGCGGCAACGACACGACCCGGAACTCGATGACCGGCGGGGTGTACGCGCTCAACCAGTTCCCGGACCAGTTCACCAAGCTCAAGGAAGACCCGAGCCTGATCCCGAACATGGTCTCGGAGATCATCCGCTGGCAGACCCCGCTGGCCTACATGCGCCGGATCGCCAAGGCCGACACCATGCTCAACGGGCAGTTCATCCGCAAGGGCGACAAGCTGATCATGTGGTACGTCTCGGGCAACCGGGATGAAACCAAGTTCGAGAACGCCGACGACTTCATCATCGACCGCCCGAACGCGCGCAACCACATCTCCTTCGGGTTCGGTGTGCACCGCTGCATGGGCAACCGGCTCGCCGAGTTGCAGCTGCGCATCCTCTGGGAGGAGCTGCTGGAGCGCTTCGACGACATCCAGGTGGTCGAGGAGCCCGAGTACGTGCAGTCGAACTTCGTCCGGGGCTACAGCAAGATGCTGGTCCAGCTGAAGCCGAAGCAGCCGGCATGACCGGTGGGCGCGCAGTCATCGTCGGGGCCAGCCACGCCGGAGCCCAGTTGTGCGCGCGGCTGCGGCAGGAGGGCTGGGCCGGCGAGATCCTGCTGATCGGGGACGAGCCGTATCTGCCCTACCAGCGCCCGCCGATGTCCAAGACGTACCTGGCCGACGAGTCGGCCATCGACGATCTGCTGATCCGCGGGCCGGAGTTCTACGACAAGCAGGACATCACGATCCGGCGCGGCCGCGTCGAGCGCATCGATCGCGCCACGCGCCACGTCGTCCTCAGTGACGGGGAATCCATCGGCTACGACAAGCTCGCCCTGTGCCTGGGCGCACGTCCGCGCCGACTCCCGGTACAGGGCGCCGACCTGGCCGGCGTCCACTACCTGCGTACCGCCGGTGACGTCGAAGCGATTCGCTCGACGGTCGCCGGCAGTCGTCGTGCCGTCATCGTCGGTGGGGGCTACATCGGCCTGGAGACGGCCGCTTCGTTGCGGCGCCTCGGCCTCGACGTCACGGTGGTCGAGGCCGCCGACCGCGTGCTGCAGCGGGTTACCGCTCCGGAGGTTTCTGACTTCTTCGCCCGCATCCATCAGTCCGAGGGGGTCCACATCCGGACCGGCGCCGTCGTCGCCGGCCTCGAAGGGTCCGACCGGGTCAGCGCCGTCCGTCTCGCTGATGGCGAGGAGCTTGCTGCCGACATCGTGATCGTCGGCATCGGGGTCCAGCCCAACGTCGAGTTGGCGCAGGAGGCCGGACTCGCCGTGGACGACGGCGTCGTCATCGACACGACCAGCCGCACCAGCGACCCCGACATCGTCGCCGCCGGCGATTGTGCGAACTATCTGGACCCCCGGTACCGGCAGCGGGTTCGGCTGGAGTCGGTGTCGAGCGCCGTGGAGCAGGCCAAGGTGGCGGCCGCGACCATGTGCGGACGATCGGCGGAGATCTCCGCACTGCCGTGGTTCTGGTCCGATCAGTACGACCTCAAGCTGCAGATCGCCGGTCTCAACAGCGGCTACGACGAGGTCGTCCTGCGCGGAGACCCGACGGTTGATCGGGACTTCGCCTGCTTCTATCTGCGCGACGGGGAGCTGATTGCAGCCGACTGCGTCAACCGGCCGCAGGAGTTCATGTTCAGCAAGCGGGCCATCGCCCAGCGGTTGCCGGTCGATCGCCAGCGGCTCGCAGACCTCGACGTCCCGATCGCCTCGCTGCTCACGCCGGCCCCTGAGGTGGCTGCGGTCTAGTCGGGGCAGCTCAAGCGCGGGGGCGTTGCAGCAGTCGCGACATCACGATCGAGGTGCGCGTCCGGGCGATGCCCTGATTGCCGCGGAGGCGTTCGACCGTCGCTTCGATCTCGGGAATTCCGGCAGCGACCACGTGAACGACGGCGTCCGCATCACCAGCGACCGTCCATACACCGACCACTTCGGGGATCTTCTCCAGGTCGGTCCGGATCCGTGACTTCGAGACGTTCTCGGCCCACGTGATCTCCACGAATGCCTCGGTGTCGCGGCCGAGAACAGCCGGATCGACGACGGTGGTGAATCCCGCGATCTCGCCTCGCGCGAGCATCGCGTCGACCCGTCGTTTGACCGCCGGAGCCGAGAGCCCGACCGCCGCGCCGACGTCGGCAAAGGTGGCGCGGGCGTTGGCCGTCAACTGCCCGATGATCGCGTGATTGAGCTCGTCCATCGATCTGTTGCGCTCCTCCGGCTGAATTAACGAATCGCGATCAGAATACGCAATGGCGAACGATATCTTGCGCAAGAGGATGAGAGTCATACTGTTTGTATGACGATTACGGGGGTTGAGCCACTCATCGCTTCAGGGCGTGTGGCCACGCGTCGGCACTACCTGATGTGTCCGCCGACCTTCTTCGATGTCTCCTACCGGATCAACCCGTGGATGCATCCGGGCAGCGGGGTCAGCCAGTCGCGCGCGATGCAGCAATGGACGACGCTGCGACAGGCGTTCGTCGATGCCGGGCACGTCGTCGACGTCATCGAGCCGGTCGAGGGTCTGCCCGACATGGTCTTCGCCGCCAACGGCGGTCTGGTCATCGGTGGTCGGGCGGTCGCGGCGCGGTTCCGGTTCCAGGAGCGGGCCGCGGAGTCACCTGCCTACGAGCGCTGGTTCGCCGATGCCGGCCTCAGGTCACTGGGGCCGACGTCCGCCGTGAACGAAGGCGAGGGGGACCTGCTGGTCGTGGGCGACCTGGTCCTCGCCGGCACCGGGTTCCGCACCCATCTGGAGGCTCATGCGGAGATCAGTTCGCTCCTTGCGCGTC
>DATEDT010000046.1:0-32242 GCA_035281505.1 Aeromicrobium sp. | reverse complement strand
GAGGCGAGCGAACGGTTGGGTGGCCACGCCGACACGCACGACGTCGAGCTGGGTGGACAGAGTTTTCCGGTGGACACCGGTTTCATCGTCCACAACCGACGGACCTATCCGGTGCTGCTTCGACTGTTCGACGAGCTCGGGGTGCAAACGCGTCCCTCCGAGATGTCCATGTCGGTCCGCGACGACGTGACCGGCATCCAGTGGGCCGGCGCGTTGGGTCTGCGCGGTGTCATTCCCACGCCTCGACTGCTGCTCAACCCACGCCATGTGTGGATGCTGGCCGAGATCCCCAGGTTCCATCGCCGCGCGCGCCGCCTGGTGCGCAGCAGCGGTCGACGACGTGGAGACGGCGAGCAGACCACCGCCGAGTTCCTTCGGGACGGTCGGTTTTCCGCGCACTTTCGCCGCCACTTCATGGAGCCGGTCATCGCCGCGGTCTGGTCCTGCGACCCGGATGTCGCGCTGGATTACCCGGCCGCGTACCTCTTCCAGTTCCTGGACCACCACGGGATGCTGCGCGTGTTCGGCTCCCCGCGCTGGCGGACGGTCGAGGGCGGGTCCAGGACCTACGTGGAGCGGGTGGCCGGCCAGCTGCATCAGGTCCGGCGAGGAACGAAGGTCACGCAGGTCGTGCCGGCGGAGGACGGTGTGCTCCTGACTGATGGCGGAGGCGCCACGACCAGGTACGACGCGGTCGTCATCGCCACGCATCCGGACCAGGCAGTGGACATGCTCGGCATGCCGACCGACGAGCAGCGGAGCACCCTCTCGGCCATGCCCTATTCCAAGAACCAAGCGGTACTGCACACCGACACGTCCGTGCTGCCATCGGCTCGCCCGGCGCGCGCCGCCTGGAACTTCCGCCGAAGCAGTGAAGCCTCCGGGCTCACGGTCACCTACGACCTGAGTCGGTTGCAGGGCCTGGCCACCGAACGGCCGCTGCTGCTCACGCTCGGCGGAACCGACCTGGTGGACGAATCCCAGGTGCTCGAGCGCATGGAGTACGACCACCCGTTGTACTCCCCGACGTCGGTCGCGGCGCAACGGCGTCTGCACGCGCTCGGCAGCGACCGACTGGCCTTCGCCGGGGCGTATCACGGTTGGGGTTTTCACGAGGACGGCGCGCGCTCCGGGTTGGTGGCTGCCGAACGGCTCGGATACACCTGGGGCCCGGAGGTCGGGGTGTACAAGACGACGATCCGGCACACCCGCCGGTCACCGTTCCTGCGCACCTTCAGCCACGAGTCACACCTGTGGCTGGTCGATGTCGACGAGCTCCCGGACCATGGCCGTCGTGCCTTCACCCGTGGACGAATCGAGGCACGCGACCATCTCGGCGACCCGACCCGAAGCATTCGTGCGAACGTGGAGGACTTCCTGGCCGCCTCCGGGCGCACGTTCCGCGGCGGAAGAATCCTGGTGGCCACGCAACCACGCGCATGGGGGCACTGCTTCAACCCGATCAGCGTGTTCTGGTGCCTGGACGAATCGGACCACCTCGTGGCGACCATCGTCGAAGTCCACAACACCTACGGCGATCGCCACGCGTACCTGGTCGACACCGACGCGGCGGGCCGTGGGCAGGTGGACAAGCAGATGTACGTCTCGCCGTTCCATGGGGTCGACGGCACCTACACCGTTGTCGCGCCCGTTCCCAACGGCCGGCTCAGCATCAGCGTGAGCCTGCGCACCGCAGACAGCACCGTGTTCAGCGCTTCCCTCTCGGGGGCCCCGGTGCGTGAAGCCCGCGAGATCCGTCGGGCGACCTGGGCGGCGCTTCGCGGCACCGCGCTCATCCACGCGCACGGAATCTGGCTCTGGCTGCGGCGCCTGCCCGTCCAGCCTCGGCCGCCACACCAGCAACCAGGAGTGAGTTCATGACAGCAGTCGCGACGGTGGACCGGTGGCCGACACTGGTGGAACCGGTGTGGAATCTTCGGACCCGGGTGGGTGCGCAGGTGAGTCGCCGGCTGTTCCATGCCGCCGTCCACCAGCGCGACGTCACGGTTGAGCTGCACGAGCCCGACGGTGTGATCCTCCTGGGCCGCGGCGGGCCGCGCGCCAGCATCATTCGCCCGGACGAGTTCTTTGCCCGGCTCGGGCGGGACGGTCTCATCGGACTCGGCGAGGCCTACCTGACCGGCGCTTGGGAGAGCGACGACCTGGTCGGATTCCTCACGGTGCTTGCTGCCGACATGGCCGCGCTGATCCCTGCGCGTCTTCAGCGCCTTCGTGCCCTTGCCGTGCGCCGGGTGCCGCGCCAGCACCGCAACACTCGATCCGGGTCGCGCAACAACATCGCGCATCACTACGACCTCTCCAACGAGCTGTTCACCCTGTTCCTCGACCCCACGCTGACCTACTCGGCAGGCTTGTTCGACGCCGACCTGGTGCACCGGGACATGCACTGGGAGGCCGGCCCGCCCCGTGACGTCCGGTCGGAGAACGCATTGCGCCGGGCCCAGGAGCGCAAGATCGATCGACTTCTGGACGAGGCCGGAGTCGGGCCGTCCACGCGCCTTCTGGAGATCGGCACCGGCTGGGGCGAGCTGGCCATACGTGCGGCGCAACGTGGTGCACGCGTGCGCACGATCACGCTGTCGGCGGCCCAGAAGGAGCTCGCCGACCAGCGCGTCGCCGCTGCCGGCGTGCGCGATCTGGTGACCGTCGAGCTGTGCGACTACCGGGATGTCCGGGGCACCTACGACGCCGTGGTGTCCGTGGAGATGATCGAGGCGGTCGGGTGGCAGTTCTGGCCGGCCTACTTCGAGAAGATCGACCAACTGCTCGTGCCGAATGGGCGTGCGGTCATTCAGGCCATCACCATGCCGCACGACCGGATGCTTGCATCCCGCGGAACGCACACCTGGATCACGAAGTACATCTTCCCCGGCGGTGCGCTGCCGTCGGTCCGCGCGTTGGAGGAGATCACCCGGCGGCGAACCGGCCTGCGTCTGGTCAACCGCCTGGACTTCGGCCTGCACTACGCGGCCACGCTGCGGCTGTGGGACGAGGCGTTTCAGGCGGCCGGCGACGAGGTGGCGCGGCTTGGCTTCGACGACACCTTCCGGCGGATGTGGCACTTCTATCTGGCCTATTGCGAAGCAGGCTTCGCTGCGCGTTACATCGACGACAACCAACTCACCTTCGTGAAGGAATCGGCCGATGGGCCCTGATCGAGGTCTCGACCGCCTGATGGACCGCGCGGTGCTCCCCGGGTACACCAACCTCGGGTTCGCACTGCGTCGGCGTGGCTGGCCGAAGGACGATCCGGCGCCAGGGGCTCTCATCGGCCGTCGCGCCCTGGTCACCGGCGCGGGCCGCGGGCTGGGGGAGGCCACCGCGCTCGGGCTGGCCCGGCTCGGTGCAACTGTCCACCTTCTGGTCAGGTCGCGGCAGCGAGCAGAGGCCGCGGTCGACCGGATCAGGGAGGTGCTGGCCGACGAGGGCCACCCGTCCGAGCTGCTGATCGAGGAGTGCGACGTCTCGGACCTGGCCGCGGTCAGCGAGTTCGCGGACGAGTTCGTCGGTCGCTTGTACAGCGCGAGTTCGGCTCTGGACATCCTGGTTCACAACGCCGGGGTCATGCCGGCCCACAGGACGACGTCGGTGGACGGGCATGAGTTGACCCTCGCCACCCACGTGCTCGGGCCGGTGCTCCTGACCGAGCGTCTACTGCCGGTGCTGCGGCATTCCGTTGCGGGTGCTCGCACGATCGTCGTCTCGTCGGGTGGCCAGTACACCCAGTCGCTGCACCCTGATGACCTCGAGTACGAGGACGGTGAGTACCGCGGCACGGTGGCGTACGCCCGAACCAAGCGCATCCAGGTCGAGCTCACGCCGGTGTTGGCCGGCCGTTGGGCTGACGCCGGCGTGGCGGTGTACGCGATGCACCCGGGCTGGGCCGACACGCCAGGTGTTGCCGAGTCACTGCCCGGCTTCCGGGTGCTGTCGCGCCCGCTGCTGCGTAGCCCCGCAGTCGGCGCCGACACGATCGTCTGGCTGGCCGCGACCGACCCCGCTCCCCGCTCCGGGACCTTCTGGCACGACCGACGGCAGCGCCCCGTCAACTACCGGGGCCGTACTGAGTCGACGCCGGCCAGCGTCGACCGCGTCTGGGACTGGGTTCGCGCCGCGACAGGCCTCGATCAGGCGGATTAGCTCGCGCGCTCGAGCAGGAAGAGGGGAATCTTCCGGTCGGTGCGCTCGGCGTACTTCTCGAAGTTGGGCCACGTCTTGACCATGTGGGCCCAGATCGCCGGACGCTCGTCGTCGCCGATCTCTCGGGGGACGGCGACGTGGGTCTTGCCCTGCACCGACACGGTCACCTGATCTGCGGCTCGGACGTTGGCCACCCAGACCGGTGTCTTGGGCCCACCGAAGTAGGACCCGGCGATGAGGTGGTCGTCACCGTACGGGACGCACAGCAGCGGAGTGGTCCGCGGCACCCCGGACTTGCGGCCAACGACGGTCAGCATCAGGTTGGGCAGGCCGGCGATGCGCAGGATCGACCAGTTGCCGCTGGTGGCTCCTTGGATCTTCTTGTCGATCCAGGTGATCTGGGGAAGCAGCTTCGGCATCCAGGAGATGGCGCCGATCTTCACGGCCAACGGAGTCAACATGCCCATGACCGACGATCCTAGAGGCCGTCCGCCTGCATTCGTGCCCGTTCGGACAGCGCATATCGCAGCAGTACGACGTCACCGATCGGCCGGGCCTCGACCAAGGCCGCGCGATTCTCGGCGCACCAGGGGAACTCTCCGTCGCCGACGAAGCGGGGCGCGCGGGAATCGCCGACGAACAGCGGGGCGACCGCCAACTGGAGCTCGTCGGCGATTCCCTCGGTGAGGAACTGGGTGTGGACGGTGCCACCACCCTCGACCATCAGTCGGCGAACGCCGCGCCGATGGAGATCCTCGCTGAGGCGACGCATGCTCACATCCGGGCCGCCGTCGATGACAGTCGCGAGCCCGTCGAGGAGCTCGCCGATGCGCGCCGCATTGCGCGATGCGCAGTACACGAGCTTGTCGCAGTCGCCGGTCGAGAAGAACTGGGCCCCTGGGTCCAGGTCGCCCTCGGCGGTCACCGTCACCTTCGTCGGAGTGGGCGCGGTGCCTTGCTCGACACGCTTCCGCTGACGATCGGGGGACCGTACGAGCAGGGCCGGATCGTCGCGGCGCACCGTGCCTGCGCCGACCATGATCGCGTCGCTGTCCGCGCGAACCTCGTCGACCCGGTCGAAGTCTGCGTCGTTCGACAACAGCAGCCGTTGTTCTGTCGCGGAGTCGAGGTACCCGTCCAGCGACACGCCACAGCTCAGGATCGTGTAGGGGCGATCACCCATGAGGTGCCTCCTTCCGGGTCCCCCGCCGGTCCGGAGGCCCGACGTCGGCGCAACGCCAGGACGCCGGGCAGGGTCGCGAGCGTGGCAAGCACACCGTACGTGACCGACACGGCGAGGCCAGTGCTCGCGTCGAGGCCGGCGGCGCCGAAGACCAGCGCGGCGCCACCCTCGCGGGGGCCCCATCCGGCGATCGACAGCGGGATGGAGGAGATCTGCAGGACCACCAGTCCCAGAGCAGCGAGGTCCAGCAGTGAAGCCGAGACGCCCACCGCGCGAGCTGCGACGACGAACACGGCGACGTGGCCGACCACGGCCAGCGTCGACAGCAGCAGGACCTGCGACCAGACGCCCGGTGCTCCGGGGACGTCCCGGGCCTCATCCCGCAGGGCCTGGGCGAAGCTCGATCCGGACATGGCCGCCGCCACGGCGATCGCCAGCGCCGCGACCAGCAACCACAACAGCCAGGTGCGCAGGGGTGCCGCCATCGCGGGTATCGCAAGGACGGTCAGGCCGAAGAGGACTGCCTGCCCGGTGACGCGATCCCAGACGACCGACCGGATCCCGCGGGACATCGACGCGCTGCTGTGGCCGTGCCACACGGCCCGGTCCACCTCGCCGACCACGCCGCTCGGCAGGGTGGCGTTCAGGAACTGGGCGCGGTAGTAGGCGCGGTAGGCGGCCGCGGAGGTGAGGCCGACGCCGAGGCGGTCGGCCAGGATGCTCCACCGTCGCGCGCAGGCCCACGTGGTGCCGGCGGTGATCACGGCAGCGGCGAGGATGGCGCCGACACTGATGCTGGCCAACGCGGACAGGAACGGTCCGGCACCGAGCTGCACGCCGAGAGCGACGAGGATTCCGACCGCTGCGAGCGCACTCGCCCACGGCGGCAGCCAAGATCTGCTGATGGTGACCCCTCCCGATGTCAGGTTTCCCATGTTCTCAAGCCCGGGCGGAATCGGGGTCCGGTTTGGTGCGGATCGCCTGCAGCACCGTCGTCACGGTCCGCGCAGGCTCCGACCAGTCCGGCAGATCGCGGCTGCGCAGACTGGCCGAACGTCGCCACTCGTCCCGGACGTCGGGGTCGGTCAGCCACCTGCGCAGTGCATCCGCCAAGCCATGGGCATCACCCGCGTCGAGCAGCATGCCGGGCTGCGATCCGTCCGAGGCCCGGCCGACCGCTTCGCCATGCCCGCCCACGTCGGTCGCGAGGACTGGGATTCCACTGGCGAGCGCCTCGGTGACCGCCATGCCGTAGGACTCCCGCCGGGAGGGCGAGATCAGCAGATCGGTTCGCTCGCGGAGTCCGTCGAGCTCGGTTCGGGTGAGCGGTCCACAGAACCGGAGCCGGTCGGCGAGTCCGGCGCGGGCGGCGGCCGCGGTGAGGGATTCGGCGAAGCCGGGATCGAGGTCGAGCGCCCCCGCGCAGGTGCACTGCCACGTCAGGTCGGCGATCTGCTCGAGCGCCGTGAGCAGGACGTCGTAGCCCTTGGCCGGCGTGACCGGTCCGGTACACAGTAGGTTCCCGCCGGACGCGGTCGGTTCGGCCGGCGGGGCCGGGTCCACTCCAGGGATCGCGACCGACACCCGGTGCGAGTCGACCCCGAGGTGCGCGATGACCCACTGTCGGGCCCACGCGCTCGTCGTGATGACCGCCGCAGCGGCGTTGAGGACCGCACCTTCGATTCGCTTGACCTCGGCCACGGGCGACGCTTCGGCCAGCGGCATGTGCACCAAGACGACGAGGCGCACCCGCTGTGCGGTACGCACCAGCAGTTCGGCCGCGGACGCGATCAGCCCGTCGACGAGCACGAGCGAGCCGTCGGCAAGTTCCGCGAGCAACGCATCGAGTCCGGCCCGGTCACTTCGATCGGGCGTGGGCCAGGTCCCGGGCACCAGGTGCTCGTGAACCAACCACCCCTGGCGGCGCAGCTCGTCGCACAGGCGGCGATCGTAGAAGTTGCCGCCGCTGGGACGCCTCGGGTCGTCGATGCCGGCCGGGACCACGACGTGGAGCTCGGCGCCGGCGTCAGGCCATGCGGTCACAGTGAACGCGAGTAGCTCGCCCAGGCGATGTGCGATTCGTGCAGCGTCACCTCGATCTTGGCCAGGGTCCGCCCGCCGGGTCCGAGGTCGCCGGCGTTCGCGGCATCAGCGAGCCGGTCGGCGATGACGCGCGCCAGCACTTCGGTGGTGGTGTTCTGGCCGGCGAGGGCGGGTTCCTCGTCGAGGTTGCGATAGTTCAGGTCGGCGAGCACCGTATGCAGACGCTCGGACGCAAGACCGATGTCGACCACGATCCCGTTCTGGTCGAGGTCGGTGCTGGCGAACGCCGCGTCCACGACGAACGTCGCCCCGTGCATCCGTTGTGCCGGTCCGAACACCTCGCCGGTGAAACTGTGCGCGATCATGATGTGGTCGCGGATCGTGACGGTGAACATCAGGCCTCGCCCTCGTAGGTGATCGTGTGGCACAACCCTTCGAGTGATCCGGAGGCGAGGGCGGCCATCGTCTCGGGAAGCTCGTCGAAGGTCGACGACCCTGTGAGCAGCACGTCGTAGGCCGGATCGGTGAGAAGCTCCAACGCGAGGGCGAGCCGGTCGCGGGGCGTCCGGCGGGTGCGCCGCGCCGGCGCGACTTCGCCGACCTGGCTGGAGCGGATCGTGAGCCGTGAGGAGTGGAAGGTCTCGCCGAGTGGCAGGGTCACCGGCGAGTCTCCGTACCAGCTCACGTCGATGACGGTGCCCTCCGGCCGGAGCAGCTCAAGTGAACGGGTGAGCCCGGCCGACGTTGCGCTCGCATGCACCACGAAGTCGTTGTCCCCGGGCGCGAGCTCGGGCGCGGCGAAGTCCACGCCAAAGGCGACGGCGACCTCCGACCGGGCGGGGTTGGTGTCCACCAGGGTGACGTGGACACCCGGGATCTGACCGAGCAGTCGCGCCACACACGAACCCACCATGCCCGCGCCGACGACCGCAACGCGGTCGCCGATCAACGGTGCGGCATCCCACAGTGTGTTGACGGCGGTCTCTACCGTCCCGGCGAGCACCGCCCGCTCCGCGGGAACGTCCACCGGAACCGGCACCACGGCCGACGCGGGGACGACGTACCGCGTCTGGTGGGGATACAGGCAGAACACGGTGCGTCCGGCCAGGTCCGGCGGGCCGGACTCGACCGTGCCGACGTTGAGGTAGCCGTACTTGACGGGCCCGGGCAACCGGCCGTCCTGGAAGGGTGCCGCCATCGTGTCGTACTCGCGCGGCGGGACCTGACCTCGGAAGATCAGCGACTCCGTGCCGCGACTGATGCCGGACCGGAGCGTGCGCACGACGACGTCGTACGGTCCCGGCTCGGGGAGCGCTGCTGGACGAATCTCGCCGTGCCCCGGTTCCGCCAGCCAAAAGGCCCGCGCATGCTCCGCCACCGCGTAGCCTCCTTCTGCGTACTCGGGTGATCCCGATACAGGAGTCAAGGATGCACCAGGTTCACCTCAGAGTTACCCGCCTCAGCGCAGCCGGTTGGTTCGTTGCGCTGTTGGTGGTCTGTGCCGTCGTGGACACGACGCTCGGGCTCGGTGGGCTCGGCTGGTCCGTGGGCGTCGTCGCCGGCGTCGTCCTGGCGGTCGTTTTGGCTCGGCAAGGGCGCGCGGGGCTGGGCCCGGCAGACCAGGTCACGGCGACGCGCGCCGTCCTGGCCGGCGGTGTCGCCGCCCTCGTTGCCGACGGACTCGTCGGCGATGCACACCGCGGGACGTTGGTGGCCATGGCGGCGGTCGCGCTGACCTTGGACCTGGTCGACGGGTATGTCGCGCGCCGAACCACGTCGGCGTCGGCGTTCGGCGCGCGGTTCGACATGGAGGTCGATGCCTTTCTGATCGCGGTGCTGAGCGTCCAGGTCGCCGGTCCCTTCGGCTGGTGGGTGCTCCTCATCGGTGCCATGCGCTACCTCTACGTCGCTGCCGGCCGCGTCTTGCCGTGGCTGCGATTGCCGCTGCCACCTCGCCGTTCGGCCAAGGTCGTTGCCGCGATCCAGGGCGTCACCTTGGTCGTCGCCGCCTCCGAGTTGTTGCCGAGGCAGCCGGTGCGGGTCGCACTCGTCGTGGCGCTGGTCCTGCTCGTCGAGTCGTTCGGACAGGACTGCTGGTCACAGTGGCGCCGCCGCGACGAAGTCGCGAGCCTGGAGCTGGCTGAGCCGTCGAGCTCGTCGCGGCGCACCCTTCTCGCAACAGTGTTCGCCGCCCTGGTGCTGTGGCTCGCCCTCGTTCAGCCGTCGATCGGCGACGGGATCAGTGCGGGGGAGCTCGTGCGGATACCCGTCGAAGGGTTGCTCCTGGTCGGGCTCGCGGCGGTGCTTCCGTCACCGGCCCGACGTGTCGCTGCCGTCGCCGCCGGCATCGCGGTCACCCTGGTGATCCTGCTGCGGACCATCGGAGCCGGCTTCGACTTCGTCCTGGCACGGGAGTTCCACCTGTTGGGTGACTGGCCCAACGTCCGCAAGGGTTACGAGATCGTTCGGGACACCGAGAGCCAGGCAGCGGCGATGGTGCTGACCGCAGTGGCCGTTGTCGGGGCGCTGGGCCTGCTGGTCCTGGTGGTGTGGTCTGCCCTCCGGGTGTTCCGAGTTGTCGGCGAGCATCGCCGTGAGTCGCTGGGCACCGTCGCAGCGCTGGGGGTCGTCTGGCTGTCGTTCGGGCTGGTGGGAGGTCCGGCTGAGCGGGTGGCTGCAGCGAGTTCGGTGGATTTCGTCCGCGACACGGTCGACCAGGTCCAGGCCGACCAGCAGGCGCGCGTCGACTTCGGTGATGTCCTCCAAACGGACGCCTTCGCCGGCAGGTCGGGCCACCAGTTGGTGGGCGAGCTTCAGGGCAAGGACGTGCTGCTGGTCTGGTTCGAGAGCTACGGGCGGACAGCTCTGGAGGGCCCGATGTCTCCGGGGATCCGTGACGTTCTCGCCACCGGTGACCGCCAACTTGCCGCCGCCGGGTACCGGACGCGCAGCGCCTTCCTCACCTCACCGGTCGTCGGAGCGGGCAGCTGGCTGGCGCACGCTTCGCTGCAGTCCGGCGTGTGGACCGACACCGAGCTGCGCTACAGCCAGCTGCTCGCCAGTGATCGCCTGTCGCTCACCCGCGCGTTCGAGAAAGGTGGCTGGCGGACGGTCTTCGTCGTCCCGGCGAACACCCTGGATTGGCCCGAAGGTGCGAGGTACTACGGCTTCGACAAGCTCTACGACTCGCGCAACTCCGGCTACGCGGGTCCGAAGTTCGGGTACGCGTCGATGCCCGACCAGTACACGCTGGAGCACTTCCGGCGCACCGAGCTCGCGCGCCCCGATCGCCGGCCGGTGTTCGCCGAACTGGACCTGGTGTCGAGTCACTATCGGTGGGGAAAGCTGCCGGACCTCATCGACTGGAAGGACGTCGGTGATGGATCGGTCTTCGCCCCCATGGCCGAGCGCGGCTCGTCGGTCGACGGCCGGCGGGACCCGAAGACCTCCAGCCGGCTCTACGGGGCTTCCGTCGAGTACACGTGGCGCACGATCGTCTCCTTCCTCACCACGTACCCGGATCCGGACCGGGTCGTGATCGTGGCGGGTGATCACCAGCCGCACGCGTTCGTCGGGGGTGTCGGCACGAATCGCGACGCACCGGTCACGATCATCGCCCAGGACCCGGACGTGATTCGGCGGATCGGCGAGTGGAACTGGCAGCCCGGACTGCACCCCGAGCCCGATGCGCCGGTGTGGCGGATGGACAAGTTCCGGAACCGGTTCTTTGCCGCCTACGGCACCGGGCTCAAGCTCTGGCGCTGAGCGCGAACTTTCTCGCCCCTGAGCTGCCATGCCAGCCAGCCGATGAGGGCCACCGTCGCGAGCACGTAGGCGTTGCCATCGAGGTGGTCGTACCAACGCCAGTCGTACTCGCGCTTCTCGCCCCACGGTGGCCACAGGATGGGCCTGGCCACGAAGATTGCGCTCCACAACACAGCAGCCAGCCGGCTCCGCTCCCAGACGGCCAGCGCGATCGGCACCGCCCAGACCCAATGGTGCGACCACGACACGGGGGACGCGAGCAGCATCGCCAGCGCACCGAGGCCGGCACCCAGAACGTGGTCGCCCTGGCGCCACCAGCCCGCTGCGATCACCACGGTCGCGACGGCTGCCGGGCCAGCCACCGCGATCCACAGCAGGGTCGACGGTGGTGCATCCAGCAGGCGCGTCAGGACACCGGAAACGGACTGATTGTGAGCCAACGAGGGCGGACCGACCCGGGTTGGATCGACGAGCCGTTCACCCCAGTACGCAGCGGCACCCGGCACCGCGAGCAGGCCGACGAGCACCGTGCCGACGAACGTGATGACGGCACGGGTGGCCGCCGCACGTCGTCCGATCAGCACGAGCAGCACGACGAACACCAACGGGGTCAGCTTGATCCCGGCCGCCACCCCGATCAGGACGCCGGCGGTGCGCCGGTCGGGTCGAACGACGTCGATCAGGAGCGCCAGCATCAAGAGCGTGTTGATCTGGCCGAACACGAAGTTCTGCCAGACCGGTTCGAACGCCAGCGCGACCAGGCAGGCGACGACCACCAAGACCCCCGAGCAGGGACGGCCGAGTGAGCGCAGCACGAACGCGACGGTCGCCGCCAGACAGCCGGCGGAGGCGCCCGTCCACAGGCCCGCGGCCAGCCAGCCCGGGGGCAGTGCAAGGAGCGTCATTGCCAGCGCCGCGAACGGGGGATAGGTGAACGGGTAGCCGTAGACCGGATCGTCCGAGGCGTACGGCGAGACACGATCGAGCACCGCCCCGCCGCCGTGCCGATAGACCTCGAGGTCGGGGAACCCGCCGGCAACGGCGCCGGCGATGAGGCCGGCCAGACCCACCACGAGGATTCCCCTCCAGTGGCTCGGGACATGTCTGGCGCGCATGGGTCACAAGATAGGGGCGCGAACGTGAAGCGTCCCGTTCACGGACGGGTCATGGCGTCATTGCCGAGTTGACTGCGCCGTGCTCTCGTCCGATTCGATGCCGGCTGCGTGGAACAGCTTGAGCGTCAAGAAGGGCTCGCTGACGATGGCCTCGAGGAGCAGTTCGTACCCCTCGTCGATGAGGCGCTGCAACTGGGCCGCGCTGTCCGCGTCGCTGCTCACTGGGTCTGGAGCGGTGGTGAGACCACGGTTTCGATCGAGCGGATTGGCCATGCGTGGCCCGCCTTAGATTTGCCGCATCCTGTCACCGTCTGACGTTCGCGGTCGTGTTGCCACTGTACTCCGGCGAACCTCGTGCGACGGCGGTCCGCAAAAGTGGCCACTATTCCTGCGAAACCGCGACCGGCTTGCCCGCGCCTGACAAGGTGGGGTGATGGTGGATCGTCGGCTGGTGGTGGGGTGCGAGTTCACGTACGAGGCCGAGATCCCAACCCTTGCGGTGTTCCAGGTTCAGCCGGACGACTCTCCGCTCCACACCCGTCGCTCCGAGTCGTGGGTCTCGACCCCGAACCTGTCGCTGCGTTCGTACCGTGATCTCTACGGCAACCCCTGCACGCGCGTAGTGCTGCCGGAGGGGTGGTCGAGCTTGCGGTACGAGGCCTACGTCGATGTCGTCGATGCTGTCGAAGACGCCGACGAGTCAGCTCGCGAGGTGCCGGCCGAACTCCTCCCGGACGACACGTTGATCTACACACTGCCCAGCAGGTACTGCCTCCCCGACGTGCTGGCGGACGAGGCCTGGACCCTGTTCGGGTCGGTCCCCCCGGGGTATGGGCGCGTCCAGAAGATCTGTGATCACGTGCACGAGCACCTGACCTTTCAGTACGGCAGTACTTCGGCGCTGTCGACGGCGTCGGACGTGAACAGCAGTCGGCTCGGCGTCTGCCGGGACTTCACCCACCTGGCGATCTCGTTTTGCCGGGCCTTCAACATCCCGGCCCGCTATGTCTTCGGGTACCTCCCCGAAATGGACGTGCCACCCGAGTCGATGCCGACCGACTTCGCGGCCTGGATGGAGGTCTGGCTCGAGGACCGCTGGTGGACCTTCGACCCCCGTAACAACGTTCGCCGCAAGGGGCGCACCGTCATCGGGCGAGGCAGGGACGCCTCGGACGTCGCCATGGCGACCACCTTCGGTGGCCCCACGTTGCATCAGATGACGGTGACTGCCTACGAGGTCGGTGCGGCGTGGGATTTGGGCCTCTGACGCCGTCGATCAATCCTGGGAGTAGAAGTTGGTCATCGGTGCTCCGGCGAGCGACGGGCCGATGGCTTCGAGCAGGCCGGTGTCAGTGCGCCACTGGAGGTAAGCGAGGTATTTCTCGCGTGACTCCCACTCCTCGATGAGGAGCACCTTGGTGGGGTCGTCGAGGTCGCGGTGTGGCGTCACGCTGATGCATCCGTCATACGCCCGGGTATCGGGAAGCACCGAGACGAGTGTCTTGAAGAAGTCGTCCGATGCTTCGGCCTTGGTCGGGAACAGCGCTGTCACGATGACTGACATTGGATACGTCCTTGGATCGGATTCCGGCGGGCGGCTGCGTTGCCGACAACACCGTACTGCTGCTCCGGTGTGACCAGCTGGGGATCGACTCCGCCGGCGCTGTTGGTTCCGTCACTGTGGGTGCGCCGCTGGCTGAACGGTTCGCTTTTGCCCGCGGAATCGTGTCCGAAGAGCGTGGGCGTTCAGATCGGCTTCGGCTGCGGTGACGGGTCGATCTTGAACCAGATCGCATACATCGCTGGTAGCACCACCAGGGTCAACACGGTCCCGGCGACCGTGCCGCCGATGAGTGCGTAGGCGAGTGTTCCCCAGAACACTGAATGAGTCAGCGGGATGAAGGCGAGGGCCGCTGCCAGGGCGGTCAGGATGACGGGCCGGGAGCGCTGCACGGTGGCCTCGATGACAGCGCTCCGTTCGTCCATGCCGAGACGTTCGTTGGCGCGGATGGTTCCGATCAGGATCAGCGTGTTGCGCATGAGGATGCCCGACAGGGCGATCAAACCCAACAGCGCGTTGAAGCCGAATGGCTGCTGGAACAGGATCAGCGTGGGGACGACCCCGATGAGTCCGAGGGGGGCCGTGAGGAACACCATGACCATCGCCGAGATCGAGCGCACCTGCACCACGATGATGAGCAACATCGCCGCGATCATGAACGGGAAGACGGGCGCCAGCGAGGCTGTTGCCTTGCTGGATTCCTCGATGGCGCCGCCCTGCTCGATGGCGTAGCCGGCGGGTAGTTGCCGGGTGATGGGTGCCAGCCTCTCGGTGATCGCCGCGGAGACCTCAGGTGGTTGCAGGCGTTCGTCGATGTCGCCGCGGACCGTGATGGTCGGAACGCGATCGCGCCGCCGCAGCAGCGGCTCCTCCAAGCGGATCTTGAAGTCTCCAACCTGGGACAGTGGGACACGCTTTCCCGCGCCTGTGACCAACGTGAAGTCGGCTACCGTCTCCGGGTTTAGGCGGGTCTCCCCGCTCGATCTGGCGATGAGCTGCACGGTGCGAATGTCTTCGCGAACCGCGGTGATCGGGATCCCCGTCAGCAGGAACTGGAGCTGTTGCGACACTGCCTCCGAAGTCAGCCCGAGCGCCTGCAATCGGTCCTGGTCCAAGGCGAGCCGCATGGTGGGCACTCGCACACCCCAGTCCGAGTTCACGGTCCGCATTGTGGGGCTGTCGTCCATGACGTGCTCGACGTCAGCGGCGATCGCGCGCAACCGGTCGGGATCGGGGCCGCTCACCCGAAAGGCGACCGGATAGGGCGAAGGCGGCCCGAAGTACAGCTGGGTGGCGCGCACTTGAGCCTCGGGCGCCAAGCCGTCAGCGACTGCTTGGCGCAGTTTCCGCTTCAAGGTCTCGCGTTCGTGTTGATCGGCGGTGCGGACCACGATCTTGGCGAACGACGGGTCCGGCAGTTCGGGATTGAGCGAGAGGAAGAACCGGGGTGCGCCGGCCCCGATGTACGTGGTGACGACTTCGGCTTCCTCCTGTCTGAGCAGCCACCTCTCGACCTTTGCCGCGGTTTCGCCGGTGTCCCGGATCGAGGTGCCGTACGGCCTTTGCACCTCGACGAGTACCTCGGGGCGGTCGGACGTCGGGAAGAACTGGTTCTCGACCGATGTCAGTCCGAGCAGCGCCAGCACGAACAGCGCGACGACGGACCCGGCAACCTGCCACTTCCGTGCGATGACGCGACCAAGGAACCGCCGGAAGCGTCGGTAGCGCGGGGTGTCGTACACCTGGGCCCCGGCATGCCCGCGGGCCGCCAACAGATTGACGCCGAGGAACGGGGTGAAGATGACGGCAACCACCCAGGACGCGATCAGCGCCGAGCC
The DNA here is from genome assembly GCA_035281505.1 of Aeromicrobium sp. Lineage (GTDB taxonomy): Bacteria > Actinomycetota > Actinomycetes > Propionibacteriales > Nocardioidaceae > Aeromicrobium. The sequence continues at coordinate 16,576 of DATEDT010000046.1, read as the reverse complement.
GACGACCCAGAACATGTTGCGGGTGTACTCACCGGCGGCAGACGAGGCGAAACCGTTCGGCATGAAGCCCGCGGCCGTGATCAGGGTGCCGGCAAGCATCGGCGCGGCGGTGTGGCGCCATGCGTACGCTGCGGCTGCCGTGCGGCTGAGCCCCTCCTCCAGCTTCACGACCATCATCTCGGCCACGATGATCGCGTCGTCGACGAGCAGGCCGAGGGCAAGGATCAAGGACCCGAGCGTGATGCGATCGAGGTTGTTGTCCATCGCCAGCATCACTGCGAGTGCTATCGCCAAGGTGAGGGGAACCGCCGTGGCAACGACGATCCCGGGGCGCCATCCCATGCTGAGGAAGCTCACCAGCATGACGACGAGCAGGGCGGCGAGGAACTTGATCATGAACTCATCGACCGAGGCCTCGATGTTGACCGCCTGATCGGTGACCTTGGTCAGCCGCATCCCGGTGGGCAAGTCGGCGTTGATTGCTTGGACCTCTGCGTCCAGGGCCCGTCCCAGCTTCAGCCCGTTCCAGCCATCGCGCATGACGACGCCGAGAAGCAGGGTTGGCTCACCCTGGCTGCGGACCATGAAGGTGGGCGGGTCCTCGTACCCGCGTTCGACGGTCGCGATATCGGCCAGCTTGAGGGTTCGGCCGGCGGCGACGACCGGTGTGTCGCGGATCCTCTGGAGGTCGTCCAGTGCTCCGTCCACCCGGATGAACACCTCGGGTCCTTTGGTCGCCACCGAGCCGGCCGCCGTCAGCGCGTTCTGGCCTCCGAGTGCCGCGAACACGTCTTGGGGACTCAGTCCGAGTGTCGCCAGGCGATCGTGGGAGAACTGAACGTAGATCCGCTCGGGCTGTTCGCCGACGATCTCGACCTTCTTGACCCCGGGCACGTGCAGCACACGTTGGCGCAGTCTCTCGGCATCCCGCGCCAGGGCGCGCTGGGGCTCACCTTTGGCCTTCAGCGCGTACAACGCGAACGTGACGTCGCTGTACTCGTCGTTGACGAATGGCCCGATGACACCGGAGGGCAGGTTCGGGGTCTCGTCGACGACCTTCTTGCGGGCTTGGTAGAACTCGTCCTGGACCTCCGAGGGGGGTGTGGAGTCCAGGAGAACCAGAGTCGTGAATGACAGGCCGGGCCGTGTCACGGTCTCTGTGCGCTCGTACCAACGCAACTCCTGCATGCGTTTTTCAATCTTGTCGGCGACTTGATCCTGCATCTCCTGTGGAGTTGCGCCGGGCCACGCCGCCGTGATGGTCATGACTTTGAGGGTGAACGCCGGGTCCTCCGCACGGCCGAGCTTGACGAACGAGACCACGCCCATCAGGACGACGAGCACGATGAGGAACGAGGTGATGGCGCGCTCGCGAACCGCGAGGGCCGAAAGATTGAAGTTGCCCTCGCTCATCGGTGGCCTGCACGAGTGTTCGCGTCCGGTCTGTCGACGCGAACCCGCTGGCCCTGCCGCATGAGATGGGCACCCAAGGCGACGATCCGGTCGCCGACGCTCACGTCGCCGGTGACCTCCATGCTTTCGTCGTCGACGCGTTCGATGGTGATTGAGCGCCACCTGACTGTCGATTCCCCGTCGATGACCCAGACGCCGGGCCCGCGGCCGGCATCCAGCACGGCGCCGATCGGAACGCGCAGGCTCGCCGAGCGAGAGCCCCCGGCGTCGGGCATGTTGATCGTGACCGTGGAGCCCAGCGGCGCGTCGGCGAGGTCTCCCGTCAGCACGTACCGCGCCTCGAAGGTCCGGGTCAGCGGGTCCGCCGCCGCCGCCAGTTGCCGCAAGGTCGCCGGAGCACTGGTGGCATCGCCGCTGAGTAGCGAGGCTTCGACTTCGGAGCCGAGTTCAGGGCGTACCGTCTCCGGCAGTTGGACCACCGCTTCGCGACTCCCGCCCGTGGCGACCCGGATGACTGGCTGCCCGGCATCGACTACCTGGCCGGGCTCGGCGAGAGTTTCGATCACGACGCCCGATGCTTCGGCGACCAGTTCGGTGTACCGGCCGGAGTTCTCGGCGATCTCGGCCTGTCTCCGCGCAGCGTCGAGTGCAGCCTCGGCGGCGTCCTCGTCGGCCTTGATCGCGTCGTACTCGTCATCGGAGATTCTTCCGCTGTCACGGAGATCCTCGAAGTGGTCTGCGCGTTCCTCCGCCTGACGCAGGCGGGCTCTGGCGACGTCGACGGAATCTTCGCTGGCATCGGCGGCGAGGTCGAGATCGGTCGCGTCGATCCGCATGAGGAGCTGACCGCGCTTGACCGACTGGCCGGCATCGACGTACCGGCTCACCACCTTGCCGGGGACGCGAAAGCCCAGATCGCTCTGTGCCCGTGCGGCAACCGTCCCGGTGAACGACCGGGATGCTCCGTCCGACTCCTCGACCGTCGCCACACGAACCAGGGGGGCGGTCGTGCGCGGATCCGTGGCAGCCGCCTGGTGGCCGCATGCAGCCAGCATCAACGGGATCAGGGCGATGACGAGCAGGCGCAGAGATCGGGCCACAGCAGACTCCTTGTTGACGGCGTCAACACCTAGCGTTCCGAACAAAGTTGACACTGTCAAGATTGGGTCGCTTCGGCTTATGATCAACGCGTGTCGGACTCGACGTACCACCACGGCCACCTACGGGAGGCTCTCCTCGATGCGGCGGTCGCCGCGGTGCATGAAGAGGGGCCCAGTGGTTTGGGGATTCGAAGCCTCGCGCGGCGAGTCGGCGTCTCTCACAATGCCGCCTACCGGCATTTTGCCGATCTCGACGACCTCGTCACCGCAGTCTCCGAGCGGGTCATGGAGCAACTCTTGAGCGCCATGCAGGCTCGTCTCGACGAGGTGCCCGCGAGTGAACCGACGCTTCGCGCTCGCCGCCGGCTCGCCGTGACCGGCCGGGCATACGTCGAGTACGCGGTATCCGAGCCCGGTCTGTTTCGCTTGGCGCTCGGATCGCTCTCAGTCTCCGAACCCCTTCGGCTGCTCGGCCGGTTGCTCGATGAGCTGGTCGAGGTGGGCTTCCTCGAGTCGGAGGCGCGGGTTGACTCCGAGCTCACCTGCTGGTCCGCGGTGCACGGCTTCTCCATCCTGTGCATTGATGGGCCTCTGCGCCACCTGGCGCCGGCAGAACGTGCTGCTGCCCTTAACCGCGTTCTCGTGGCGATCGACCGTTCCTACGGGGCCACCACCGGAAGCCCAACCAGCCCGAGCGACATCACGTAAGCGTCAGGCGGCGACCTGCCAAAGGCCAGGGTCCCGGTCTTCACCTGACCGCATCACGCGAAAAGCCCCGCCGAAGCGGGGCTCTTTCGCGTGGCCAGGGTCGGGGTCGAACCGACGACCTTCCGCTTTTCAGGCGGACGCTCGTACCAACTGAGCTACCTGGCCGGGTCCCTCGCCCGCGGTGAAGCGGACGAGGGATGGGCATACCTTGGCGACCCCGACGGGACTCGAACCCGCGACCTCCGCCGTGACAGGGCGGCGCGCTAACCAACTGCGCCACGGGGCCAAGATGCGTCCGCGACTCTACCGCACCGCCCAAGAGCTGACCAAAGCGGATGGGCATCGCGCGGTGGCGCGGCCGGAGGCGCGTTCTAGCAGACGGATGGTGGCTCCTCCGGCGCCGTCCCACCAGATGAAACGTGGGCCGATCACCGTCCGCGGAGACGTTCCATGGAGGAGTGGAACCTTTGCCCATCACCGAGCTGCTTGAGTGGACCGCCGTCGTCGCCGAGGAAGTCCGCACCGGCCGCCACGACGTCCACGCCGACCCGGAGGAGCGGTGGCACGTCCGCCTGCTGCGCGACGAGCGGGTCGACATCTGGCTGATCAGCTGGACCACCGATCAGGGCACCCAGTTGCACGATCACGGCGGATCCGCCGGGGCTTTCACCGTCATCACCGGCGCGTTGAGCGAAGCGTCGTGGGACCCGGTCACCGACCAGCTGACCGAGCAACCTGTCGCGGCCGGTGACGCGGTGGCGTTCGGACCGGCCTATCTCCACGACGTGCGCAACGTCCACCTTGATACCGCCGTGAGTGTCCACGCGTACTCCCCGCCGCTGACGCACATGAACTTCTACGACGTCGTCGACGGACGGCTTGCTCCTCTTGCGAAGATCTGGACCGACGACCCCGAGGTCACGGTCCCCGACCTGCGTGCAGCCTCATGACTGCCATCGCAGGTTCGACAGTTGGCGTTGACGGCCTGCTGGTCGAAGCCCGATCGACCTACGAGCGCGTCACGGCGGTCGAAGCACAGCAGGCGGCCGCCGACGGCGCCATCGTCGTCGACATCCGGCCGGCTTGGCAGCGGGCCGAAGAGATCCCCGGCGCCTTGATCATCGAGCGCAACCATCTCGAATGGCGACTCGACCCGGGATCGTCGGCACGCGTCGAGCAGGCCACGGCAGATCAGCGTTGGATCATCGTGTGCCAGGAAGGGTATGCGTCGTCGCTGGCCGCGGCGTCGGTTCGACGCTTGGGGGCTGACGCCACCGATGTCATCGGCGGCATCGCGGCGTGGCGAGAGGCAGGGCTGGACCTCGTGATCGGTCCGACGGATGTGGGACGCTTCGTCACATCCGAGTCCGAAGGGGGCACCTCGTGATCGAGTATCGAGGGGTTTCCAAGACATTCGCCGACGGCACCACAGCCGTCGGCGATTTCAGTTTGGTGATCCCGTCTCATTCCACGACGGTTTTCGTCGGTTCGTCCGGCTGCGGCAAGACGACCCTGCTGCGCATGGTCAACCGCATGATCGACCCATCAACGGGCCAAGTGCTCATCGACGGTGTCGATGTCGGCACGCACGATCCCATCGAGCTGCGGCGGAGCATTGGCTACGTGATGCAGCACGCCGGTCTGCTGCCACACCGGACGGTGCTGGAGAACGTCGCCACCGTGTTGCGCCTCAACGGAGTCGACAAGGTGACGGCACACGCGCGGGCGCGTGACGTGCTGCAGACAGTCGGGCTCGATGTGGGGCTGGCGGCGCGCTACCCGCGTCAGTTGTCCGGCGGCCAGCAGCAGCGCGTGGGTGTGGCCCGCGGACTCGCGGCCGACCCCAACATCCTCCTGATGGACGAACCGTTCGGAGCCGTCGACCCGATCGTTCGAGCTGAGTTGCAGCGTGAGCTGCTGCGGCTCCAACGCGAACTCGGCAAGACGATCGTCTTCGTCACGCACGACATCGACGAAGCCTTCCAGCTCGGCGATCAGGTCGTCATCCTCAAGAAGGGCGGCGAGATCGCCCAGATCGGAACCCCGGCGGAGATCCTGGCGAGCCCGGCTGACGAGTTCGTCCGCAGCTTCGTCGGCCTCGACCGTGACCACCGCACGCTGCACGTGACCCATGAGCACGGCCGCTCGATTGTCACGGATGCCAGCGGACGAGCCGTGGGCGTCTTGAGCTGATGGATTGGGTCTGGGCCAACCGCGCCGATCTGGTTGGGTTGACGCTCACCCATGCCTGGCTCAGCGCGATCCCGGTCGTCGTAGGACTCGCCATCGCGGTCCCGGTCGGCTGGTGGGCGAGCCGGCACCGACGTGTCGGCAGCGTGGTCCTCGGTGTCGGTAGTGCCGTCTACACGATCCCCTCGCTCGCTCTGTTCGTGATCCTGCCGAGCGTTCTCGGCACCCCCCTGCTGAGCCCGGTGAACGTCGTCGTGGCGCTGACGCTCTATGCCGTCGCCTTGCTGATTCGCACGGCTGTCGATGCATTCGCTGCCGTGCCCGCCGTCGTCCTCGACGCCGCCACGGCCACCGGATACTCGGCCGCCGGCAGGGGCTGGCGGGTGGAGCTGCCACTGGCCGGGCCGGTCCTGTTGGCAGGAACCCGCGTGGCGAGCTTCAGCACTGTCAGCCTGGTCAGCGTCGGTGCGCTGATGGGCGTGAGCAGCCTGGGATCCCTCTTCACCGATGGATTCCGTCGGAACTTCACCACCGAGATCGTGGCTGGCGTGGTCGGCACGGTCTTGCTTGCAGTGGTGTTCGACGCAATCCTCGTGATGCTTGGCCGCCGGCTGATGCCATGGGCGGCGGAGGCCAAGACATGACCTTCTCGGCCGGCGTCGCCGGCGAGACCGCTGCCTGGCTCGGTGACCGTGCGCATTGGGTCGGCACCGACGGCGTCCCGCATCGGGCACTGGAGCACATCGCGTACTCGGCGGTGACTGTTGCGGTGGCGGCCCTCGTGGCGGTGCCGCTCGGTTTGTGGATCGGCCACACCGGCCGTTGGCAGCGGCTTGCGGTCGTGACCGCCGGGGCGTTGCGGGCGATGCCGACGCTCGGTCTCCTGACTTGGTTCGTGCTGTTGATCGGCGTCGGCCTCATTGCGCCGATATTGGCGCTGGTGGTGCTGGCCGTCCCGCCGCTGCTCGCCGGCACTTACGCCGGGTTGGAGTCGGTCGACCGCGCCACGATCGACGCGGCCCGAGACATGGGGTTCACCGAATGGCAGGTGCTGTCCAGGGTCGAGATCCCGCTTGCGTTGCCATTGCTGGTCGGCGGCTTCCGCTCCGCCACACTCCAGGTCATCGCGACCGCCACCGTTGCGGCATACGTTGGGCTGGGCGGTCTGGGCCGCTACCTGATCGACGGCCAGGCGTATCGCGATTACCCGCAGATGGTCGGCGGGTCAGTCCTGGTCATCGCCCTCGCGCTCGTCGCCGACGCAGTCTTCGTCGGCGCTCAACGTCTCAGCACCCTGAAGGAGAAATCATGAGACTGCGTCACCTCACTCTCGCGCTCGCGGTTGCCCTGGGAGTGGCCGCGTGTGGCGGCGACCCCACGAAGCAGGCACCCGTAGGTGACTCGGAGACGATCACGATCGGATCTGCGGCCTTCCCGGAGAACGAGATCATCGCCGAGATCTATGCCGAGGCGTTGGAGTCGAAGGGCATCGTGGTCGACAAGAAGCTCAACATCGGCGCCCGCGAGGTTTACATCCCGGCACTCGAGAACGGCGAGATCGACCTGATCCCCGAATACACCGGCAACCTGCTGACGTATCTGGACCCCAAGGCGACTGCCACGGCCCCCGATGAGGTGACGGCAGCGTTGGCCAAGGCAGTTCCGAAGGGCCTGACGGTGCTCGACCCGGCTCCCGCCGAAGACAAGGACTCGCTCAACGTGACCGCTGCCTTCGCCAAGGAGAACGGGACCAAGACGATCGCCGACCTCTCCAAGGTTGATGGTTTGCGGCTGGCCGCGAACCCGGAGTTCAAGCAGCGTGCGTACGGAATCCCTGGTCTGGAGAAGGTCTACGGCATCACCGGCATCGAGTTCACGCCGATCAGTGACGGCGGTGGGCCAGCCACGGTCAAGGCGCTGGTCAGCGGCAAGGTGGACGTGGCCGACATCTACTCGACGACGCCGTCGATCAGGGCAAACAAGCTGGTGACGCTGGACGATCCGAAGAACCTGATCGCGGCCCAGAACGTCGTCCCGTTCATCCGGGAGGGCAAGGCGACCGCCGATGTCATCGAGGTGCTCGACGCCGTCTCCGCTGCCCTCACCACCGACGACCTGCTGGAGCTGAACGCGGCAAACCAAGGCGAGGACAAGAAGTCGCCATCAATCCTGGCCAAGGAGTGGGTGGCCGACAACCTCAAGTGACCCGTGCTGGGGGCGGCTCGAACACCCACGGTCCGTCGGGCACGCCGGCGGGGTTGAACGTGGCCATCAGCTCGTCCGGGGTCGATCCCGACAAGCCCAATGAGCCGGCGATGAGCCGGAATGGGTCGATGCCGAGCGCGGCCAGTTCGGTCCAGGTCACGGCACCGTCCCGTTTGGCCAGCCGGGCGCCAGCCGCGTTGAGCGCCAGCGGGACGTGGATGTAGGTCGGGACGGGAAGCGCAAGCAGGGTGGCGAGATATGCCTGCCGGGGAGCCGACGTCAGCAGGTCGTCGCCGCGGACGACCTGGTCCACGCCCTGTGCGGCATCGTCGACGACCACTGTGAGGTTGTACGCCGGGACACCGTCGTTGCGCACCAGGACGAGGTCGTCGACCGTGCCGGTGACCGTTCCGTGTCGCTCGTCCTCGATCGACCACTCCTCGACGTCGGCGCGGAGGCGTAGGGCCGCCGGCCGTTCGGCCGAGCGTTCGCGGACCTCGTCATCCGTCAGGTCCCGGCAGGTGCCGGGGTATGTCCCGGGCGGGGAGTGGGGCGCAGATGGCGCCTCCTGGATCTCCCGCCGCGTGCAGAAGCACGGGAAGGTGCGTCCCGCGGCGGTGAGCTCGGCCACGGCGTCCCGGTAGACATCGATCCGGGTGCTCTGATGCAGGATCGGGCCGTCCCAATCCAGGCCGAGCGCTTTCAGATCGGCGAGTTGCCGCTCCTCGGCGCCCACGCGGACCCGGTCCAGGTCGTCGACGCGCAGGACGAACCGCCGCTCGGTCGACCGTGCCCACAGCCAGGCCAACAGTGCGGTGCGGAGGTTGCCGACGTGCAGGTCGCCCGAGGGAGACGGGGCGAAGCGCCCCGCGCCCGGTGCAGGGGGGTCGGCGGTCACACCGGTCAGTATTCAGTCAGTTCTCGTCCTGTGTTCATCCGGCGGTCATGTCGACGCGCCAGCTTGAGGAGATGACAGTCGAAACGTTCGCCGTACCGGGCCTTCTGCTCATGCTCACCGCCGTCGCTCTGGCTGCGCTCGGTGTCGCGATGCCGGTCGTCGCCGTGCCCCTGGGTGCCAGTTTGGTCTTGGGCGTGTGCGCGGCGCACGAAGAACTCGGCGCCCGACACTCGCGCCGGTAGCGGGCAGACCCTGCGGAGGGGGCCCATGGACGCCACCGACTATGCTGGCTCGCGTTCTGGCCCCCATCGTCTAGCGGCCTAGGACGCCGCCCTTTCACGGCGGTAGCACGGGTTCGAATCCCGTTGGGGGTGCTTTGAAAGAGGCTCTCACCCCGTAGGGGTGGGGAGACCCCGGTCGCTCGACACGTTCGGGGGGACCGTGGAACGACCGGGGCCGGCTCGGTGACGTCAGACGCTGGTCCGACGATGGGCCGCGCGGACGTCCGTCTTGGCCCTACTCCGGTCGACGAGGAGTAAGACCAGCAGCACGGCAAACGCCAGCACGGTCAGCAGTCCGAGAACCGCCAATGGATAGAGGACGAATGAAGGCATGGTCCGCGGCCTCGGGAGTGAGAAGGATGGGAGTTCGAGAACCCTACTGGCGCGCCGGAATGGCCGTCAACGAACGCCCCAACTGCGACTTTTCCGCTACCGCCCGAGCCCGGCGTTCACCAGCCGCAGCGCGACATCCATCTCGGTCCGCCGTTCGGTGAGCGGATGCCCGACCAGTTCCTCGGCCTGGTCTAAGCGGTACCGCACGGTGTTGCGGTGGACGTACAACTCCGACGCCGTCAGGACGATGTTCGACCCGTTGCGCAGGTAATGGCTCAGCGTCTCCCGCACGACGTCGAGCGCCGGGTCGGGGGCGCCCAGCTTGCCCAGCTCCCGCTCGACCAGATGGCGTGCGCCGTCCGGGTTCTCCGAGATGAGGCAGGCCAGTTCGATGTCGCCGTAGGCGGTGACCGGGCCGAGGGTGCCGCTTCGGAGTACGAACTTCTGCGCGTCGACGGCCTCCCGGTGGCTGGTTCGAAAACCGTCCACTCCGGGGAATGTGCCACCGATCGCCGCGTGCGCTGCGTTCTTCTCCACGACGGCCGCAATGCGTGCGGCATCGGGGACCTTGCGGGTGGCCAGCCACGCCCACAGTTCGTGGCGGCCGACCACCACGGTCAGTGGACGGCCCGCCTCCAGATCGCGCGCGATCGCCTGGGCAAGGGCTTCGAGGTCCGCCGCGGATGCCTCGGGCGTCTCGTCGTCGAACCAGAGCACCAGGCAGGTTTGCTGCGCCCGCATCTGATGCCCGAGCTCACGGGTGGCCGTGTCTACCGGGATCGTCTCGCCCCGCAGCAGCGAATGGATCGCTTCGGAGCGGCGTGCGAAGGCGCCCTGGATCGCTGCCTCGCGTTCGGCGGCGTACGTGCGCATCAGCTGCTCGATCGCCTGGTTGATCCAGTGACCGGCACGTCCCCAGAGCAGCTTCAGGACGTCGGCGTGGTCGGGTCCGCCCTCGGGGACGGCGTCGGCGACCGAGACCATGAACTCCCAGGTGGCGTCGGCCGCAACCCGGTAGACCTTGAGCAGAATGCCGAGGTCGAGGCCGCGCCGCGCGATGGACACGGCGAGGTCGACGGCTTGGGGCGGCAGGAGCACATCGAACGTCGGGCGTTCGAGGATGGTGAGAAACACTCGCCACTGGGACTTGGTGCTGGCGTGCAGTTCGGCCGTCAGCTGCGGGTCAGACGCGAGCTCGGGGATCTGGCCGAGGATGAGGCCGTCGACATACTCCACGAACTTCTCGACGTTGGCCTCGGTGCTGGCGTCGGCGACGTAGGAGCTGACCCACGCGTCGAGATCCCACGATGCCGCCTCCATGACTCGGATCGTAAGCGGTCCGGGGGGTGGCTGGTCGAGAGCCCGGGCAGGATGGACCTGTGGACGTCAGCCCGGAGCGTTTCGCCGAACTCGTCGAGGCCGCCTTCGCCGCCATCCCGGCGGAGTTGACGGCCCTGCTCGACAACGTCGCCCTCTTCATCGAGGACGATCCGCCGGACGACGACCCCGACCTGCTCGGCTACTACGACGGCGTGGCACTGACCGAACGTGACACGACCTACGGCGGGGTCCTGCCCGACCGCGTCGTCATCGTCCGGTCGACCACGCTTGAGCTGTGCGACACCGAGGAGGACGTCGTCCGCGAGGTCGGCGTCACCGTCGCGCATGAGATCGCGCACCACTTCGGTCTCGACGATGAGCGCCTGCACGCGTTGGGTTACGCATGACCGCCGGGATCGAGATCCGACGCTCGGCCGACCGGTTCCGCACCGACCAGGACGGCATCACGACGTTCCATTCATTCAGCTACGGGCGCCATTACGACCCCGAGAACATCGGCTTCGGTCCGGTCATCGCCATCAACGAGGAGTGCGTGCCGCCCGGTGGCGGGTACGACATGCACTTCCATTCCGACGTGGAGATCTTCACGTGGGTGCTCGACGGGGCGCTGGAGCACGAGGACACCACCGGCGCCGAAGGCGTCCTCGAGCCGGGCCTGTTGAACTGGCTCGATGCCCGCGACGGTGTCCGCCACGCCGAACGGAACGCGTCGGAGACCGAGCCGCTGCGGTTCCTTCAGATCATGCTGCGTGCCGACCACGGACCGGTGAACGTCGCCGTCGTCACGACGCCGACCCCGGTCGGCGGGCCGGTTCTGGTCCACGCCATGCAGGACGGCGTGGCCGTCGACGGCACCGTGCTGCGGGCCGGCGATGAGGCCAGGCTCACGGCTGCCGGACCGTACGATGTGCATGCGTCGGCGTCGGCCGGTGCGCTGATCATCGAGGTGAAGTGACCATGACCGTCCTGGTCCTCAACGGCCCGAACCTGCGCCGGCTCGGTCGCCGCCAGCCCGAGATCTACGGATCCACCACCTACGACGAGCTCGTCGAACTCTGCCAGGCCTGGGGTCTCGACCTCGGGCTCGAGGTCGAGGTGCGCCAGACCAATCACGAGGGTGAGCTCCTCGACTGGCTCAACGCCGCTGCCGATGACGGGTCCCCGGTTGTCCTCAACGCCGCGGCGTGGAGCCACTACTCCTACGCGATCTTTGACGCCTGCGCGCAATTGACTGCGCCGCTGGTCGAGGTCCACATCTCCGACCCGAGTCAGCGGCCGGAGGAGTTCCGGCACACGTCGGTGGTGTCCCCACACGCTGTCACGGTGATCGCCGGCCACGGCATCGACGGCTACCGCGAGGCGCTCGAGTACCTCGCGCGCCTCGGTGGTTGAGGTGCGGGCGTAGCCCGCCCCGAAACCGCGTCAGTTGATTCGCTCGGCCTTGATCGTCATGCCGGCCGCCCGCAGGCGGTCGGTCAACGCTTCGCCCATGGCGCTGGCCGGGGTCAGGACCCCGTGGCGGTCGGGCAACTTGTCCCGGTCCAGCGCCAGGGTGAGGGCCGCCTCGCCGAGCATCATCGCTGTCGCCTTGTAACCCGGGTCACCCTGGGCGGCAACCGTTGCGACGTAACGCGCGCCCGTTGACGTGGTGGTGAACGTCTTGTGCGTGAAGTAGCCGTTCTCGCGGGCCTCTTCGGAGGGACCTTCGCCCGGCTTCGGCAGGAACCGGTCGAGCACCCGGCGCGTCGGCTTCATCGACATGCCGGCGAACAGCGCGCCGATGCCGGCCGCGACGCCGGCGGCCGCGATCCGTGAGGTGATCGCGTTCTTGCCGACCCGCATCGCCTCGGCGTAGCGGAAGCCCGGCCCGTAGGCCTCGCCCATCAGATAGTGCGAGCGCCGCACGATGCGGGTGTTGTAGCTGGCCATCACGAAGGGAGCGATGCTGCCGCGCAGTGACGGGTCGACGTCGGACGCCTTGCCGATCTGGTTGTCGGATGGGGCGGAGTCGCGCCCGCCGCGAGGCACGTCGCCCGGTCCGGACGACAGCGCGTGCGGGTTCATCAGCAGCCTGCGCTGCTCCTTGTCCCGCGCCAGTTCGGTGATGACGCGCATGGAGTCGACGGTGCCGCCGGAAACGCCGCCGCGGAAGCTGGCGACCACCATCGTCGTCTCACCGAGGGTGCCGGCCTCGTCCGCCTGCACCTGCCGATGCAACTCGTGAACACCCAGATCGGACGGAATGGAGTCGTAGCCGCACGCGTGCACAATGCGCGCGCCGGTGCTGGCAGCGAGTTCGTCGTACTTGTCGATGGACCAGCGTACGAACGGCACCTCGCCGGTCAGATCGACGTAGTCGGTGCCGGCGTTGGCCACCGCGGAGATCAGCGCTTCGCCGTACTTGAGGTACGGACCGACGGTCGTGGCGACGACGCGGGTGCGCGCGGCCATCGCATCCAGCGACGCGGGAGAGTCGGAGTCGGCGACGATGAGCGGCCAGTCCTTCGCCGATGGCGGCAACTGTGCGCGGATCTGCTCGAGTTTGGCCTGGCTGCGACCCGCGAGCGCGATGCGCGTCCCGGGCGGAGCATGCTCGGCGAGATAGCGAGCGGTCAGTTCGCCGGCAAAGCCGGTTGCGCCGAAGACGACGACATCGAATTCGCGTGCGGTGTCACTCATGGGCCGAGCCTATTGCCGGACGACCGGCACGCGAACCCTCCCGGGGGAGTAGTTCAGTCGGCCAGGTCCACGACCACGGGGGCATGATCGCTCGGGCCCTTGCCCTTGCGCTCCTCGCGATCGATGAAGGCTCCGGTGACGCGCGCCGCCAACGCGGGAGAGCCGAGCACGAAGTCGATCCGCATGCCGCGCTTCTTGGGGAAACTCAGCTGCTTGTAGTCCCAGTACGTGTAGACGCCGGGACCCGGTGTGTGCGGACGGACCACATCGGCGTACCCGGCCTCGATGATGGCCTTGAACGCCGCCCGTTCCGGCTCGGAGACGTGGGTCGTGTTGGCGAAGAACTCCATGTCCCAGACGTCATCGTCCTCGGGTGCGACATTCCAGTCGCCGGCGAGAGCGATCTGGGCGTTGTCGTCGTCGGCGAGCCAGCCGATGCCGGCATTGCGCAGGCTCTCCAGCCACGTCAGCTTGTAGTCATAGTGCGGATGCCCGAGCTCGCGTCCGTTCGGGATGTAGAGGCTCCACATCCGGATGCCGCCACAGGTGGCCCCGATGGCGCGCGCCTCGAGCACCGGCGGCTCGCCGAACGCCGGCTGGTCCACCGCGAAGGACGTCTCGATGTCCTCGAGCCCCACCCGGGACAGGACCGCCACTCCGTTCCACTGGTTGAGCCCGAAGTGCGCCACCTCGTAGCCGAGTGCACTCAGCTCGAGCCCCGGGAACTGGTCATCGCGGCACTTGGTCTCCTGCAGCGCGAGGATGTCCACTTCGGTCCGCTGCAGCCAGTCGGTCAGGCGCTCGATGCGGCTCCGGACGGAGTTGATGTTCCAGGTCGCGATGCGCATGGGTCGAGGTTACCCGCGGCGAGCGAGTGCACCGGGCGCTCGCTCGCGAGGGCCGAGCGAGCGAGGGTGGAGTGGCGCGCGGCGACGTGATCACCGAGCCGTGAGCAACGCCGAGCGCCCGAGATCCCCCAGTTCGCCGCGGATCCGAGGCAGGATGTTGACATGTCTGAGGGGGACTTGAACGCGCGGCCGGAGTCGATCGACGAAGGCTGGCATCCGGAAGACCGCAACAGCGGTGGCGTCTCGGCCGGCAAGGTCGTCAACTGGCTGGTCTTGGTCCTGGTCCTGGTGGCCGTCGGCTATCTCGCATATGGATCGGCCCAGGCCTTTTTCCCCCGGTGGTGGGCAGAGCAGGTTGGCCTGGAGGTCGCGGCCAACTCCACCCGCGGCATGATCCTCGGGCTCAGCATCGGCGCGGTCTTCACCTTCGTCCCGCTGCTCCTGCTCGCGCAGGCACGCCGCCGGGTCTTCAGTTGGACGTGGCGCGCCATCATCGCGCTGCTTGCCGTCGCCCTGGCGCTGCCGAACTGGCTCACGGTCGCCGTCGCGATCGGGACCAGTCGCGCCGCGCAGGACGGGCGCATCATCATGACCGCCGAGGCCCCCGACTTCCGCAACGGCAGCGCGATCGGCGCCATCGTGGGCGGGGTGCTGGGCTTGATCGTCATCGGGACGAGCATGCGGTTGGGCCAGCAGCGCAAGCGCGTGCGCGAGCTCAGGAACAAGGTGAGTGAGTTGGAGAAGCGCACGTTCGCCGATGGCTCGGGCGGCAACGCACCGGATCCGGACGCGCTCCACACGGCGCCCGAAGCGGACTGATCCGCCCGAGTCGGAGCAGCGAATGTCGTCGAACGCACTTGTCGGACCCGCCACCTAGCGTGTTCGACATGGGAGGCGTGGCGTGAGAGCGAATCGGTTCGACGGATTCTGCGATGCCTGCCGCGTGCACGTCGCGGCTGGTGCCGGCGCGCTCACCGGTACGCCGGGGCGCTGGCGTACGTGGTGCGTGGCGTGTTCGCCCAAGCCGCCGGGCCGTGGCGACCACGACGGCTGGCACCGGTTGCCGCTCGCGTCGCTCGACTTCGAGACCACCGGCGTCGATCCGCACACCGACCGCGTGCTCAGTTATGCCCTGCTCGACGAGCCCGGATTCGAGATCACCGGGCTGGTGAATCCTGGTGTGCCCATCCCGGAGGCCGCGGCGCAGGTACACGGGATCACTGAGGCCATGCTGGTCGGCCAGCCGTCGTCGGCCGAGGGTCTCAGCGTCGTCGTCGACTGGGTCCAGTCCCTGGTCGAGCGCGGTGTCGGGCTTGTCGTGTTCAATGCGGCCTACGACCTCACGATGCTGCGGGCCGAGGCTCTGCGCCACGAGCTCCCCGAGCCCGATTGGGAACGTCTCATCGTGGTCGATCCCCTGGTGGTCGACTGGGGCATCGAGCGCGGTGGGTTGGGCCCGCGCAAGCTGGTCGACGTCGCCGGCTACTACGGGGTTCCCATCGACAACGCGCACGACGCCACCTGCGATGCGCGGGCTGCGCGTGACGTCGCCGTGGAGCTCGCCGCCCGTCACCCGAAAGTCGGCACCTTGTCCTTGGTTGAGCTCATGGAACGACAGCGCGGGTGGTTTGCCGAGCGTGCCGCCGACTGGAACGCGTACGCGGCACGTGTCGGTCGCAGCATCGACGACCCGACAGGATGGCCGTTGGCCGGCTAGGGCAACCTCGGCCAGCAGTCGGTGCGTTGGGTGATGTCGAAGCCGTCGGCCGCGATGCGCTTGGTGCGACGTTCCCGGTTGAGGACCCCTGCGGTGATCAGGAAGATCCCAAGGGCGTAGAGCACCATGACCGTGACGCGTTGCCATGTCGCGGCGACCTCGTACTGATCCCAGCCCACGGCGATGAGCGCGTCGGACACGACGAAGAGGGCGGCGCCGACTCCGGCTCGAGTATCGAGCACGACCGACGTGGTCGCCGTTCCGGTGAGCAGAAGGGCGTAGACGGGGACGGCCGGGCGGACTTCGGCCGGGAACCCGGGCCACGCCCAGATGACGAAGACGATGGCACCCACGACGTAGAGCAGGACGAGCAAGCCACGCCAACGCTCGGTGAATGGACCAGCGAAGGAGCCCTGAAACGCGTCGATCGCGCCGCGCTTGATGAACAGCGAGATGAAGCAGATGTGGGCCAGGGCGAATGCGGCCATGCCGGCAATGAACCAGCGCGGGTCGAGGTCCATGAACAGGTCACCGAAGAAGCAGAAGACCAGGCCGACGATCAGCAGACGCGGGCCCTCGAGCTGCCAGGCCCACAGCGCCAGCAGTGGGGCCAGCAGGATCTTGGTGATCGTCTGGTACGGGTCGAGCTCGAGCCCCCGACAGAGCAGGTGCAGCGCCAAGACCACGCCGAACGCGATGATCCAGGGGCTCTTGGCTGCCATCGAGCGCTCCGCCTGATCCACGGCGATCACGTTACCGCGCAGTGCCTGCCTCAGACCCGATCCCTGGCACGGCCGCGTGAGGCCGCGATGACTGCGGCCGCGATGACGAAGGCAGTGAAGACGAGCCAGGCGACGACGTAC
>DATEDT010000045.1:0-30965 GCA_035281505.1 Aeromicrobium sp. | reverse complement strand
GGTAGCGCATCCGCTTTGGGAGCGGAGGGTCGCAGGTTCAAATCCTGTCATCCCGACGGATCTGCGCTCGCCCGAAAGGGCGGGCCGAGATCCGTCTTGGCATCTGTCACGACAGGATTTGGGAGGAGGAGCCCCGGTGGGCTCCGACGGTTCCTGGGCCCACGGCGGACGCGGATTGCACGTCCGGTGGGGAGCATCCCGACAGTTGTCGTTCGGCCGATTTCGGCGCCCGGGCACCGCCTGACATACTTGTGCGTCGCCCAATTTCAGGAGTTCCTGCACGTGAAGACCAGCACTGAAACCCTCAGCCCGACCCGGGTCAAGTTGACCATCGAGGTCCCGTTCGAGGACTTCCAGCCGAGCCTGGACAAGGCCTACAAGTCGATCGGCGGCCAGATCCAGGTTCCGGGCTTCCGCAAGGGCAAGGTGCCGGCGGCGATCGTCGACCAGCGCGTCGGCCGCGGGGCTGTGTTGGACCAGGCGATCAACGACGCACTGCCCGGTTGGTACAACGAGGCTGTCCAGGATGCCGAGCTGCGGCCGCTGAGCCAGCCCGAGATCGATCTCACCAAGTTCGCCGACGGCGAGCCGATCGAGATCACCGCCGAACTGGACGTTCGCCCGCCCATCACCGTGCCCGACCCGGCGTCCATCAGCGTGCAGGTCAAGAACGCCGAGGTCAGCGACGCCGACCTCGACGAGCAGCTGGAGGCGCTGCGCGAGCGCTTCGCCACCTTCACCGACGTCGAGCGGCCGGCCGCCGACGGTGACGCCGTCATGCTCGACCTGTCGGCTGCCGGCAAGGATGGCGAGCCGGTCGAGGGCGCGCAGGCCGAGGGCTTGCCCTACACGATCGGCAGCGGCGCCCTGCTGGACGGCCTCGACGAGGCCATCATCGGCCAGTCCGTCGGCGATTCGACGACGTTCAGCACCGAACTGGTGGGCGGCGAGCTGAAGGGCAAGGAGGTCGACGTCACGGTCAAGGTGACCGACGTCAAGGAGCGTCAGCTCCCCGACCTCGACGACGACTTCGCCCAGACTGCCGGCGATTTCGACACGCTGGACGAGCTGAAGGTGGATCTGCGTGAGCGCCTCACCCGCGCCAAGCGCATGGAGCAGGCTGCCGAAGCGCGCGACAACGTCCTGACCGAGATCGTCGACAAGATCGACGCGCCCCTGCCGGACGGCCTGGTTGAGGCCGAGGTGCAGGAGCGCCGCCAGCAGACCGTGCAACAGCTCACCTTCGCCGGCCTCACACTCGAGGGCTACCTCGAGGAGCAGGGGCAGACGGTCGAGGAGTTCGACGCCGAGATCGAGCGCCAGGTGCGCGAGTCGATCATCGCCGGGTTCGTCCTGGACGAGATCGCGGTCGCCAACGAGATCGGCCTGGAGGACCAGGAACTCACCGAGCACGTCATCCGCCGTGCCCAGCAGTCCGGCCAGGACCCGAACGAGTACATCCAGCACGTGATGGAGCACAACCACATCCCGGAGCTGATGGCCGAGATCATCCGGGCCAAGGCGCTGGCCAACCTCGTCGAGTCGGCCAAGGTGACTGACGCCGACGGCAATGTGGTCGACCTCGCGTCGCTGCAGGGCGACGGCTCGCTGGCCACCGAGGGTGACACGGACGGTGACGCCGACGAGGAGTCGGACGCAGCCGAAAAGGCGCCCGCAGAGTAAAAACTGGGTAAACGTGACCAACGACGCGCCTCACAAAGGTGCGCAACCGGTCGCCGTCACTGCACACTTGAGTTCATGCCCACCGACCCCGCACGGACGACCGACGTCGCCGCGCTCGCCCTCGACTATGGCGAGCGCCTGATCGTCGGCACCGTTCGGGACGTCCACCAGGCGGTCAGCAAGCGGGCCTTCGGTGCGACGCGGGCCGTCGGCGGACGCGTGCCGGAGTCGCTCCACGACGCGGTCATCACCTCCCTGTACGGCGCCATCTCGGGTGTCCTGCGCATCTCCAGCGGCTCCATTCGGGCGCTGGCCAAGCGCGGGGTCGGGCGTCCGGTCGAGAACTCGCGGATGGGTCGTGGCGTCGTGGCCGCTGTCAACGGGCTCATCGGTGACGAGTTGCGCATGATCGACGACCCGCAGGCGATCGTGATGGCCGTCCGCAAGGACGGCGACGACGTCCCCGTTTCCCCCTGGCCGATCAGTGAATCCTTCCGTGGCGCCACCAGCCACATCGTCCTGTTCCTGCACGGGCTGTGCGAGAGCGACGAGTCGTGGAGCCTGGGCGAACGGTCGGCCGGCTCGACCTACGCCCACCGCATCAAGGACGACACCGACGGCACCCCGGTGTTCATTCGCTACAACACCGGGCTGCGGGTCTCCGAGAACGGCAAGCACCTCGACTGGCTGATCCGCCAGCTCGTCGCGTCCTGGCCGACGGACGTCACGCGCATCACGCTGGTCGGCCACTCGATGGGCGGGCTGGTCGTTCGCGCCGCCACCAACCATGCGACGGCGTCGGGCCAGACCTGGCAACACCTGGTGCGCGACGTGATCTGCCTGGGCACACCCCACACCGGTGCGGCGTTGGAGAAGGTCGCGCACATGGGGTCGCGCGTCTTGCACTTCTTCCCCGAGTCGCGGCCGTTCGGCGCGATCCTCAACGCCCGGTCCGCCGGCATTCTCGACCTGCGCCACGGCTACATCACCAAGGAGGAGTGGGAGGGGCAGGACCTCACCCGGCTCTGGGGCCTGGACCGCATCGCCGCGGCACCCCTGCCGCATGCGGAGTACCACTTCGTCATCGCCACGCTCGGTGCCTCGAAGCGGCACCCGTTCAGCTCCGTCCTGGGCGACCTGCTCGTGCACTTCTCGTCGGCCGCCGGCGTCGGCCGCTCCGGCGCGGTCGTCCACGGCGCCCGGTTGGAGTACCTGCCGAGCACGCACCACTTCGCGCTGCTCAACCATCCGCGCGTCGCGGACTGGTTGGTCCAGTGGCTCACCTCGCGCGAGGCCGAGGCACTGCCCGCCGGCAGCGCCGGCTGAGTCGGCCCCAGCCTGGTGGGGACCCGCTTTCCGGAACTAATCCCAGTAGGGGACCCGCGCGACGACGAAGACGCGACGGAACGGCAGGACCACGGTCCCGTTTTGGACTGGGTAGGCCTCGTGGAGCCGTCGCTTGAACTCGTCCTCGAACTGAGTTCGGACTACGGCCGGGAGGGCATCGAGCGTCGGACGGGCGCTGGTGGAGGCCACCCACTCGAAGACCGGGTCGCGTCCGTGGAGGACGTGCAGATAGGTCGTCTCCCACGCGTCGACTGTGCAACCGAGGTCGGTGAGTGCGCGCAGGTAGGTGTTGGCGTCGTGGGCGTCACCTTTGGCGACGTACTCCACGTACGTCGCGAACTCGGGCCGGGACTCGAGTTCGCGACGGATGGTGTGGCTGGGCTCGTCGAAGTTGCCGGGTACCTGGAAGGCGAGCCAGCCACCGGGTGCCACAGCCCGGGCTAGGCGGGGGAGCAGGTCGAGGTGCCCGGGGACCCAATGCAGGGTCGCGTTGCTGATGAGCACGTCGATCGGCTCGGAGGCCTCCCAGCGGTGGAGGTCGGCCAACACGAAGTCGACGGATGGGATCTCCTTGGCGGCGAACTCGACCATCGTCGGGCTGCTGTCGACGCCGATGACGTGAGCGTGGGGCCAACGCTGGGCCAGCAGCTCGGTGAATGTTCCGGGGCCTGAACCGAGGTCGACAACGGTGGTCGGGGCTTCCGCGCCCACCCGCGACAGAAGCTCGACGAAGGCCCGGCCGCGCTCATCCGCGAAGCTCAGGTAGCCCTGCGGATCCCAGTCCATGTGGGGGAGGTTAACTCAAGGGTTTCGTCTGCCGTCAGCGAACAGGACGTGTCCAAGCGTGTCTCTGGTGCGCTGGCCGTCTAGGGTCGGGGACGTGAACACCGACATCGGCCCCCAGGACCTCGACGGGCACATCTACCAGCGGCTGCTCAAGGAACGCATCGTGTTCCTCGGCTCGGAGGTGCGCGACCAGAACTCCAACGCGCTGTGCGCGCAGTTGCTGCTGCTCAATGCCGAGGATCCGCACGCGGACATCTTCTTCTACATCAACAGTCCCGGCGGTTCCGTCGACTCCGGTCTGGCGATCTACGACACCATGCAGTACATCTCCAACGACGTCGCCACGGTGGCGTTCGGGCTCGCTGCCTCGATGGGTCAGTTCCTGCTGGCGTCGGGTACCAAGGGCAAGCGGTACGCCCTGCCGAACGCGCGGATCATGATGCATCAGCCGTCCGGCGGCATCGGCGGCTCGGCCTCCGACATCCGCATCCAGGCCGAGCAGAGCCTGCTGCTCAAGAAGCGGCTCAACGAGCTGCAGTCCAAGCACACCGGGCAGGACATCGACCAGATCGAGCTCGATTCGGACCGTGACCGCTGGTTCACCCCGACCGAGGCCAAGGACTACGGCTTCATCGATCACGTCATCTCCCACCAGGGCGACGTCAAGAAGGGCAAGGCCTGAGCGACATGTCTTATTACATCCCGCAGTGGGAAGAGCGGACGTCCTACGGATTCCGTCGGATCGACCCCTACGCCAAGCTGTTCGAGGACCGCATCATCTTCCTCGGCACGCCGATCAGCGACGACGTCGCCAACGCCGTCATGGCCCAGCTGCTGTGCCTGCAGCAGATGGACCCCGACCGCGATATCCAGCTCTACATCAACAGTCCCGGTGGGTCGTTCACCGCGATGACGGCCATCTACGACACGATGCGCTATCTCAAGCCGGACGTGCAGACGGTCTGCCTCGGCCAGGCGGCCTCGGCGGCCGCGGTGCTGCTGGCGGCCGGCGCTCCCGGCAAGCGGTACGCACTGCCCAACAGCCGCATTCTCATCCACCAGCCGTACACCGAGGGCACCGGTGGCCAGATCTCCGACCTGGAGATCCAGGCCAACGAGATCATCCGGATGCGCGAGCTGCTGGAGCAGATGCTGGCCGACTCAACGGGCAAGCCCAAGGAGGAGGTCAGCCGCGACGTCGAGCGCGACAAGATCCTCACCGCCGAACAGGCGGTCGAATACGGGCTCATCGACCAGGTCTTCGACACGCTGAAGACGCAACCCGTTTGACGCTCCCGATGGCCGCCCTTCGCGGGTACTGTGAAGGACGCCGAACCCCACTCCTCGGTCTCGTGGTCGCGGAGTACCGAAAGGAACGACATCGTGGCACGTATTGGTGAAACCGCCGATCTGCTCAAGTGCTCGTTCTGCGGCAAGAGCCAGAAGCAGGTCAAGAAGCTCATCGCCGGGCCCGGCGTCTACATCTGCGACGAGTGCATCGACCTGTGCAACGAGATCATCGAGGAAGAGCTCGCTGAAGGTGCCGAGGTCAGCCTGGGCGAACTGCCCAAGCCCAAGGAGATCTTCGACTTCCTGAGTGCCTACGTCATCGGGCAGGACTCCGCCAAGCGAGCGTTGGCCGTGGCCGTCTACAACCACTACAAGCGGGTGCAGGCGCAGAGCGGCGCCCCGGCGCGGGCCAAGGACGACACGGTCGAGCTGGCCAAGTCCAACATCCTGCTGGTCGGTCCGACCGGCTGTGGCAAGACGTACCTGGCGCAGACGCTGGCGCACATGCTCAATGTGCCGTTCGCCATCGCCGACGCGACCGCACTCACCGAGGCCGGCTACGTCGGCGAGGACGTCGAGAACATCCTGCTCAAGCTCATTCAGGCCGCCGACTACGACGTCAAGAAGGCCGAGACGGGCATCATCTACATCGACGAGGTCGACAAGATCTCGCGCAAGAGTGAGAACCCCTCGATCACCCGCGACGTGTCCGGCGAAGGCGTGCAGCAGGCGCTGCTGAAGATCCTCGAAGGCACGACGGCATCGGTGCCTCCCCAGGGCGGCCGCAAGCACCCGCATCAGGAGTTCATCCAGATCGACACCACCAACGTGCTCTTCATCGTCGGTGGTGCGTTTGCCGGACTCGAGGAGATCATCGAGCACCGCAACGGCAAGGTCGGGCTCGGCTTCAACATCGGCGGCACGGACACCGCCAAGAAGCAGGCCGAACCGCACAAGGTCTACTCGCAGGTCCTTCCGGAGGACCTGCTGAAGTTCGGCCTCATTCCTGAGTTCATCGGCCGCCTCCCGGTCATCGCGGCCGTCGACAACCTGGACAAGGACGCTCTTGTCGCCATCCTGACCACGCCCAAGAACGCCCTCACCAAGCAGTTCGTCCGGCTGTTCGAGATCGACAACGTCGAGTTGGAGTTCACGCAGGACGCCTGTGAGGCGATGGCCGACCTCGCGCTGGCGCGGGGTACGGGCGCGCGTGGCCTCCGCTCGATCATCGAGCACGTCCTTCAGCCGGTCATGTACGACATCCCCAGCCGCGACGACGTCGCCAAGGTCGTCGTCTCGGCCAAGACGGTCGAGGGCCTCGAGGGTCCGACTGTGCTCACCCGGGACGAAGTCGAGCAGAAGGCGTCCTAGGCCTCCGGCGCCGGACGCAGGTCACGCCGTCAGTTGATGCTCGGCGGTGCCACGCCGGCGATGCTGTTCGACAAGAGCCCATCCGGTGCTTTCGGCAGATCGGGCGCGTCCGGGATCTCCGGCACCTTGGGCAGATCCGGAGCGTCCGGCGCATCGGGTGCATCCGGGACATCCGGGACATCCGGAACCTTCGGGTTGATCGGTGCGTCCGGCTCGGTGGTCGGGTCTGTGATCCGCGGCTGCGGCGCGGACGGCAGGGCGCCCTCAGTCGTCCCGCCATCGGCCACACCCCCGCGATCAGCTGCCGAACCGCTATCGCGCGCGTTGCCGGTGCCGGCGCCGGCGTTCGTACTCGAACTGGTGGCGGCGTTGGTGCCGAGCGCCTCCTCGAACAGTTGGGCGAGCGCCAGACTGGCGTTGACGGTGAGATGGACGCTGTCGAGGAACACCCATGTGTCGCCAACTCTGGTTGAGCACACGTTGTTGCGACACACGTGCGGCCGAATGTCGATCACCGGCACGTTCGCGGTACGCGTGGCCCGCTGCTCGGCGGCAAGAACATGGCTTTGCCGTTGGTTGGCGGCCGCCAGGGTCATTGACTCTCCGCAGGAGCCCGAACTGTCGGCAACAGATACCAAGGTGCACTCCCGGGGCGACCAGGTGTCGTTCAGCTCGCCGAAGAACGGGGTCGGCGTCACCTGAATGACGTCATGTCCGGCCGCTCGGAGGTCTGCATAGGCCTGTCGCAACGCTTCGAACCAGAGGCCGCCCTTCGCTGCGCCCGTGGTCTCCCACTGGCCGCGATCACCGGCGAGCGAGATTCCGTCGACGTCGACCCAGACTCCGGCGTTCTCCAGGACGATCGTCGACGGCGGTTGCTGGCGCAGCCACGCGACCGAGTCGTCATACATCGCGCGGCAGTAGCCGGTCAGGCGATCGGGGGACTGGACGCGCAGCGGCACGAAGGCACAGCTCTGCGCGGTCGCGACGGTCAGGGGTCGGCCCAGGCTCACGGCGGACGCGTGGAGGCCATCGGTGATGTGCGCCGCAGTGCTGTCGCCCAGGAGGATGATCGGTTTGCCGGTGGCGGTGGCATTGAACGTGCAGGCCGACATGTCACGGTCGGCGAACGGGGTGCGGGTCAGGCACACGTCGCTTCTCGCCGGCCGCGCGTCGAGCTGCTCATTGACGGACTGGAGCGCCGGGTTGCCCCATCCCACCGCCGGCCCGGCGATCAGCGCGATGCCCAGTGCGACCGGAATGCCGACGCCGGCGCCGATGAGTCGGCTCACTGACGGACGGGTCCCATGGCGGAACCGCTCCTCGACGTGTCGGTACGTCAGTTCAGAGAGCCCGAGGCCGATGAGGCACGCGATCGTCGATCGGACCACGCTGGGTTCGCGACCGACGCCGGCCAGGATGATCAGCGGCCAGTGCCAGAGGTACCAACTGTAGGAAAGGTCACCCACGCGTTGCAGTGGTGCAGTGCTCAGCTGTCGACCGATCCAGGTTTGGGGTGCCGTGCCGGGCTGGCCGAGGGAGGCGAGTACGAGTGCTGTGCCGAGGGTGGGCACTGCGACGGCGAAGCCGGGAATGTGGTCTTGCGGCGACAGCAGGAACGCCGACGCCAGCAGGGCAACCACCCCGACGACGGCCAAAGCCTGCTGGCGGGCTTCGGGCACGACGTGGCGCGGATCGGCCACCCACGCGCAGACCAAGGCGCCCAAGGCGAACTCCCACGCCCGCGTGATCGGGGCGTAGTACGCGAACGACTCGACCAGCGGAATCCCGGAGAAGCTGCCCAAGATGGACAACGCGCCGGAGACGGCGATCACGGTCGTGATCAGCACGAGGGTGCGGCGCGACCTCCGGGCGGCCACACCGGCCGTCCCGGCCGCCGCAGCAGCCAGGAGAAGCGGATAGACCAGGTAGAACTGCTCCTCCACGGCAAGGGACCACATGTGCAACAGCGGGGACGTCTCGCGGCTGGGAGAAAAGTAGCCACCGGTCGTCAAGAAGAGCGCCCCGTTGGCCATCCAGAGAGCCGAACCGATCACCGTGTAGCCGGTGAATGGCTGGACGAGAGGCGACTGGAGCGCCATCGAGGCCACCGCCGTCACGACAATGACGAGTGATGCGGCGGGTAGGAGGCGTCGGATTCTGGCCGTGTAGAAGTTCCGGAGTCGGATCCGGCCATGGCTGTCGAGCTCGCGCATCAGTAGCCGGGTGATCACGTAGCCGGAGATGACGAAGAACGCATCGACACCCACGAACCCACCATGCAGGGGCAGGCCGGCGTGGTACGCGACAACAAGGGCCACGGCGATCGCCCGTAGCCCTTGGATCTCGGTTATGCGCGAGGTCGTCCCTCGAACTGTCGCCGTGACGCGCATGCTCCCCCTGAACTCCCTCGGGGATCTTAGCCGGGTCGTTGCCTTTCCGTGCTGGCTACGCTGGCCAGATGTTTCATCGGCATCCGTTCTTGAGCCTGATGACCTTTGTGTACATGGGGTTCGTCGGCATGGTGACGTTGACGCCCTCGGCAAGTGCGCCGATCCCGGTGGGCTTGGCGGTGCGGGTGCTGGAGGCATTCCATCGGCGCGGCTACCTGGAGATGCTGACCATTCACCGGGTGGAGTTCCTGGCCAACATCGCGATGTTCGTCCCGATCGGGGTCTTCCTGCTGCTGCTCGTCGGGGCCGAGCGCTGGTGGCTGGCGCTGTTCCTGCCGTTCTTCCTGACGGCGTTCATCGAGACCGCCCAGCGCGGCATCCCGGGCCGTGTGTCGGACCCCCGGGACGTCGTCGCCAACACCATGGGCGGTATCGCCGGAGTGGTCCTCGCGATGATCCTGACGCTGCCGGCCACGCTGCGCCGGCGGCGGCGCAAGCGCGAGCGAGCGGTCGCCGCGAGCGGCCACTACGGCTAGGCCTCAGCCAGCACGGCTTCCACGGTGAGGTCGCCGTCGCTGTCGCTGGCGCTGGTTGTCACGTCGCCGGTCACGTTTCCGGCCGCCCGCACGTCCGAAAGTGCGGCGCTGATCCGTCCCAGGGTTGCCTCGGACGCGGACACCGCAAGCGAGGTCACCTCGGTCTTCTGGCTCACCTTGGCATTGGACTTGGCTCCACGGATGCCCGAGAGCACCTGGGCGGCGGCGGCGAGGACCTCGGGGTCGCCGTCAATCGCGCCGAGCTCGGCGACGGTCGGCCAGGCGGCGCGGTGGATCGAGCCGTCCTGCCACCACGACCACACCTCTTCGGTGACGTAGGGCAGGAACGGTGCCAGCAGCCGCAGCTGCGACGACAACGCCAGGACGAAGGTGGCCCGAGCCGAACCGTCCCCGCCCTTGGCGCGTTCCTTGACCAACTCCAGGTAGTCGTCGCAGAAGTCCCAGAAGAACTTCTCGGTGACCTCGAGTGCCGAGGAGTAGTCGTAGCCGTCGAGGTGAGCGGTGGCCTCCTCGATCACACCGCGGAGGCGGGTGAGGAGCGCGCGGTCGAGCGGTTCGGTGACCAGCGCCGGATCCAGCAGCGACGCGTCCGCGCCCAGCCCGTACTGCTCAGGGGTCGCCAGGACGAACTTCGACGCGTTGAGGACCTTCATCGAGAGCCGGCGGCCGACCTTCATCTGCGTCTCGTCGAACGGCGAATCGGCACCGGGTCGGGCGAGCGCTGCGCGCCACCGCACGGCGTCGGCGCCGTACTTGTCGATGATCTCGTCGGGGACGACGACGTTGCCCTTGGACTTGCTCATCTTCTTGCGGTCCGGGTCGACGACGAAGCCGGACAGGGCCGCGTGGCTCCAGGGGACGGCCCCGAACTCGAGGTGGGCCCGCACGACGGTGCTGAACAGCCAGGTACGGATGATGTCGTGACCTTGCGGACGCAGGTCCATCGGGTAGGTGCGCTCGAACAGGTCGGTGTCGCGTTCCCACCCGGTGACGATCTGCGGCGTCAGAGACGACGTCGCCCACGTGTCGAGCACGTCCGGATCGGCGATGAAGCCATGCGGTTCTCCGCGCTGCGATTCGTCGAACCCGGGTGGCGCCTGCGACGCCGGGTCCACCGGCAGCGTGTCCTCCGCTGCGACGATCGGATCGTCGTAGTCCGGCTCGCCGTCGGCATCGAGCCGGTACCAGACCGGGAACGGGATGCCGAAGAAGCGCTGACGGCTGATCAGCCAGTCGCCGTTGAGGCCCTCGATCCAGTTGGTGAACCGGCTCTGCATGTAGGGCGGCACCCAGGTCAACTGGTCACCGCGCTTGACCAGTGCATCGCGGAGGTCGGCCGAACGGCCGCCGTTGGCGATGTACCACTGCCGGGTCGAAACGATCTCGAGCGGCTTGTCGCCCTTCTCGAAAAAGTTCGCGACGCGCTGGGTCGGGGTCGGTTCGCCGTCGAGGTCGCCGGAGTCGCGCAGTGCCTGGACCATGACCTCGCGGGCGCTGAAGGTTGTCTTGCCGGCCATTTCCGCGAACGCAGCCCGGCCCTGGTCCGAGGTGATCCATTCGGGCAGATCACGCAGGATGCGGCCGTCGCGGCCGATGATCGTGCGGTTGGGCAACTGCAGCTCGCGCCACCACTGGACGTCGGTGAGATCACCGAAGGTGCAGCAGTGAACCAGGCCGGAACCCTTCTCCGGGTCGGCCAGCGTGTGCGGGAGGATCGGCACCTCGACGCCGAAGACCGGCGACGTCGCGGTCTTGCCGAACAGGTGCTGATAGCGCTCGTCGTCCGGGTGCGCGATGAGCGCGACGGCGGCCGCCGTCAGCTCGGGGCGGGTCGTCTCGATGTAGGCGGGCCCGTCCGGCGTGTGATAGGCGACGCGGTGGTAGTGGCCGGGGTAGTCGCGCGCCTCGAGCTCGGCCTGCGCGACGGCGGTCTGGAAGGTGACGTCCCACAATGTCGGCGCATCCTGGCTGTACGCCTCACCGCGGGCGAGGTTCCGCAGGAACGCGCGCTGGCTGGTGGCCTGCGCGTCGGTGCCGATCGTGGTGTACGTCTGCGTCCAGTCGACCGAAAGGCCGAGCGTGCGCCACAGGCCTTCGAAGACCTTCTCGTCCTCCTCGACCAGCTCGTTGCAGAGGTCGATGAAGTTGCGCCGGCTGATCGCGATCTGGCTCTGACCCTTGCCGCTGGTTGAGCCTGTCGAAACCTCTGGGGGCGTGAACTCCGGGTCGTACGGAAGCGACGGGTCGCACCGGACGCCGTAGTAGTTCTGGACGCGCCGCTCGGTCGGCAGGCCGTTGTCGTCCCAACCCATCGGGTAGAACACTTCGCGGCCGCGCATGCGCTGGTAGCGCGCGATCAGGTCGGTGTGGGTGTAGCTGAAAACGTGCCCGACGTGCAGCGATCCGGAGACGGTTGGGGGCGGCGTGTCGATCGAGTAGATCTCGTCGCGCGTCTTCGTCCGGTCGAAGCGGTAGGTGCCCTGTTCCTCCCACCGCTGGGACCAGGTGGCCTCGAGCCCCTCGAGTACGGGCTTCTCCGGAACAGTCACGACAGGGAAGTCTAGGTCGTACTGAGATACTCGAGGTACATGCATCCCACATACACCGAGGTCGAACAGGCCCTGCTCGGCCGATGGCCCGAGACCCGGCTCGAGCCGTCGCTCGATCGCATCCGCGCCCTGTGCCAGTTGCTCGGTGATCCGCAGGCGACCTACCCGGTCATCCACCTCACCGGAACGAACGGCAAGACGTCGACCGCGCGCATGATCGACGCTCTTCTGCGCCGGCTGGAACTGCGTACCGGGCGGTTCACCAGCCCGCACCTGCAGTCCATGACCGAGCGCATCAGCGTCGATGGCGACCCCCTCGACGAGGAGGCGTTCGTTGACGCGTTCGCCGACGTCGCCGCCTATGCGCAGATCGTGGACGACACGCAGGAACACCCGCTGTCCTTCTTCGAGATGACCGTCGCGATGGCGTTTGCCGCCTTCGCCGACGCACCGGTCGACGTCGCCGTCGTCGAGGTCGGCATGGGCGGTGCCTGGGATGCCACCAACGTCGCTGACGGCGTCGTGGCCGTGGTCGGCCCGGTCGGCATCGATCACGCGGCCTACCTCGGTGACGACATCGTCGGCATTGCCGGCGAGAAGGCCGGCATCATCAAGCCCGGCTCGCAGGTCGTCGTGGCGCAGCAGGACCCCGCGGTGCTGGACACCCTCGCTCGTCGTGCCGCCGAGGTCGGCGCCACGATGGTCGTCGAGGGCATCGACTTCGGCGTGATCGAGCAGTTCACGGCGGTGGGCGGGCAGCAGGTGAGCATCCAGGGCCTCGGTGCCCGGTACGACGAGGTCTTCCTGCCATTGCACGGCGCTCACCAGGCTCAGAATGCGGCGTGTGCCATTGCCGCCGTTGAGTCCTTCCTGGGCGGCAAGGCTCTCCCGATCGACGTCGTCGTCGCGGCACTCGGAGAGGTGACCTCGCCCGGCCGGCTGGAGATCGTTCGTCGAAGTCCGACCGTCGTGCTCGATGCCGCACACAATCCGCACGGCGTCGAGGCGACCATCACGGCCGTCCAGGAGAACTTCAACTTCGCGCCTCTGATCGGCGTCCTGGCGGTCATGGGTGACAAGGACGTCGAGCGCATGCTCGAGCTGCTGGAGCCGGTGCTCGCCCAGATCGTCTGCACACAGAACAGCTCGCCGCGCTGCATGCGGGCGTCCGAACTGGCGGAGCTGGCCGATGGGATCTTCGGCTCGGACCGGGTCATCGTCGCGCCGCGACTGGACGACGCCCTCGAGCGGGCGATCGCGCTGGCCGAGACGGCCGACGGTTACGAGGAGGCACTCGGCAGCGGAGCCGTTCTCGTCACCGGTTCGGTGGTCACCGTCGGTGAGGCGCGCGTGTTGCTGGGTGGGGAACCCGAGTGAGGGGACGCGCCACCCGAGGGATGTGCTCGGCGGTGTTGACCTTCGAAGCGATCCTGATGTTGCTGGCCATCCCGGTGATGCTGACGGTGCCGGTGCTTTCACCCACGTTCGCGGTGGGATGGGGCGTCGGCCTTGCGGTTGCCTACTTCGCGACGATTGGCCTGCTGGGCCGTCCGTGGGGTTACGCCGTCGGGCACGCGCTGCAGGTGGCGTTCATCGCCCTGGGGTTGCTCGCCGCCGGCCCGGCCGTCGTTGTCGTCGGCGTCCTGTTCGCCGGACTGTGGGTCGCCGCGTACGTCATCGGGATGCGGGTGGATCGTCCCCGGCCGGCCTGAGCCAGGGTGCCAGCGGGCCGTACCCCCAACCGGGCGATACGGTGACGTCCGTGGAAAGAACTCTTGTCCTCATCAAGCCTGACGCCGTGCGCCGCGGCCTCGTCGGTCGGATCCTGACCCGATTCGAGGAGAAGGGCTTGGCGATCGTGGCGATGGAGCATCGTTCCATCGACGCCGAGATGGCTGACGCCCATTACCGCGACCACGTCGAGCAGGAGTGGTACCCGCCGTTGCGTGCCTTCGCGACATCCGGCCCGCTGGTTGCTCTGGTGCTCGAGGGTGACGAGGCGATCGAGGTGGTGCGCGCGATGAACGGCGCCACCGACGGCCGCAAGGCTGCCCCGGGCACCATCCGCGGCGACTTCGGCCTGTCGAACCGGGAGAACCTCGTCCACGCCTCCGACGCACCCGAGTCGGCGGCCCGCGAGATCCGCCTCTGGTTCCCTTCGCTCTAACCCACCCGCCCCGCGGACGCATCTTTAGACATTCATGCGGTTCGGCGTTCGATGAGCTGTCGTTTAGGCCGCAATAGCCGCCTCAACGACGAATCTTCGACGCGAGGAGCCCAGTCCCGCGTTGCAGCCATGCGCTGAAGCTGGTCGGCGACGACCAGTCGTTCATGGCGGACGGCGTATGACGTGAACGTCAGGTGAGGTCGACCCCGGATGATCACTTCGTTTGCGCGCGCCACGTCTGCGTCCCAGTTGGCGACGTCGCGGTGCGGAATTCCATGGACCTCGACCCCGAAGCCCAGGTGGGGACACCAGGCGTCGAGGAAGAACCGCCCCTGTTTGTCCCGCACCGGTTCTTGGTGCTCCAGCGGCGGTAGTTGAAGCGCTGACCAGATCAGGGCGAAGTCCCGCTCGGGCAGCGAGTGCTTTCCGCCTTCGGCGTCGTACGTCGACTCGAGGATGACTCCGCGGTGGCGGCAGTGGCCCCGGCGTTCGAGCGAGTCTCGGATCTGTTCTGGCGTCGCGAGGCCTTGCTGAACGCCGGCGATGACGATCCACCGGGCCCTGCGCGATTGCCCGCTCCACGAAGCAGCGTCGACCAGGCTCCGTGCGGGCCTCGTTCGTGCGGGTTGACGGTTCGGATGGACGTCGAGAGGAGAGAGCTCGCCGCTCCAGTGCGTCACGACGGACTCAGCTTGGTGTGCCCGCCGGCCCGGAGGTGCGACGACGAAGCGCGTCGTCATTTGGGGACCGGCGAACCCGTCGATGCGCAGGGCGGTGAGCCCGCCGAGGACGGAGTCTGGCGGCGCCGCTGCCAGAGCGATGGCATCGAGCTCGGCATCGGTGAACGGCCCATTGTGGGTGACGACGACGCCGCGGGCCGCGCGCTGCCAGCGGCCAGAGTCGATCCGGTGGCGGACCGCTTGGCTGCCGAACTGCGCGTTCGCGGAACTGATGGATAGGACGCTCGTGACGTGTGACATGCGACGACCGTGGCATCGGTATCGGTTTCGGGGGAGTGTCTGGGCGCGGCCTGTGGATGGGGTGGCGTCGCCCGCGGCTTGTGGGTGATGTGTCGTTGTGGCGGCTATTACGGACTAAACGACAGTTCATAGAACGCCGGACCGCATGAATGTCTAAAGATGCGTCCCTGGCGGGAGGATTCGTCTCCGGTGGTGGGAGCGCATACCCTGATTCCCATGCCCGTCGAGTCACTGTTCGCGCGCTTGGAGCCTGTTCTGCCGCAGGTCAGCAAGCCGATCCAGTACGTCGGCGGGGAGTTGAACGCGGTCCACAAGGATTGGGACGACGCCCAGGTTCGATGGGCGCTCATGTACCCCGACGCCTACGAGGTCGGCCTGCCCAACCAGGGCGTGCAGATCCTCTACGAAGTGCTGAACGAGCGCGACTGGATCCTCGCCGAGCGCACCTATGCGGTCTTCCCGGACATGGAGAAGGTGATGCGCGACAACGGCATCCCGCAGTTCACGGTCGATGCCCACCGCCCGATCAGGGCGTTCGACGTCCTGGGCGTCAGCTTCTCCACCGAGCTCGGCTACACCAACCTGCTGACCGCGCTCGACCTCGCCGGCATCCCGCTCCATGCGGAGGAACGAACCGACGACGACCCGATCGTGCTGGCCGGCGGCCACAGCGCGTTCAACCCCGAGCCCATCGCCGACTTCATCGACGCCGCCGTGCTCGGCGACGGCGAGGAGATCGCGCTGGCCATCAGCGAGGTCATCCGCGAGCACAAGGCCGAAGGCAGCCCAGCCGGAGAGATGGGTACCCCGCGCGACGAGTTGCTCCGCCGCCTGGCCGTCTCCGGCGGCGTGTACGTGCCCAAGTTCTACGACGTCACCTACCTGCCGGACGGACGCATCCAGCGCGTCGTCCCGAACCGGCCCGGCATTCCGTGGCGCATCACCAAGCACACGGTGATGGACCTCGACGCCTGGCCGTACCCGAAGAACCCGCTGGTTCCGCTCGCCGAGACCGTGCACGAGCGCTACAGCGTTGAGATCTTCCGCGGCTGCACCCGCGGCTGCCGGTTCTGCCAGGCCGGCATGATCACCCGCCCGGTGCGTGAGCGCAGCCTGCAGACCGTCGGCGCCATGGTCGACCGTGGTCTGCAGAAGTCCGGCCTCGACGAGGTCGGCCTGCTCAGCCTGTCCAGTGCCGATCACACCGAGATCGGCGCGATGTCCAAACAGCTAGCCGATCGCTACGAGGGCACCAACATCTCGCTGTCGCTGCCGAGCACCCGCGTCGACGCCTTCAACATCGACCTGGCCAACGAGTTCAGCCGCAACGGTCGCCGCTCCGGGCTCACGTTCGCCCCCGAGGGCGGCAGCGAGCGCCTGCGCAAGGTCATCAACAAGATGGTCAGCGAGGACGACCTCGTCCGTACGGTGTCCGCGGCGTACTCGCACGGATGGCGCCAGGTGAAGCTCTACTTCATGTGCGGCCTGCCCACCGAGACCGACGAGGACGTCCTGCAGATCGGAGAGCTGGCCAAGCGGGTCATCGACGTCGGCCGGGAGGTCTCCGGCCGCCGCGACATCCGCTGCACCGTGTCCATCGGCGGGTTCGTGCCCAAGCCGCACACCCCGTTCCAGTGGGCATCCCAGCTCGATGCCGAGACGACGGACGCGCGCCTGCGCAAGTTGCGCGAGTTCGTCCAGGCCGACAACCGCTACGGCCGTGCCATCGGCTTCCGGTACCACGAAGGCGAGCCGGGCATCGTCGAAGGCCTGCTGTCCCGCGGCGACCGTCGCGTGGGCCGGATCATCGAGGCGGTCTGGCGCGACGGTGGTCGCTTCGACGGCTGGAGCGAGCACTTCTCCTACGAGCGGTGGTCGACCAAGGCAGCCGAGGCCCTCGCCGACGAGCCGGTCGACCTCGACTGGTTCACCCTGCGTGAGCGTGAGTACGCCGAGGTGCTGCCGTGGGATCACCTCGACGCCGGCCTCGACCGCGACTGGCTGTGGGAGGACTGGCAGGACGCCATCGACCCCGCCGGTGCCCGCGAAGTCGACGACTGCCGGTGGACCCCCTGCTTCGACTGCGGCGTCTGTCCGCAGATGGGCACCGACATCCAGATCGGCCCGACCGGCAAGACGCTGCTTCCGCTCTCGGTCGTCTAGGCCGCCGGCCTCGTCCGGGCCGCGGCGAGGCCTCGCTCGCTACGATGACGTCTCTGCGACCTCATCTGCTGTTTGCGGCAAGGATCCATGACCCGACGCACTGAACCCACCGATCGTCGCGACCGCGACTTCCGGCCGGACATCGAGGGCCTGCGCGCCATCGCCGTGTTGTCGGTGATGATTTATCACGTGGCGCCGGCGCTCCTGCCGGGCGGATTCGTGGGCGTCGACATCTTCTTCGTGATCTCGGGGTTCCTGATCACGTCGCACCTGGCCAGCGAACACGTGCGGATCGGCACGATCTCGCTGCCCAAGTTCTATGCGCGCCGGGCGTTGCGGCTGATTCCGGCAGCGACGGTCACCTTGGTCGGCACTGCGGTCGCCATCGCACTTTTCGTGCCGCGGGGGCTCTGGAACCAGTTCGGTGGCGACGTGATCGCGTCGGCGTTCTACGCGGTCAACTGGACGCTGGCGGCCCAGTCGGTGGACTACTTGGCCGAGGACAACGCCATCTCGCCGGCACAGCACTTCTGGTCGCTCGCGGTCGAGGAGCAGTACTACCTGATCTGGCCGCTGCTGATGCTCGCGGCCGCCTTCGTCGCCGGGCTGCTCAAGCAGACGAAGCGGCGGGGATTCGCCGCGATGGGCGTGCTGGTGACCGTGGCCTCGGCGGGCTGGGCGATGTACGAGTTCCAGCAGCAGAATCCGGCGGCGTACTTCGTCACCACGACCCGGTTGTGGGAGCTCGCCGTCGGCTCGGTGGTGGCGATCATCTATCCGCGCCTGCTCCGGATGACCTCCGGTAAGGCAGTGACGACGTTCGTCGGGTTCGCCGCGATCGTGGCGTCGCTGTGGGTCATCCGCGAGACGCTGCAATGGCCCAGCCCGTGGGCTTTCCTGCCGATCGCCGGGGCGGCACTGCTGCTCGGCGCGGGTGGCGGGACCTCGACGACGTGGGCTGAACGCGTGCTGGGTTTCGCGCCCCTGGTGTGGATCGGTGGGCTGTCCTACGCGCTGTATCTGTGGCATTGGCCCGTTGTCGTGGTGGCCGAGCAGGTCCTCGGCGAAACCGGCGTCCTGCAAGGCATTGCCGTTCTGGCCACGTCATTCGTCCTGGCGTGGCTGACGCGCGTCGCGGTGGAGGACCCGATCCGGTTCCATCCACGGCTACGCGCCCGCGCGCGCAACGGCATTCTGGTAGGCGTCGTCGGCGCGCTGCTCTCTGCGGCGGCCGGTGGCGCGCTCGTGCTCGTCGGGTCGGCGAGCTCGGTCGAGCGGGCGATCCGTGCCCCGGGAGCGGCCGTGCTCAGGACGCCCGTCTCCGACACGCCGATGGACGAACTCGAGTGGGTCGGCAAGCCGATGACCCCGCTGCCCAGCGAGGCTTATTCGGATCTTCCGACGCATTACGAGGACGACTGCATCCCGCCCGAGAACAGCGCCGCAGTCAGGATCTGCACCTACGGCGATCGTGACGCCGACCGCACCATCGCGATGATCGGGGACTCCAAGATCATGCAGTGGCAGTCGGCACTGGAACGCATCGCCAGGCAACGTCACTACAAGCTCATCCTGATCACGAAGAACGCCTGCCCGTTTGCCGACTCACCGGCCGTGTTCGGCGGACGAGAGGCGTATCCGGCCTGCGACGAGTGGCGGGAGCCGGCCTTCGCCGCGCTCAGGAAGCACAAGCCTGAAGTCGTGTTCACGAGCCAACGAGCCACCGGCGCATTCCCCGTCAACGCATCCAGTCGACAACGGCTGACCGATGGACTCGTGCGCATGTACGCCCGGCTGCGAGCCGCCGGCTTCACCACCGTCGTCATCGGCGACAACCAGTGGACGGGCCATCCCGTGCCGCAGTGCCTCCAGACGTACGCGAGTACCCCGTTGAAGTGCACCTTCGCGAGAAAGCGAGCTGCGGAGATCAGTGGCTTCCGACCGCAGGTCGCGGCGACCGCCAGACTCGGCGGTACACGGGTCAACGCCGACGGCGAGGTGACTCCGGGTAGGGACAAGGACCTGGTCCTCGTCGACATGACGGATGCTGTGTGCCCGCCACAGTTCGTGAGGTGTCCGCCGGTCATTGGCAACGTGCTCATCTACCGGCAGCAGTCGCACCTCACCGTGACGTACGTCAACTCGCTCACCAAGCGGCTCACGCACGTTTTCGACGAAGCCGGCGTCTTCGACTAGCGACTGGTTGTCCGCAGCCGATGCATGCTCGGCCAGCCGTGCGCACGCGCGATCTTCGGGGGCTGCCCGAGCGTGAAGCTGATCTTGCGGCCGCTGAGTTTGACGACTGCGGAGTCCCCGGCCAGTTTCGTCACCACCCGCGTCCCGTCTCGCACAAAGACCGTCACGGCGAGCAAGCTGGTGCCACGGGCCGAGGCGACCAGTACGGGTGCCGGGCGCTTCGATTCGGGCGCATCGGTCACCCAGCCCTGGGGTGTCGGCTCCAGGCGACCCTCCACGACCTCCACGGTGGGGGCCACCGACATGACCGAATGGGCGGTGAACCGGTCCTTGCCGATCTGGATGCTCGTCGTGGTTCGTCGTCCGTCCACGGTCGGGGTGACCCGGCTTTCCGGCGCGAAGTGCCACAGCAGGTCGAAGGAGCTCTCCGCGGTGCCGGGTGTGGCTGCGTCGAGAACCACGAAGCCTCCGTCCGCCACGGCGACCACCGTCCGGCTGACCGTCCGGCCCTCGTACCCGGCGTGCTCGGCCGTCACCCATTGGCAGTCGAGCGATTCACCGTGGCCAACCAGCCGGCTGGGTGCACGGTGGTCACGGTCATCGAGCAGCAGGACGTTGTGCGCCCGCGAAGCCATGAAGTACGAGAAACGCAGGGCGTCGCCGTAGACATACGGTCCGCCCGAGTCGACCAGGAGATCACGCCCGTCGACGTGGAGGATGAGGCTCAGCGCGTCGAAGTGTCCGTGGGCCACGCGTTCGGGATGGTGGACGAAGATCCCGCGGGTCACCTCGCCGTCGAAGACCTCGCCGCGGCGGAAGACCGAGTATCCGGATCTCGGATAGACCACCAAGGGCGGATACGGCGTGCCGAGTCGCCCGTGCGACAAGACGTACGCGACGTGGTCGGTCGTCTCCTCGCCCGGCGCTGGAGTCAGGCAGCCGGCGAAGAACCTGGCGGTGAGGTGTGTGTCGCCGATCGCGGGCATGATGTCGGCGGCGGTCCGCACACACAGGTTGAAATCCACCATGCGGTCGGTGACCCGATCGATCAGGAGCGCCAGCGCCGGATGACTCTGTGCGAGGAACTCGTGACCGGACCTCAGCAACCGCAGGTCGATCTGATGGTAGGCGGGTGCCTGTTCGAGCGACACGCCCTCGTCGAGGTCGACCAGGTTCGCGACCACCGTCGTGAGGTAGTCCGATCCGACGGTGCGGGCGGTGGTCGCCAGCCGGCTTGTGGTGAAAACGCTCGCGAAGCTCAGCAGCGCCAGCGCGTGGATGAGACCGTGATTGGAGTCCAACCATGTCTTGGACTCGTAGAACTCGACGAGCTTGTCGACATGCAGCTCGCAGGCTGACTGGAACTGGCCCTCGTCGAGCAGCCCGGCCGGTTCCGAAAGGTAGCCGACCCAGAGGTGCAACAGGATGGCCAGCCGGTCGGCGGTCGCATGGTCGTCCCAGGCGAAGTCATCGGCCGCGGGCGAGAAGACGTTTGCTGCCAGATAGCTCGACACGGTGTCACCGAGCCGTCGACGTGATGCCTCCGGATCCGGGCCGTGGTCCACGCCCCAGCCGTAGGCGAGCAGCCAACCCAGCGAGTGGTAGTAGAGCCGCCAGGTTCGGTTGCCGAAGGGATCTGCGGTCCACGTCGGGTCCGGCGTCATCTCGATCTCTGGAAGATAGGTCGAGGTCGTGAGGTATCCCGCGTCGAGCCGGGCGAACCGCTCCTCGGTGTAGTGAATGATCCTGATGTGCTGGGGCAACCACGGCTCGACGCTCGGGCCGGTCAGGGTGTTCGCCTGCTCCTGCCTCGAGCGTGTCATCAGGTTGGACTCCTCGTACCCGAACTCGCTGGCCAAGTCCGCAAGCCCGTCGTGAAGAATCTCGATCTGGCGGGGGGTCAGAGACTCTTGCGGTTGCGTGTTCAGGTTGCCGGAGCTCGCCGGCCCGGCATCTGCGGAGGTGCGCGAAGCATCGAGCCGGTGTCGTACTGCCGCGAACTGGTCCTCGTCGAACGTCAGCCCGAGATCGCGTACGAGCGGACCCACTGCGGCCGCAGGATCTGAGATCAGGTCCTCGTACCGCACGACGTTGTGCCAC
This sequence comes from Aeromicrobium sp., assembly GCA_035281505.1. GTDB lineage: Bacteria > Actinomycetota > Actinomycetes > Propionibacteriales > Nocardioidaceae > Aeromicrobium. The sequence continues at coordinate 9,383 of DATEDT010000045.1, read as the reverse complement.
TGAAATGCTCGAGCGCGCGACAGGAATGCCTTCGTGCCGTCGACCTGGCGTTGCAGGTACTCGTCGTCCGACATCTGCGGTGCCGTCTGGGCCCGATACTCGGGCTTGCGGAACGCCCTGCTCACGGCAATGTCGTAGGGATTCCTGATCAGCAGGATGAAGTGCCCGTTGGTATCCATGCGGGCGAGGTGGGCCGGCGGTGTGTCGGGGTGCACGTGCCCGATGTTGACGATTCTGAGGTCGTGGTGCTCCGGCTCGACCGTTCCGGCATGGAAGAAGTTGATGAAGTCGAGGGCCAGCGCGCTCCGTTCATCGCCGGAGTCGGCAATGTCCTTCAGCAGGCGTGGCGGGAAGTAGACCTCGTCGGTCAACTGCAGTCCGTCGAGCCCGTCGAGCAGCTGGCCGAGAAAGTGGCATCCCGACCCGCCGTTGCTCATCGCATAGAGCGTGGGGATCTTCCGGTCGCGTCGCCGCTCGAGGATGTCGATGTACCGATCCACGACCGTCGAGCGACTCAGGTCATGCAGGGGCGTGAGCCTGCTCCACGCACGGGCCAGCTTCTGACGGTTCCGCCGATGGAAGTAGCTGTCATCGGGCCAGTACCGGGGCGCGTCGTAGATGAGATCGTGGATCGCGCTCTCGAGGACATCGGTCATGGCGCCCTGTCATCTGCGTGCAATGGAGCTACTGCTTGTAGAGACGCGACAAATTACCACGCACGGGCGGGGCCGGCGCGAACCGACCGAGGTCGTCCGACGGCGGCGCCCCCGTGGAATCCTGGTGCGGCCTCATGCGAACCGTCGTCGGTACGCTGGCGCGGTGAAGGCTGTGATTCTCGCGGGTGGCCTGGGCACCCGGATCTCCGAGGAGACCCACCTGCGCCCCAAACCCATGATCGAGATCGGCGGCAAGCCGATTCTGTGGCACATCATGAAGCTGTATTCGGCTCACGGCGTCAATGACTTCATCATCTGCTGCGGCTACCGCGGGTACATGATCAAGGAGTACTTCGCGAACTACTTCCTGCACACCTCGGATGTCACCTTTGACATGGTCCACAATGAGATGGAAGTCCACGAGAAGTACGCCGAACCGTGGCGGGTCACGCTGGTCGACACCGGTGAGCGCACCATGACCGGTGGTCGGTTGCGCCGCGTGGCGCGGTACCTCGACGACGGCGAGGACTTCTGCTTCACCTACGGCGATGGCGTGAGCGACGTCGACATCACGTCGCTGATCGCCTTCCACGAGGAACACGGACGCAAGGCCACCATCACGGCGGTCCGCCCGCCGGGCCGATACGGCGCGCTGGACACCGACGGCACGACGGTGCGCGGCTTCAGCGAGAAGCCGACCGGGGACGGTGGCGTCATCAACGGTGGGTTCTTCGTGCTGTCGAAGGACTGTCTCGCGCTCATCGACGGCGACGCGACGGCGTGGGAGGGCGCACCTCTGAAGGAGCTGGCGACCACCGACCAACTGCGTGCCTTCGAGCACCTCGGCTTCTGGCAACCGATGGACACCTTGCGGGAGCGCAACTACCTGGACGAGCTGTGGGAGTCCGGAAAAGCACCGTGGAAGGTGTGGTGAACGCGCTCGCGCTCCCGTCGGCGGAGTTCTGGAACGGTCGCACGGTGCTGCTCACCGGTCACACCGGGTTCAAGGGCGGGTGGCTGGCGGCGTGGCTTCGCCGGCTCGGCGCCGATGTCGTGGGCGTTTCCCTGCCCGGAGTGCCGGCGTCGCCCCGATTGTGGGACGAGCTCGCAGCTCTCGCGGTCGTGGAGGTCGAAGCGGACGTCGCACAACCGGATTGGGTCGGCACCGTCGCCGCGCACCAGCCCGACATCGTCCTGCATCTGGCCGCCCAGTCGCTGGTTCCCACCAGCTACCGCGAGCCGCTCCGGACCTTCGAGTCGAACGTCATGGGCACCGCGCGGGTCATGGAGTTCGTGACGGGGGCGCCATCAGTTCAGGCAGCGCTCTGCGTGACCACGGACAAGGTCTACGACCCGCGCCAGCGCGGACCGCACCCCGAAGCCGACTTCCTCGGGGGACATGACCCCTATGCGGCAAGCAAGGCGGCGGCCGAGCTGGTGGTGTCGTCCTGGCCCAAGGGCTCCAGCCGAGTCGGCACAGCGCGGGCCGGCAACGTCATCGGTGGCGGCGACTGGTCGGATGACCGCCTGGTCCCCGACCTGGTCCGCGCATGGTCGGCCGGCCGGACTCCCATCCTGCGGATGCCTGCGGCCGTCCGCCCGTGGCAGCACGTCGTGCAGCCGCTGCACGGCTATCTGCTCTATGTGGAGGCGTTGGCCGGCGACGGCGGCGGCACCGCCTTGCCGTCCGCGCTGAACTTCGGTCCGGAAGCCAACCAAGTGGTTCCGGTGGCAGAGCTCGTTGCGGGGGCCGCCGAGGCGTGGGCCCGGCACGGCGGGAGCCTGCCCACACCAGCCACCGGGGCCGAGGACGCGCCGCCGATGGTCGAAACGGAGTTCCTCGCCATCGACTCGGCAGCGGCCGCCGCCACGCTCGGGTGGCACAACGTCCTCGACTGGCGCACGGCCATCGACTGGACGATGGAGTTCTATCGATCGGAGAAGCCGGCCCTGGAGCTCATCGACGCGCAGCTCGCACGCTACGAGGAGGCCGTCCGTGGCTGAGGCCATCACCCCGCGTGGCACCGAACTGTGCCGGTTGTGCGACGGAGCCCAGCTGGTTTCGGTCCTCGACCTGGGCGACCAGCCGCTGGCCAACGAGATGGGAGTCACCGCCGCCGAGGTGCTGCCGGCGTTCCCGCTGCACCTGCGCATCTGCCCCGACTGCGGTCTCGGTCAGGTCGGCGAGTACGTCTTGCCTGAGCGCATCTTCGGCAACAACTACCCGTACCTGTCCTCGACCAGCCAGACCTGGCTCGACCACTGCACGACGTACGCGGGGACCATGACGGCCGAGCTCGGCCTCACGTCCGACGACCTGGTCGTCGAGGTCGCGTCCAACGACGGCGCGCTCCTGCGCGCGGTCTCTGCGAGCGGTCCGCGCGTGCTCGGCGTCGAGCCGGCCGGCAACGTGGCGAAGATCGCCGAGTCGGCCGGCGTCCCGACCATCGTCGACTTCTTCGGCGCGAGCACGGCCCAGCGGATCGTCGCGGAGCACGGACGCCCGCGCTTGGTCGCCGCGAACAACGTCATGGCCCATGTTCCGGATATCCATGACTTCATGGCCGGATTGGCCACTCTGGCCGACGACGAGACCGTGATCACGGTCGAGAACCCGTCCATGCTGTCGCTGCTGCGTGAGACCCAGTTCGACACGATCTATCACGAGCACTACTCGTACCTCACCGCCCATGCCGTCCGGCGACTCGCGCGAGCACATGGCCTCGACCTTGTGCGCGTCGACCAGATGCCGACGCACGGCGGATCGAACCGGTACTGGATCCGCCGCAACGGTGTCCCCGATGCGAGCGTGGAGCAGGTGCTGGCCGACGAGCGTGCCAAGGGCCTGTTCGACGAAGCGCAGTGGGCCGGCTTCGCCGCGCGCAGCAGGGCAGCGATCGAAGGCCTGGGCGCGTGGTTGGTCGAACGCGCCGAGGCCGGCGAGACGGTGGCCGGGTACGGCGCTGCGGCCAAGGGCAACACCTTCCTGAACGCCGTCGGTGACGCAGCTCGCTCGCTCGCCTATGTCGTCGACGGGAGTGCGGAGAAGCAGGGGAAGTTCCTACCCGGAAGCCAGGCGCCGGTGATCGCGCCGGAACAGATGAGTGGCCACCCGGTTGACCATGTCCTGATCCTGCCGTGGAACATCGCCGCCGAGCTGCGCAGCCTGATCGCCGAACACCTGCCGACTGCCCGGGCGTGGATCGCGATTCCCGAGATGCGGCGGCTGTCGTGAGGTGCGACTGGTCGGACATCGCCGGCGTCCAACTCCGGCCGGCGGCGGTCTTCGCCGACGACCGGGGCAACTTCACGAAGGTCCTCGCCGAACCGGTCGAGGCCGAGCAGGTGTGCACCTCGTTCAACCGCCTCCGCGGCACCGTGCGCGGGCTTCACGTCCAGGCCGATCCGTTCCCCGAAACCAAGACGCTGTGGTGTGTTGCCGGAGCAGTGTGGGACGTCATGGTGGACCTCCGAGCGAGCGAGCCCACGTACGGCAACTGGGCAGGCGTCGACCTCACGGCATCCGAGCCGGCGGCCTTGACCCTGCCTCCGGGCGTGGCTCACGGCTACCAGGTGATCGAGGACGGCGCCACGATCGTCTACCTGATCTCCGGCGAGTTCGCCCCGACAGCCGCGCGGACGCTGCGCTGGGACGACCCGACCGTCGGCATCGAGTGGCCCCTGCCGGTCGGGGTGATGTCGGAAGCCGACCGGTCCGGCATGTCATGGCCGATTGACCTTCGCGACCCCGGTGCGGTGTCGTCATGAGCATCAAGCCCGCCGGGTCATCGGGAACGATCCCTTACGTCGCGCCGTCCGTCACCGAGCTCGAGGTCGAGTACGCGACTGACGCCGCGCGCAACGGATGGGGCGAACACTGCTACGACTACATCCACCGGTTCGAGGCCGAGTTCCGTCAGCATCTCGGCGTCGATCATGCCGTGGCGACGTCCAGCTGTACCGGAGCAATGGAACTCGGTCTGGCCGGGCTCGGGATCGGACCCGGCGACGAGGTCATCCTCGCCGACACCAACTGGATCGCGACGATCGCGCCGATCATCCACCGCGGCGCAACGCCGGTCCTGGTGGACATCCGGCCCGACACCTGGTGCATCGACCCCTCCTTGGCCGCGGCGGCCATCACTCCGCGCACCAAGGCCATCGTCGCGACGCACCTGTACGGGAACCTGTGTGACATGACCGAGCTGCTGGACCTTGGTCAGCGGCACGGGATCGCGATCATCGAGGACGCGGCTGAGGCGATCGGATCCAGCTACGGCGGGCGGGCGGCCGGCAGCCTGGGCACGTTCGGCGTTTTCTCATTCCACGGCACCAAGACCATCACCACCGGTGAAGGCGGCATGTTCGTCACCCAGGACGCTGCGCTGTTCGAGACGGTCGACACGTTGGCCAACCATGGGCGCGCCAAGACGCAGACCAAGCAGTTCTGGCCCGACATGATCGGCTTCAAGCACAAGATGTCCAATATCGAGGCCGCGATCGGGTGCGCCCAGTTGGAGCGGGTGGACGCGCTCGTTGCGGCCAAGCGCGCTGTGCTGAATGTATACCGCGCCGCACTGGAACCCACCGGCCTCGTCACGCTGAATCCGGAACTGCCGAACACCCACATCGGGGCGTGGATGTCCAACGCGGTCTACGCCGAATCCACCGGCGTCACACGTGAGCAGCTCGTCGAGGTGTTTCGCAGTCACGACGTCGACGCGCGGGTCTTCTTCTATCCGCTGTCGGACATCCCGGCCGTGGCCGCCCACCTCGACCGCGATGTCGTCAGCCCGGTCGCCCACTCCATCGCTTCCCGCGCGATCAACCTGCCCAGCGCGGTCACGATGACCCGTGAGCAGCAAGATCGAGTCATCGAGATCGCTCTGCGGGTGCTCGACGAAATCGAGCACGCGTGACCGGGGTCGGGAGCGCCGACGTCGAGGCGGTCATTGCCCACCTGAAGGCGTCCGCTGGAGTCATCGCCTTTCCGGGCGGTCACTTGAGGACATTGACGTCGGCGACCGATGCACTGTCCGCCCGGCTGGCGACGTGGCGCCGGAACAATGCCGAGGCGTTCGCCACCCGGTTTCCCGTCACCGACGACGGAACCCGTGCCTGGTTGCAGGACCAGGTCATCGACAACCCGCGGCGGGTTCTCTTTCTCGTGCTCGATGACGATGGCCGACCGATCGGCAATCTCGGGTTCGTGGTCGGGGACTCACTCGGTCTGCCGGTGGAGATCGACAACGTGTTGCGGGGCGAAGCGGCTGCGCCCGGGCTCATGCGGCAGGCACTGCTTGCACTGCTCGGATGGCTCACCGACCAGGTCGACCACGAACCGGTGGGACTCCGTGTCCTGGGCTCGAACGAGCGCGCAGTGCGCTTCTACGAGAAGGCCGGCTTCCACGAAGTGAGCCGGGTCAACCTGGTCGCCCAGCGTGACGGCGACCGTGTGTCGCTGGTCCCGGGCGACACCGACGTCGTCGATCAGTATGTAACGATGACGCGCGAGCCCAAGGCCCGACGAATCGAAGATGTGGAGCAAGCGTGAGCACCGAACAGCCGATTCCCCCCGCTGATCTCGAGGCGTTCGAGGCGGCGTCGGATGCATGGATGCTGGCATCCGTGCGGGCCCGCTACTCGTACAACTTCACCTGGATGGGTCGGCCGATCATCCAGTATCCGCAGGACATCGTTGCCATGCAGCAGCTGATCTGGCAGGTGCAGCCCGACCTGATCATCGAGACCGGGATCGCGCATGGTGGCTCCCTGATCCTGTCGGCGTCGCTGCTGGAGCTCAATGCGATTGGTGGTGGTCCCGCGGATGCACGTGTGCTGGGGGTCGACATCGACATCCGCGAGCACAACCGGGTCGCGATCGAGGCGCATCCGATGTACAAGCGGATCGACATGATCCAGGGATCCAGCATCGACCCAGCCATCGTGGCTCAGGTCCACGCCGCGGCCGAGGGCAAGCAGCGCATTCTCATCAGCCTGGACAGCAACCACACCTACGACCACGTGCTCGCCGAGCTCGAGGCCTACGCGCCGCTGACCACGGTCGACAGTTACTGCGTCGTGTTCGACACCGTGGTGGAGCGGCTGCCCAAGGCGCTGTACCCGGACCGACCGTGGGGGCCGGGCAACAGCCCCGAGACGGCCGTTCACGAGTACGTGGCGAAGCACCCGGAGTTCCAGATCGACACCGACATCGACCGGCAGTTGGCGGTCTCGGTTGCGCCGAACGGATACCTCCGCAGGATCAGCTAGTGGATCTCCGCGACGTTTCGGTGATCATGCCGACGTTCAAGCGTCCGGTCTACGCACTCCGCAACATGCGCATGCTCGACCAGACCGGTGCCCGCGTTCACGTCTTGGACGGATCGCCGACTCCGATCGATCCAGCCAAGCTCGCCGACCTGAGTCCACGGATCAACTACCTGCACCGACCCGTGTCCTACGAGGAGCGGATGGCGCTCTCCCTGCAGCTGGTCGATACGCCGTTTTGCGTATCGGTCTCCGACGACGACATGCATCTGCCGAGTGGGCTGGCCGCCTCGGTTGAAGCCTTGCGGGCAGACCCGGCGTTGGCCGCCGTCACGGGCACGGCGCTCGAGATCTTCCGGCGGGACGGCAAGGCGTACGGGAGATTGAAGTACGGCGGGCTGCTCGGCCGGGTCATCGGTGATGACGACCCGGTCGAGCGGATGATCGATCATCTCGCCGATTACCTTCCGAGCAGCGTGTACGCGGTCACCCGCACGGCGGTGTGGGTCCGGGCCATGGGAACGCTGACCGGTAAGCGATTCCTGCCGATCCGGCTCGGTGAGTTGCAGTACGAGATGACCGTGGCGTACCAGGGCAAGATCAAGGTTGTTCCCCACCTGATGTGGTTGCGCAGCTCGGAGAACCCACCCCATTGGGCCTCCGATGATGTTCCGCTGGCGCCTTGGTGGGAGCACGCTGCCGAGTCAGGGGAGCGGCAGGAGTTCGCCACCTACATGGGCCGAGCACTCACCGACGATGTCCTGAAGCAGGCTGAGGCGGCTCGGGGTGTCCTCACGGCGATGGACGCGTACATCGAAGCGCTGAAGGCACTCACTGCGGTGCGCGACAGCCTCACCGCGGCCGAGCGCTTGGAGCGCTGGCGGGCCGACCCGGTCCTGCCTTTGGCGGAGTTGGGGCGCCGGGTGGCGGAGCAGGGCGTCGCGGTGAACGAGCAGGAACTCGCGGCCGCGATCGCGGCGGTGGAGTCGACGCTGGCCGACGACACGCCGGCTGAAACTCCATCGGCTGCTCCGGTCGGCCGCAGGCGGTGGGTCAAGCCATGGGCCCGCGCGCGTCGATGAAGGTGCGGCATCGGGGCTTTGGTCGGCGCTCAGAGGCAGACTCGGACCTACAATCGGCGTGTGCCAACCCAACCTGCCCGCGAAGCAGTCTCCTGGGTGTCGCTGGGCGCGGGTGGCCATGCAGCGAGCGTCGTCGACGCGCTGCGGGGTGTGGCCGAGCTCGCCGCGGTTGTCGGGGAGTCGTCCCGAAGCTGGGAGGTCCCTTACCTGGCCTCAGACGAGGCAGGGATGGACGCGGCGGCCGCGAACGGCTGGCGCCTGCTGGTCAACATCGGAGACAACGCAGCGCGTGAGGCCCTCATCGACCGCGTACCGCCTGAGCTGCTGTTCTGCGGCATCGCGAGCTCGGCAACGGTCGCGGTCGACGCCGAACTGGGGGACGGGACGGTCGTCCTGCACCACGCTCACATCGGCCCGGACGCCCGCCTGGGTCCGGGAGTCATCGTGAATACCGGCGCGATCGTCGAGCACGATGTCGTGATCGGCGCCAGCGCCCACGTCGCCCCCGGAGCGGCGGTGCTCGGCGGCAGCCGGATCGGCGCGCGCGCTCTCATCGGGTCCGGTGCCCGAGTTCTACCCGGAATCACCGTCGGCGCCGATGCTGTCGTCGGTGCGGGCGCCGTCGTCGTCGACGATGTCGCGGACGGCGCGCTGGTGGTCGGCCAGCCGGCCAGGCCGCGGCCGGCGGGCCAGGACCTCACGTGACGCTCACCGTCATCGCCGAGGCCGGCGTGAACCACAACGGTGACGAGGCGCTGGCCCACGCGCTGATCGACGTCGCCGTCGCGGCCGGTGCGGACGCCGTGAAGTTCCAGACGTTCGACCCGGCCAAGCTGACCTCCGCACACGCCCGCACGGCGCCCTACCAGGCCGAACGCGCAGACGTCGCGGATCAGGCGTCGCTGCTGCAATCGCTCACGTTGCCCGAGTCGGCATGGGCGACGCTGCGGGACCACGCCCTCGACGCCGGCATCACGTTTCTCAGCACGCCGTTCGACCTCGACAGCGCCCGCATGCTCGTCGACCTGGGAGTGACTGCGCTCAAGGTGTCGTCCGGCGAGCTCACGAACCTGCCGTTCCTGCGGGAACTGGCCCGGCTCGGGGTCCCCCTGATCGTCTCGACCGGCATGGGCGATGCCGACGAGGTGCGAGCCGCCGTCGAGGCCACCTCCGCTGCACCGTCCCTCACCCTGATGCACTGTGTCTCGGCCTATCCGGCGCCGTCCGACGAGGCGAACCTGCGGGTCATCCCTGCGCTTCGGGAGGCGCACGGCGTGCCGGTGGGCTGGTCCGACCACACCGTCGGCACCACGACGGCGATCGCCGCCGTGGCCCTGGGCGCGACCGTCCTGGAGAAGCACTTCACGACGGACCG
>DATEDT010000044.1:0-29592 GCA_035281505.1 Aeromicrobium sp. | reverse complement strand
TGCCCGTGCTGCATCTGGGTGCGCACCTTCGGGCCACCGCGCATCAGTGTGGCCATGACCTTCATCCGTTGCGGCAGCGGCTCGCCCTTCGCGGCATTGCCCAACATGAACTTCATGTAGGGCAGCCCGACCCAGTCCACGAGATACGAGTCCGCCCGGACCGCGATGTCGTCGCCGAACATCCGGGCGAACTCGTGCGAATCGACGTGGCATCCGATCCACAGGATCAGCGTGGTCAGGTACGTGCTGTCGCGCTGCGGACGGGCAAGCCCGAGCCGATCGGCCAGCCGGACGGCGATCAGAGTCGAGCGGAGGACGTGTTCGCTGGGTTGACCGAGCCCGAGGTCGATCGCGATGGAGAGCGCGGCGAGCATCTCCGAACGGCGTTGCACCTTGCCTATGGTGCACCCATGGCACCGGCATGGCGGGCCGAATCGAAAGTCTCGAACCGACCCACGCCGTCGGCGAAGAAGATGCCCCGCTGCGGCAACCAGAAATCGCCGATCCGATCCTGCTTGGCCAGCGCACCGATCGGCCCGATGTCCTCGCCACCCAACGTCGCACTGCTGGACTGAACAGCCCAGATGCGCCGGGGCGCTGCCACGAAGTCCTGTCCGTTGGGCATGTCGCCGGCGAGCCGCATTCGGCCCGCCGCGAGCATGGCGCCGGCCATCCGGCCCATCACGGCGAGGACGGCGCGGTTTCGCCAGGCGGCTGCTGGCATCCGCTGGCTCATCGCCGTCATCGCGCGGGTGGCCGGTGTTGATTCCAGCTGCATGGTCCAGTCGAGGACGTCGTCGATGTAGACACGGACGTGGGCATCACCGAGCCACGTCACGTCGATCGGAGCGGTGACCGGCGGGTGTGACAGCGCCGCACCGATGAATCGCGAGCAGCTTTGTTCCGGCGGCGTGGTCGAGTACAGCGACCAGCTCCCAGCCGGGTCGCGGTGCCAGACCGACCGGTAGGCCGGGCCGAAGGACGAGTCGACGAAGTCGCGCAACGCCAGGTAGTGGCCGCTGGCGAACGGCAACCCGAAGACGCCGTACCCGGCCACCCGCTCGTCGCGGCCGTCCGGAAGGGCGGCGCCGGATTCCATCGAAGTGGCCGCCTCACGCGGCGTGGGGCGATGCGTCATGACACCAGTGTGCGCGGCGAAGCCTGGTGGAGACAGGGGCAAATGCCCCATGTTGGGTCACCCATGCGCGGCTCGATCGCCGAAGAGGAAGCCGCCCGCGGCAATGACGACGAACACCGGGCCGACCATGCCGGCCATGTACTGCAGCGGCGAGAGCCCGAATGCCAGCGTGATCCCGCCGAGCACCGCGCCGACCCAGCCGATCCACCGCGGCGCCGCGCCGTGACGCAGCGCAGCGACGGCGAGAGCGACGCCGGTCAGCCCTGCTCCGACCCAGAGCCATGGGACCGTGCCCAGCCAATGCCCGTAGAAGACGAATACCTCGGGGACGACCTTGACCCGCTCGGTCTGGACGAGCGCGGAGCCGAACTCGGTGTCGAGCGAACTGCCCATCAGGCCGGCGACAGCCGTCAGGAGCAGTCCTCCGGCCGCGACGTCCGGCAGAAGGCTGCCCGCAGGTAGCTGTGCCTGCAGCCGGCGGCGGAGACCGGCGCCGAAGACGACGAGGAGCACGACGCCGAGAAGCGTTGCGGTGTGGAACACGAGGATGTTGGGCACGAAGTCCTGCATGCGCTCGTAGATGCCTTCGGCGTCCCCGCCGAGCTTCTCGTCGTACACCGCAGTGATGGACATCGAGGCTGCGATCCCGGCGATGCCGGCGATGCCGGCGCCCACGCCGGCCGCAGCCCATGCGCGACTCGTGTTCTGATTCATGCCCACAAACTACGCACGCTCGCGGAAGGCGCAGCCTTCGAGGTGGTCGTTGACCACACCGACGGCCTGCATGAACGCGTAGACGATCGTGGGCCCGACGAACTTCCAGCCACGAGCGCGCAGCGCCTTGGACAGTGCCTCGGCCTCCGGGGACGTGACGGGGTACTCGTCGCCGGCCCGGAGCACCCCATGGGCGGCCGGCTGATGAGACCAGACCAGGTCGGCCAACGTCTCGCCGGCATCGTGCATGGCCAGCAGCGCCTGTGCGTTGGTGATGGCCGCCGCAACCTTCTGCCGGTTGCGGACGATCCCCGGGTCGGCCAGCAGCCGGGCGACATCGTCGGGTCCGTAAGCGGCGACGCGCTCGGGGTCGAACCCGTCGAACGCCTGCCGATAGCTGTCCCGCTTGCGCAGGATCGTGATCCAGGCGAGCCCGGCCTGGGCGCCGTCGAGGATGAGCTTCTCGAACAGTTCACGCTCGTCGCGGACCGGCCGCCCCCAGTCGTCGTCGTGATACTCGACATAGAGCGGGTCGCTCCCGGGCCAGGGACAGCGGGCGACACCGTCGGATCCGACGAGCAGTTCGGCGGGCATTCGGCCAGCCTAGGAGCCGGCTCCGACGAAACCGCGGTGGGCTTCCTCGAGGATGCGGACGACCTCCACAGCATCGCGCGGATCCACGGGCATGGCGGCGCCGGACGCGAGTGCATCGGCGACGCCGACGTAGAACGCCGGGTAATCGCCGCGCTCGGGTTCCACCGGAGCCACCGCAGCTCCAACTCCGACGACCGGCCACTGGTGTTGCGGTGCCAGCCCGTAGTCCGGGTGGTCCGGACGCATGCCCGACGCCAGCTGCGACTCCTGCACGTCGAGACCCCACGAGACGAACATGCCCGCCGAACCCAGGACACGGAATCGCGGGCCCGGCTTCGGGGCCACCAGGCTCGTCCACAGCTTCGACTTCGCTCCGCCGTCATGCGTCAACTCGAGATATCCGTCGTCGGGCGCGTCTGTACCGGCGATCGACACGACCTCGGCGTAGACATCGACGACCGGCCCCATCAGCCGGATCGCCTGATCCACCAGGTGCGCGCCAAGGTCGTAGACGACTCCACCCGCCTCGGCCGGAGACAGCGCTCGCCATGCCTTCTCGGCGTTGGCACCGAGCGGTTTCAACCGCTCGAATCTCGACTCGAGCGTCTGGATCTCACCCAACTCTCCGGATACGGCGATCCGCGACAGGGTCAGGAAGTCGCTGTCCCACCGCCGGTTCTGAAAGACCGTAAACGGAATGCCGGCATCCGCCGCGGCATCGACAAGATCGGCAGCGTCGGCGGCAACGGCGCACAGCGGCTTGTCGACGACGACGGGGATTCCGGCGTCGATCGCAGCACGAGCCAAGGGGACGTGCGCGACCGGCGGCGCGGCGATGACGACCAGGTCCAGTTCGTCAGCGTGCTTCCAGAGCGTCCCCGCCCTCGACCACACCGAGGCCTCCGGGTGCCGCCGCCGCGCGTCGGCTTTGCGATCCTCGTCGGCGGTGATGATCGCGGCAATCCTGAACTGCGGGTTTGCGGCCAACAGCGGCCCGTGGAACACCCGGCCGGCCAGGCCGAACCCGATCAGTCCGACACGCAGCTGCCCGTCATCGATACCGCGTCACCCCATCAGCCACGGCCGGACGACGTCCGCGCCCGGCGGGCCATCGAGTCGATCGCCACAGCCAGCAGCAGCACGGCCCCGGTGACCATGAACCGCACCGACGAGTCGACGCCGATCAGGTTGAGCCCGGACTGGATCGCCTGCAGCACGACGATGCCGAGCATCGCCGAGTACGCCGAGCCGCGGCCACCGAACAGCGATGTACCCCCGATCACTGCGGCCGCGATGGCGGTCAGGTTCGTGTCGGTGGTTCCGCTGGCCTGCGACACCGACGTCTGCTGTCCTGCCGCCAAGAGGCCACCGACGGCGGCGAACACCGAACACAGGACGAACACGCTCAGATAGATGCGTCCGACCTTGATGCCGGACCGACGCGCGGCTTCCTCGTTGCCACCGACGGCGAACAGGTGTCGCCCCCACGTCGACTTGCGCAACAGCAGGTCCATCACGACGACCAAGCCGGCGAAGAACAGCCACAGGACGCCCCACCCGCGGTCGAGACCGAGGTAATAGGTCAGGAAAAGCAGGCCTGCCGCGAGGAGGCTGGCCCGGACCACCAGGCCCGCCACCGTCGGCGCGCTGAGCCCGGCGGCCTTCCGTCGCCGCATGCCGACGACGTTCGCGACGACGTAGAGCGCGATGATCGCCAACACCAGCGCGTAGGCAACCGGACCCTTGACGAACGAGTACCGCGCGAACTGCACCAGGCCGGAGTCATCCGGGATGTTGATGGTGCCGTCCTTGCCGAGTACGAAGAGGAGCAGGCCCTGGAACCCCAGCAGGCCGGCCAGCGTGATGACGAAGCTCGGTACGCCGATCCGCACATACAGCGCGGTGTAGAAGAGCCCGACCGCCACTCCGGCGAGCACACCGGCTAGCAGGCCCACCAGCATGGGGCGACCCTGATTCACCACAAGCACTGCCATGATCGCTGCGGCCAGGCCGCTCATCGAGCCGACCGAGAGATCGATCTCACCGAGCAACAGGACGAGCACGATGCCGAGCGCGATGATCCCAACGGGGGCGGCGAACTGCGAGATCGTCACCAGCGAGCGTGATGACAGGAACGCCGGCTCCTGCAGATAGAACACGACCGAGATGACGACCAGTCCGACCACGACCGGCAGGCTGCCGAGGTCGCCGCCCCGGATGCGGGACCTGGCGGTACTCACCCAGCCTTTGAGGCCCGCGGCATGCACCAGCCGTTCGTCGGTGAGGTCGGTCGGCAACGGGACGGCAGGTCCCGGCTCATCAACGGCACGCAGGTCAGTCATGGCCGTGGTCCTTGAACCGCTGACGTTCTGCCCGTTCGGTCACCACGTTGTCCGAAGCGCCGGTGATGGCGGCGACGATCTGCTCGGTGGTCGTTTCGGTCACGTTGAACTCCGCAGCATTGCGGCCCAGCCGCAGGACGACGATGCGGTCGGCGACCGCTTGGACGTCGGCCATGTTGTGGCTGATCAGGATGACCCCGAGCCCGTTGTCACGGAGGCGCTCGATCAGGTTGAGCACCTCGGCCGTCTGGGCAACCCCGAGCGCGGCGGTCGGCTCGTCGAGCATCACGACCTTCGGGTTGCCGACGAGGCTGCGCGCGATCGCGACGGTCTGGCGCTGGCCGCCGGAAAGCGCGGCGATCGGGATGCGCACCGACGGGATCTTGGCCGACAGCGACTTCAGCAGCCGCCATGCCTCCTTCTCCATCGACACCTCGTCGAGGATCGGCCCGAGCATGTGTTCCTGGCCGAGAAAGAGATTCGCGACGACATGCAGGTTGTCGCACAGCGCGAGGTCCTGGAACACCGTTGCGATGCCGAGAGCCTGCGCCTGCGACGGCCCACGCGGTGCCACCTCGCGTCCGTCGAAGGTGATCCTGCCCGCGTCGGGCACGTAGACACCAGCGATCACCTTGACGAGCGTGGACTTGCCGGCACCGTTGTCACCGACGAGGGCCACCACCTCTCCCGGCATGACGGCCAGGTGGACGTCGGTCAGCGCCTGCACCGCGCCGAAGCGCTTGTTGACGCCGGTGAGGGAGAGGACCGGCTCGGCGACCGGCCTCTCCGGCTCCACGGCCACCGTCATCAGGAGACCCCGGCCTTCTCGCACGCGTCGGCGTACGTCTGGGTGCAGATGTCGTCGGCTGAGTAGAGCCCTGAGTCGACGATCGTCTCCTGGACGTTGTCCTGCGTGACGACGACCGGCTTGAAGATGAACGACTTGACGCCCTCGAAGTCCGTCGTCTTGCCGACGTCCTTGCCGGTGGCCAGGTTGACGGCCAGCTTGCCGGCCTCGGCCGCTTCGATGAAGTACGACTTGAACACCGTCATCTCCTGCTCTCCGGCGACGATCCGCTGGATGGCCGCGAGCTCGGCGTCCTGCCCGGTGACCGGCGGCAGATCGGCCGCTGCGATGCCGGCGCCCTTGAGCGCAGCGATCACGCCGCCGGCCTGGCCGTCATTCGCCGCATAGACACCTTGGATGTCCGACGGGCTGAACTTGCTCAGCTGGTCAGTGACGTACTTCTGCGCGTTGTTCGGCGACCAGTCCGGATTGTCGTACGACGTGTTCGTCAGCAGCTTGAGGCCGCTCTTCTTGAGCACACTCTCGGCGCCCTTCTTGAACTGCGCGGCATTCGGGTCGCTCGGGGCACCGTTGAGCTGCAGGTAACCACCCTCGTTGCCCATGGCCTTGACCAGCTCGGCGGCCTGCAGCTTGCCAACCGTCTCGTTGTCGAAGGACATGTAGTAGTCGGCGGACTTGATGAACCGGTCGTAAGCCACGACCTTGGCTCCGGCCTCATGTGCGGAGCTGACCATGCCGCCGGCGCCCGGGCCGTTGACCGGATCGAGCACGATGACCTTGGCCCCGACCGAGATCGCAGTCTCCATCTGCTGCGTCTGCTTGGCCTCGTCCTGGTCGGCGTTGTAGTACTTGACCGTGCAGTCCGGGCACAGCTTCTTGACGGTCTTCTCGAAGATGGGCCGGTCGAACGACTCGTAACGCGTCGTCTTCGACTCCGGCAGCAGCAGGGCGATCGTCTTGGCGTCGCCGCCGCTCTCAGCGCTGTTCGGGCTGGTACATGCGGTCAGGCCAGCGGTGGCCATGACGACGGCGGCACCGGTGAAGGCGATTCGGCGGGTTGTGGACACGGACTTCTCCTCGACACGGGCGGGCACCCCCTCCGGACGCCCCGGTGGTCCGAGTGTCCTGCGTCACACAGGTAGTCGTCAATACTTGAACACAACGTTGTTCAGAATTCTTCGCAGCGACATCTAGTGCATGAGGGTTGACGACTAGCGGTCGATGGCCCACCCTTTCCTCCATGGCCACATCGCCGCCATCGTCCTCGGTGCCTTCCCCGGGCTCGGCTGCGTCCCTGCGCGTTGCGAACCAGCGGCGCGTGCTGGCCGAGCTGCGCGACCGTTCCGGCGAGTCCGTCAGTCAAGCCGATCTCGTCCGACAAACCGGCTTGGCGTCGGGAACCGTCTCGACGATCGTGCGCGACCTGGCCGCTCTGGGCATCGTCGCGACGGTGGCCGGGTCCGGCCGTCGCGGCACCGCCGTGCGCCTCGCTCCCGGAGCCGGCCTCGTCGTCGGTATCGACTTCGGCCATCACCACGTGGCCGCCGCGGTCGGCGACATGGCCGGGTCGGTGCTGGCCGAGGCTCGCCGGCCCCTCGACCCGAACCACGAGGCGACCGACGGACTGAAGATCGCACAGGACTTGGTGGACGCCCTGGTGCGCGAGGCAGGTGCCGATTCGGCAGCCATCCGCAACATCGGCCTCGGACTGCCGGCTCCCATCGCCAACGACATCGTGATGAGCTCGGCGATCCTTCCCGGCTGGGTGGGGCTCAACGCCCGGGAGGCCGCCGCCGACATCCTCGACGCGCCCGTGCTCATCGAGAACGACGCCAACCTCGGCGCTCTTGCCGAGTGGCGCCACGGCCACGGCCGCGGCCATCGCAACATCGTGTTCGTCAAGGCATCCTCGGGCCTCGGGGCGGGTCTCATTTTGAACGGTGAGCTGTTCCGCGGATCCGACGGCACCGCCGGCGAGATCGGGCACGTCACGCTCGACGAGCGCGGACCACTGTGTCGCTGCGGCAGCCGCGGATGCCTCGAAGCCTATGTATCGAGTCGCACGGCGCTGAGCCTGCTCGAGGGCCACATGCCCGGAGCCGACCTCGACGCCGTGTTCGCTGCGGCCCGCCGAGGCGACGCCGCCGCCCGGCGCGTCATCGAGGACGTCGGGCTGCATCTGGGTTGGGGGCTCGCCACGCTGGTGAACCTCGTCGCACCGGACGTCGTCATCGTCGGCGGCGACATGGCCCGCGCCGGCGACCTGCTGCTCGAACCGGCGATGACCGGGATGCGTCGCCACGCGTTGCCGGACGCGCCGCCGACCAATGTCATCGCGGCCCAGCTCGGCGAACGGGCATCGCTCATCGGCGCGCTCACACTGGCGATCGACGCCACCGACCTGGTCAGGCCGACCTGACGACCCGAATGGCGTCTCGTACATCCATGGGGCCGATGTGCTCCTCGGACTCGATCAAGCCCTCGTCGCTCGGCTCCTCCCCCGCACCGAACACGCGGTCGCGCTGACGCTGTCGCAGGTCCGGGTGGGCCTCGCTCGGGACGTCGAAGCCGTACTTGGCCTGTGCCTCCCGCGGCGTCATGGTGATCTCGTTGAGCGGCTTCACCTTGAGGAGGACCGGCGCAAGCGTCTCGAAGGCCGCCGGCGCAAGGAAGCGACCGAGCGCGTAGGTCAGCAGAACCGAACGCGCGACGACCGCGTGCCCGATCCTGAGCGGCCACCGGACCAGCACGTCGGTGAAGCGGCTCTGCTTCAGGCCGAACAGGTCGCGCATGTACTGGGGGTAGGTGGAGATGACGCCACGCCGGAGCACGGCGAACGACGGTGCCATGAGCAGGCGGACGAAGCGACCAGTGTCGGGCGGCAACGCCACACCGAGTCCGAGGATGAATCGCACCATGTCCTGAGCGCCCTCGGAGGAGGCGAGGTGGGGACGCCAGTCCTCGAAGTACTGACGCACCTCGTCGCGCGAGGGCGGAACGGTCGCCGGGTCGATGGTTTGGAGTTCGGCCGCCCGGGCGCATTCGGCCCAGTACTGCCGCTCCTCGGCGTCAGACAGGCGGCCGGGGCCGAACAGTTCGTAACAGCGCAGGATCGAGTGCCACGCCGTGACGTGAATCCACAGCTGCGATGACGGCTTGTTGGCGTCATACGTGCCATGGGTGACCGGATCGTGGCCGATCGCCTTGGAGTGCACCTTGACCAGGACGTCCGCCGCCCGGGCGGTGGGCTCGGTGGCACCGAACATGACCATGCCGAAGTACCGCAGGGTGCGGGTGTAGCGCGTGTTGGGCCGGTACTTGACGCCGCCGGACTGGATCACCGCAGCCGCGAGATTGGGGTCGAGATGCTCGATCGTCACCGACCGGACAAAGCCGAGAATGAACGAAGTCGGGTAGCTCCAAACCTTCCACGTGACCGAGTCGGGACCGAAGAAGCCGTAGTCGGCCGGGGGCTCATACTGCTTCGCAAGCTGCTTGCGCGTGAGGGCGATTGCCATCGGAACTCCAAATGCTACAGTGGTGTAGGTTCGCTCAACCTACAGCCCCGAAGTAAGGTCTGCAACTGTGGCCGACGTGACGAAGACGACCGACACAGCTCCAGCCCCGCGCCGTCGCTACGCGCCGCGGCTGCCGGCCGGGGAGCGACGCGAGCAACTCCTCGACGCCGCGCTCACCGTGCTCGTCCGGGAGGGGTACGGCAACGTCACCATCGAGGCCATCGCCCGCGAGGCCGACGTGACTCGACCCGTCGTGTACAGCGCATTCGACGGGCTGGAGCCGCTCCTGCGCGCATTGCTGGATCGGAGCGAGAAGCGCGGCCTGGAGCGGTCACTCGCGATCATCACGGCGGCGGGCGACCCGTCGGACGTGGACCAATGGATCCTCCGCGCGGCCGATGCCCTGATCGACGAGGTGCGCGCCGAGCCCGACATCTGGCGGCCCATTCTCGGCTTGGTCCAAGGCGCCCCGGCGATCGTGTCCCGGCGCATCGCCGACACCCGTGAGGTGATTCGCGGCTACCTTGCGGCCGCCTTGGACACGGGCATCGGATTGCGCGGTCGCCCGGACCTGGATGCCGAGGTCCTCTCCCATGTCGTCGTGGCCATTGCGGAGGAGTTCGGCCGGTTGGCCCTCGAGGAGCCGCCGCGTTTTGAGAAGGAGCGACTGCTCAGCACCATCCAGCAGCTGATCGGCCTTCTGCGCTGAAGCCCAGATCCGCTTGACACGGGTCTTGTCGCGACCTAACGTACAACCAAATGGTTGTAGATATTGCACTCTCAGATGCCGAGGTCGACCGGATCTTCCGGGCCCTGGCCGACGCCACCCGCCGCGACATCGTCCGCCGCACCCTCGCCGGCGAGGCCTCGGTGTCCGAGCTCGCCGCCGCCTACGACATGTCGTGGGCGGCAGTGCAAAAGCACGTCTCCGTCCTGGAAGGAGCCGAGCTGGTGACCAAGGAAGCCCGGGGTCGCGAGCGCATCGTCCGCGGGAACCCCACCCAGATCCAACGGGCGCAAGCCCTCCTGGACTCGTACGAACAGATCTGGCGGGCGCGCATCGAACGACTCGATGCCTTGCTCGCAGAGCCCAACGACTGATCCATCACCGGAAGGAATCGCAATGCCTGTCACGAGCATCACCAAGGATCCCGAGAACCTGACCATGACCGTGGTCGCCGATTTCGCGGCGTCGCTGCAACGCGTGTGGGACGCCTACACAGATCCGCGCCAGCTGGAGAAGTTCTGGGGGCCGCCGGAGTGGCCGGCGACCTTCACCCGCCACGACGTCTTCCCCGGCGGCAAGACCGACTACTTCATGACCGGGCCCGATGGGTCGTCCCACGGCGGTTACTGGGACTGGATCGACGTGAAGGCGCCCAACGGCGGTGACGTCGCCTCGTTCGAGGTGCGCGACGGGTTCAGCAACCCCGACGGCACACCGAACACCGACTTCCCGACCGGGCGCATGGTGTTCCACTTCGAGCCGACTGATACCGGCACCCGCGTCATCATCACCTCCTACTTCAACTCCGCTGATGAGCTCGCCCAGCTGTTGGAGATGGGCCAGGAGGAAGGCATGCGCGAGGCGATGGGCCAGATCGACGACGTGCTGGCCGATCTCACCTCGTTCGCGCACGGCGCCGGGACCACGACCGACATCCTGAGCGACACGGTCGTGCGCATCAGCCGAGTCATCCGCGGCAGCGTCGAGGACGTCTGGCGCGCACACCACGAGCCCGAGCTGCTGAAGAAGTGGATGCTCGGGCCGGACGGCTGGACCATGCCGGTCTGCGAAACGTCCACCGAGGTCGGTGGAACCTACCGGTACGAGTGGGAACAGGACGGCGATCCGTCCACCCGGTTCGGCTTCAGCGGCGAGGTGCTGGCCATCGATCCCCCGCATCGCAGCGTGACCACCGAGCGGTTCCACGGCCCGGACGGATTCCATGCGCCTGAGCCGACGACGAACGAGCTCACGTTGACCCCACAGGAATCGGGCACGCTGCTCTCGGTCGTCATCACCTATCCGAGCGCAGAGGTTCGGGACACCGTCCTGGCCACCGGCATGACCGAGGGCATGGAGACCAGCTACGCCCGCCTGGAGTCCGTCCTGGCCTGACCCACGGATCCCACGGCACGAGCCCCCTATGCTCGGGCCGTGGGATCTGTGACGGACGATCAGCGCATCGCCGCTGCCGAGTCGTACATCGACGCTCTCGTCAGCCACCGCGCCGACGACGTCCCGTTCGCGGCCGACTGCGTCCGGATCGAGAACGGCGTCAAGACCGGCTTCTCCGGGCGTCATCTGCGCCGGAGCCTGAACCGCGGACCGCAGTATCGCATCATCGCTGCAGTGACCGACCGGAGCTTTACGGTCGAAGGCGAGTACGTGTACGCGGCGTTCACGATCATCACCAAGGTGCGGCTAGGCCGACGCCGGGTGATCGCCGCAGTTCGCGAGAAAATGCTGATCCCGCCGTCAGACGGACTGATCCATCACCTCAAAGTGACGTTCAAGCCGCGCCTGCGCGACGCACGCTGAACAGTCCCGCTACGCATCTATCCCATGACCGCCCGGAACGCGCCTGGCGACGATCCAGGTGAAGGGCTGCTCGGCGCCACTTGGCGTGATGTGCACGTGCCGCTCGGCGACGAGGAGTTCCAGCGGGACGCCGGCCGACAACTCGGCGAACAGCCGGTCGGCGTCGTAACGCTCGACCGGCAATCCCGAGCACTGGGTCGGGCCGTCTTCAGCGAAGGCGGCAGCGATCACGATCCCGTCGTCAGCCAGCCCATCGGCGAGCGCCTGGACGTACTGCCGCCGATCGCCGGCGTCCACGAGGAAGTGGAACGCGGCGCGATCGTGCCACACGTCCCACCTGCGGGCGGGGACGAACTCCCGTACGTCGCCGACCATCCAGTCGACCGCTGATCCCTGATCGGCCGTGCGACGGCGTGCCTCATCCAGTGCGGCGCTGGACAGGTCGAGCACCGACACGTCGCAGTGGCCGCGCTCGAGGAGTCGGTCGACAAGAGTCGATGCACCGCCCCCGACATCGATGACCGACGCCGCTGCCGTCACCCCGGCTCGGTCCAGCAATGCCAGCGACATGCCGGGGTGGGCTTCGTACCAGGACACGTGCGTCGATCCGATGCTGGAGTATCGGCCGTTCCAGTACTCGCCCGGAGCATCCGGCTTCATGACCACAACTCCCATCCCACCAGCGTCCCGTTCGCAACGGCGACGGCGATCAGCAAACCGGCAAACAACTGCAGCGACCGGCGGGCCGGCAGCCGCGACGCGAACATGGCGCCGACCGCGCTGCCGACCAGCATCGTCGCGGCGAACGGCACCGAGATCGACCATTCCACCGCGTCGAACCCGCGGAACGCCAGAGCGACCGCAGCATTGCCGACGATGATGACCAAGGACGTCCCGATGGCTCGCGGCATGGACATGAGCAGCACCAAGGCCAGGGCCGGCACGGTGACGAAGCCGCCGCCGACTCCGAACAAGCCGGTGAGCACCCCGACCAGGCTCGCCGCCACCAGCACCTTTGCGTACGCAGCAAGCGAACCCGGCGGCAGCGAGCGCCGCAGCGACGGCAGGCGCAAGGCACGCTCCTCGCCCACGTTGGTGCACGTCGGGCATGCCATCAGCATGCGGAGGGCGGCAACCAGCACGAGCACCGAGAACGCAAGCAGGAGGACGTTGTCATCGAGTCGCGCGTTGAGAAACGAGCCGAGCCAGGTCCCCGGCACGCCGAGAACCACGAACGCGGACGCGGCAAGCCAATCGACCCGCTGGGCCCGGGCGTGCCCCACACTCGCGACCGCCGACGCCGCACAGACTGCGACAAGCGACGTGGCGGTCGCGGCCTCGACGTCCTGACCGGCAAGGTGAACGAGTACCGGCACCGCGAGGATCGACGCGCCGCCTCCGAGCGCACCGAGAGCCACGCCGATCAGGACGCCGAGGACGACCGCCTCGATCATGATGTGAGGCTGCAGGCCGTTGCCGTGCCGGTCACGGCGTTCGCACCGCCGAGCACATCGGAGACATCGGCGCATCCTTCCGCCAGCAGGAGACTGCTGGCGATCGCCGAGCGGGTGCCGCCGGCACACATCAGGACGATCGGCCGACTGCGATCCAGCTCGTTGATCGACGCCCGCAGGTCGGCGAGCGGGATGTTCCGCGCACCGCTGACCGGCAAGGACGCAACCTCGCCCGGATTGCGGACGTCGACGAACTGGAGTTCGGCTCCGAGTTCGGCTTGGCGGGCCGCCAACTCGGCGGCCGTGAGCCGGGAGAGCCGACTGGCACGGTCCGGCCGCTCGGCCAGCGTTGCCTCGATGTCGGTCAAGGCACCAACGACGGTGTCGAAACCGATACGGGCAAGACGCACCCGGGCTTCATCCAACGCCTCGGGCTCACCCACCAGGACGACCTTGGCTCCGACCGGCACAACCGAGCCGGCCTGCTCTGCGAAACGTCCGCCCAGACCGACATTGAGTGAGCCGGCAAGGTGACCGCGGGCGAACTCCTCCGTCGGCCGCGTGTCGAGCACGACGGCCCCGTCAGCAACCGCATCGTCGACCTCGGCGAGCGTCAACGTGGGCAAGGGGCCCTCGTCCATCAGCGGGCGCTCGCTTCGGTTCAGGTTCGCGTCGTAGGCGAAGTACGCCGGCGCGGCCGGCTGGTCCTCAGTGACGATCTCGACGAACCGCTCGACCGACATGGGCTGCAGCGCGTAGTTGGTGCGGCGCTGCTCGCCGATCGTCGACACCGTTTCGGTCGACAACGACTTGCCACATGCCGAGCCCGCACCGTGCGCCGGAAGCACGAAGGTGTTGTCCGGCAGGTCCAACAGACGGTGGACCGACTGGTACAGGCTTCGCCCCAGGTCGTCGGCAGAGACGCCGGCCGAGACCAGCAGGTCGGGCCGGCCGACATCGCCGATGAAGAGGGTGTCACCGGTCAGGACTGCCACCGGGGCAGCGTCAGGTGCCGGGCGCACCGCAAGGGAGATCGACTCGGGCGTGTGACCAGGCGTCGCCAGGACCTCGATCTGGACTCCGCCGAGGTCGATGACTTCGCCATCGGCCAAGGATCGGGAGTCGAACTCCGTCGTCCCTGCGGCGCCGAACGCCACTTCCGATCCGGTGGCAGCTGCGAGCTCGAGGTGACCCGACAGGAAGTCGGCATGGAAGTGAGTCTCGACGACCAGCTCGATCGCGAGTCCGTCATCCTTCGCCGCCGCCAGCAGTTCGCCGACGTCGCGCCGTGGGTCCACCGCGATCGCCCTGCCGGTCGACAGGTCGCCGACCAGATATGACGCCTGCGACAGGCAACCCAGGTAGAACTGGCGCACCAGGACATGGGGCGGCAGGCCTTCGATCCGGTATCCACCGGGAACTTCAGGATTCATGACTTGACCTCCGACGTCGGACCGGTCAGCGCCGAGACGACCGTGGGCAGGTCGCACGAGACAGCACGCCGGTTGTAGGGAAGACGCGCGAGCAGCGCGCCCATCGTGCACGTGTTGGTCACGGCAGCGAAGACGAGACCCAGCCCCACCGCGCCGGCGAGGAAGCGGGCCGGGGGCCAGATCACACTGGCCGCGATGGACACCGCGACGAGGAGTCCGGCAACCAGACGCACCTGACGTTCGATGGTCCACGGCAGGTTGTCGGCCTGGATCGCAGAGGTCGGAAGACCGGCAGCCTCCCAGGCGAGCATGCCGCCATCGAGGACGCGGATGGATTCGAAGCCGGCTTGGCGCAACTGGGCCTCCGCGGCGGTGGCTCGCCGCCCGGACTGGCAGATCAGAACGACCGGCTCGGCTCCGCGCTCACGGAGTTCGGCCTGGTGCTCGCCGAGCACCGGCAAGGGGACGTTGTACGAGCCCGCGATGTGACGCGATGCGAACTCCCCCGGAGTTCGGACATCGATCAGGCGCAGGTCTGGATGCTGGGTCCGAAGGTCGGCAACCTCAGCGGGACGAATGGCGGACACGAGTTCTCCTTCACGTGGGACATATACCCCCATGGGTATGTCTGACTCAACATACCGTACGGGGTATAAAATTCCCTCATGAAGTTCCCCCCTGAAGCCTCGGACGAGGTACTGACCCGCCTTCGGCGCGCCGAGGGCCAGCTGCGCGGCGTGCAGCGACTGATCGAAGAGGGCGCCGACTGCAAGGCTGTCATCACCCAACTCACCGCGGCGCAGGCCGCGCTTCACCGTGCCGGGCTGCGCCTCATGGCCGCCGGAATGCGGCACTGCCTCGCACACCCCGAGGACGCCGCGGCCGAGGGAATGACCACCGAGCAGATGGAAGAGCTGTTCCTCAGCCTGCGCTGATCCACTGCGCTCGGGAACGACGAAGGCCCCGGAACCGAGTGGTCCGGGGCCTTCGCTGCGGTGGTTTCGAGGGCCGCTTGCGCGGCCACCTCAACCACCGAGTTACTTGCGCTTGTTGATCTCCTCGGTTGCCTGCGGCAGGACTGCCTTCAGGTCGCCGACGACGCCGAAGTCCACGAGCTCGAAGATCGGGGCTTCTTCGTCCTTGTTGACCGCGATGATCGTCTTCGAGGTCTGCATGCCGGCGCGGTGCTGGATGGCACCGGAGATGCCGGCGGCCACGTAGAGCTGCGGCGACACCGTCTTGCCGGTCTGGCCGACCTGGAACGAGTGCGGGTACCAACCGGAGTCGACGGCCGCACGCGAAGCGCCCACGGCAGCACCGAGGACATCAGCCAGGCCTTCGACCTCCGAGAAGTCGCCGCCGGTGCCGCGGCCACCGGCCACGACGATCGCAGCCTCGGTGAGCTCCGGACGACCGGAGGCTTCCTTCGGCTTGGACGAGACGATCTTCGCGCCCTTGGCGGCGTCCGAAATGTCGACGGAGACGGCCTCGACGGTGCCGGCGGCCGGAGCGGCCTCCGGGGCAGCCGAGTTCGGCTTGACCGCGATGACCGGTGCACCGGTGCTGACCTTCGCCTTGACGGTGTAGCCGCCGGCGAACACGGACTGCGTGGTGGTGCCGTCGGCCTCGACGTCGACCGCGTCGGCGATGAAGCCGGAGTTCGACTTCAGGGCCACGCGAGCGGCGATCTCCTTGCCCTCATTGGACGAGACGACGAGCGTCGCGGCCGGGGACTTGTCGGCGACGAGCTGCGCCAGCGCCTCGGCCTTCGGGCCGACGAGGTACTCGCCGTACACGGCGTCGTCGAGCTGGTAGATCTTCTCGGCACCGTACTCGCCGAGGTTGTCCGGAACGCTCGAGCCGAACACGACCGCGGACGGCGTGCCGAGGCGACGGGCGATGGTCAGGAGCTCCAGCGACGGCTTGGTGGCCTTGCCGTCCACCGCGTCGATCAGAACGAGAACTTCACTCATGGTCTGTGCTCCTTCTCAGACAAACTTCTTGGAGGCGAGGAACTCGACGAGCTTTGCGCCGCCATCGCCTTCATCGGTGACGATCTCGCCGGCGGTCCGCGGCGGGCGCGGTGCGTTCGACTCGACCTTGGTCCAGGCAGCGTCAAGACCGACCGAGCCGGCATCGAGGCCGAGGTCGCCGAGCGACCACTCGACGACTTCCTTCTTCTTGGCGGCCATGATGCCCTTGAAGGACGGGTAGCGCGCCTCGTCAGTCTGATCGGTCACGCTGATGACCGCCGGGAGCGACGCCTGGATCTCCTGCGTGGCGACGTCGCCATCGCGGGTGATCGTGGCCGTGCTGCCGTCGACGGTCAGCTTGCTACCGAACGTCACGGCCGGGACACCGAGGATGTCGGCGACCAGCGACGGAACGACGCCGGTGTTGCTGTCGGTGGAGCCCATACCGAAGATGACCAGGTCGTGTTCGATCTTCTTGATCGCTTCGGCGAGGATCTTGGCGGTCGCGAAGACGTCCGAGCCGTGCACGGCGTCGTCGACGACGTGGACGCCCTTGTCGGCACCCATCTGCAGGGCCTTGCGGACCGCGTCGGCGGCATCGGCCGGGCCCACGGTCAGGACCGTGACCTCGCCCTCGCCGGCCTCGATGATCTGCAGGGCCTGCTCGACGGCGTACTCGTCGAGCTCGGACAGCAGGCCGTCGACGCCTTCACGGTCGACGGTGTTGTCGGCGTTGAACTTGCGGTCTGCGGTGGCGTCTGGGACGTACTTCACCGCGACAACGATGTTGGTCACGAATGACCCTCCTGTGTCAGATAGGAAGTCGAGTCAGGCACGCCCGACCCTCGGGGGATGTTACCCATCCGCACTGACCAGCGCGAACTCAGGGTTCGCCCCGCTCCGCGAGAAAGCCCGCTCGGGAACGAGTTCAGGCGTCGTCGTTGGAGCGTTGAACGGCCTGGCCGACGAAGCTGATCAGCAGATACACGATGGAACCTGCACCCCACGCGAGGAAGTGCTCCTTGCGCTCGGCGTTCGCACCACTGAAGTCGAAGGCGCCCTCAAGCGGGCCGACCAACAGGTTGGCCACCGTCCGCAGGCCCTCGTACAGCCCGCCGGAGTCGAAGCCCAGGGCGACCAGCAGCGCGCCAACGGCCAGCAGGACTGAGATTCCCAGGGCGACGAGACCCACCACCCCGGCGATCGGAGCCATGGACGACCGATCCTTCGCTGCGGGCTCGCCGTCCACCGCCGGCTTGTGGATCTCGCGGATCTCGATGGCCGGCCGCTGCTCGGCAACCGGTTCCGGCTCCTCGGCGAACTCCGGCTCCTCGGCATCGGCCGGTGCCGGTTCATCGATGCGCTGCGCGACAACCGGCTCGGGCAGATCGGGCTCCGGCTCCTCGATGGCGTCCTCGATCGCCGGCTCCTCGTCGGTCGGCTCCTCGGCCACCGCCTCGATGACAGTCGCCTGGACCACCGTCTGCTCGACGATGGGCTCCTCAGCCACCGGCTCAGCTTCGATGGTCTGTTCGGTCACCTCGGGCTCGACGACCGAGACGTCCTCAGCGAGGTTCCTCTCGGCCGGCTCGTCGGGGGGGCGGACCACCGCCTCCTCGGCGACCACGCCTGATCGCTGCTCTTTGGCCTGCGCGCGACGGCGGCGGGCTTCCTCGCGGGCACGAGCACGCGCCTCGGCCGCCGACAGCTTCTCGGCATCCTTGCCCAGGCGACGCTGGACGCGCTGTGCTGCACGCGAGCGCGGGTCGGTCGCGGCGGCGGCTTCGTCCGGCGCTTCGATCGCGTCCTGATCCGACGTCTCTGCTTCAGCCTCGTCGGCTTCCGGCACATCGGAGACCGCCGGCGTGACGATGGTGTGGACTTCCTCCACGACATCCTCGTCGGCGACTGCGGCGCTTACGCCGGTGGCCGACGCATCCGTGGCAGCAGCCGCCGGTGCAGTGCCACCCATCTTGGCGGCGGCCTTGGCCAACGCCTTGGCCTGCCGTGCAGCGTTGCGC
The DNA here is from genome assembly GCA_035281505.1 of Aeromicrobium sp. Taxonomy (GTDB): domain Bacteria; phylum Actinomycetota; class Actinomycetes; order Propionibacteriales; family Nocardioidaceae; genus Aeromicrobium. The sequence goes on along the minus strand of DATEDT010000044.1, from coordinate 11,052 downwards.
GCTTCCTGCTGTTCGCGACGGAGTGCCGCCTTGGCCTCCTTGCGCTCCTGACGCGACAGCGCCTTCAGCTCACGTGCGTCGAGCTCCGGCTCGGTCTCCGGCTGGACCGGCTCCATCAGGCCGGTTGCCTCGAGTGCTCCGTCCCCGACAGCCGTCGGCGCAGCCTCCGAAACGACAGGCGTGGCCGGAACGACCGGTGGCGGCATGTCCTCAGGTGCCAGAGCCGTGGACGCGGCCGGCTCCACGATCGGAGTCTCAGGAGCTTCGGACTCCTCGACCTCAGGCTCCGCGGCCGCGATGGCGCCCGCGGTCAGGACCTCAGCGGCGGCGGACGACCCTTCTTTTGGTGGCCGAGGCGAGTGCCCCCTCGTCCCCGCTCACCTCCTGGGGCTCATCCTCGGCGTCCGCCTCCTCGGCGGTCGGTTGTTCGAACTCGGGCGTGTCATCGACGGCCGGCGGCGGTGACTCGATGCTCGGTGGTTCCGAGGTGAACTCCTCGACCGCCGGACGCGGCGGCAGGATCGGTGCATCGAGGTTCGCCCGGTTGGCGGCGACGATGTGCGACTGCGCCACGCGCTCGGCCTCCGCCTCAGCGGCGCTGACCCATTCCATCGCGGTGCGCTCGGCTTCGCGCAACTTCTCCTCGGCTGCTTCGCGGGCGGCGGCCACAGCCTGGCTCAGCCGCTCCTGCGCGCGCCGCTTGGACTCGGCCGTGACCATCTCGGCTTCGCTCTTGGCCGCGTCGACACGAGCCTTGGCGTCCTGCTCGGCCTCGCTGACCATGCGACGTGCCTCGGCCTCGGCCCGCGAAACGCGTTCCGCGGCGTCCTTCTCGGCCTGCGCAATGCGCCGCTCGGCTTCACGCGCACGCTCTTCGGCGGCCCGCTCGGCTTCGGCCAACTTGCTCTGGGCGAGTGCACGCTCGGCCGCGGCGTCCTGCGCGACCTTCTCGGCTTCCGCGGTCGCCCGGGCAACCGTGGCACGAGCCTCGTCGCGTTCCTTCTGCAATTCGGCGGTCGCGGCCCTGTGACGCTCATCAGCCTCGGCCTGCAGGCGATCAGCCTCGGCCTTGGCCAGTGCCAGCTTCTCCTCGGCTGCCCGCTCGGCGTCCTTGACGCGCACAGCGATGGCGAGGCGCTCCGCGGCGATCTCCTGGGAGATCTTCTCGGCTTCGGCCTTGGCGGCCGCGACGTGCGCAGACGAGGTCTTGCGCGCCTCTTCGGCGATGCGCTCGGCCTCCATGCGGACCTCGGCCAGCTGCGTCGCCGTCGCCGTCCGCTCAGCTTCCAACTGCTTCAGAGCGGCCTCACGCTCGGCCTGGGACTGTGCCTTGAGGCGCGCGACCTCTTCCTGCGCCTCCTGGATCCGGCGCTGGGCATCTGCCTCGGCGGCCTCCGCTCGGCGAGCAGCCGACTCCTTGGCCTCGGCCTCGGCTTGGGCCAACCGGCGCGCGGACTCGTCCTTGGCCTGCTGCTCGGCCTCGGCCAAGCGACGATCGGCTTCGGCCTTGGCGGCTGCAAGCCGTTCCTCGGCCTCGCGCTCGGCGTCCATCTTGGCCTTCGCGACGCGCTCGTCGGCTTCACGCTGCAACATGACGATCTTGGCGGCCGCGGCTTCGCGTTCACGCTGGATGTCCGCGGCGACGCGCTCGGCTTCGAGCCGGGCCGCGGCGACGCGCTCCTCAGCGGCCTCCTCGGCCTGCCGCAGCTTCGCCGCAGACGCCTCGCGCTGCTTCTCCTCTTCGGCCTCGATCCGGCGCGCGGCCTCTTGGCGCTCCTGCGCCGCCTGCTCCATGAGGCGGTTCGCCTCGAGCCGCGCGGCATGGACCCGCTCCTGGGCGGCGGCGCTGGCCGCGGCGAGCTTCTCGGCAAAGCTCAGGTCGCCCGAGCCCCCGGCTGGGGCGACAGGCGCCGCCGGCTCCGACACGTCCGCCGCAGGTTCCGACGCTTCCGCTGAGACTTCTTCCTGCACGTCTTCCGGTTCGGTCACCGGTGGTTCCCCCTCATCAGGGGCGGGGGTTGACCCCGCCTCGTTCAACTCAGCTTCCGGCTCGGCGGCCGCCGCAATGTCTTCTTCTGGGACCGCATTCTGGCCCACGGCGGGGCTCACATCGAGGTTCACCCCAGCGGTCAGGTCTGGGCTCTCGACCGGCGTTGCGTCGTCCTCGACTGCCGGCATGAGCGCCGTGTCGTCCAGCGTAACCGCAGGCTCCTCCGCCCGATCATCGGCGGGGGCCGCCTCAACGGCCGGCTCGATGAGCTGCTCGGACAGGTCGTCCGGAACCGGAAACGCTGGCGGAGCCTCGGGCACGACGGTGTCGTCGGCCGGGAGTTCGACTTCGGCTACCGGGAGTTCGACCTCGGCTGCGGGGAGCTCGGCTTCATCGGCAGGGAGTTCGGCGTCACGATCGCGGGCGTGGCGCTTGCCCGAGAGTGCGCGAGCCGTCGCCCGGTCACGTCGCCTCTTCTCGATGGCCGACTGGCGCCTCGACTTCGGGCTGCGCCGGCGCGATCGCGCATCGGACGCGGCCTCCTCGACGTCGTCGCCCAAGGCGTCCGCTTCGGCCTCAACCTCGGCTTCAACTCCAGCTTCGTCGACGGCCTCCGCGGGCGCGTCCGTCGTCGCGGAAACAGGTTCCTCGACTGGCTGCTCTACGACCGGCGGCTCGGCGACAGCGGCCGGTTCCTCGACCACTTCGACGCTCTCGACCGCCTCGACCTGCTCGGCTTCGGGAGTGGCGGGCTGCTCCTCGTCCGACCCGGCCGCCTCACGCTCGGCGCGCTCGATCATCTCCGCGGCAAAAGCCAGCGGATCATGTCGGCTGTCAGCCGGCTGTTTGGCGTCGGCCATGACTCAGCATCTCCCTCGCCCTGGGGTCATGTCGTGGATCAGTATGCCCCAGTTCGTTACTTACGTCACACGGTCCCCGCAGGTCGTTCGACTGCCGTCAGCGTCCTTCGAACGTGGCTTTCCCGGGTCCGTTCTCGACGAAGGACCGCATCCCGGCCTTTTGATCGTGGGTCTTGAACAGTCCGGCGAACTCACGTCGCTCCACTTCGAGGCCGCCGTCGAGGTCCCCGTCGACACCCCCGTCATGGGCACTGTCGATGGCCACCTTGGCCGCGCGAAGGGCCAACGCCGGCCCGCCGACGAACTGCGAAGCCCACTCCACCGCCTTCGAATAGACCTCGGCAGCCGGATGAACGGCGTCAACCAGTCCGATGGCCAACGCCTCGGTGGCCTCGACGAACCGGCCCGTGTAGACGAGGTCCTTCGCCTTGGCCGGACCGACCAGTCGGGCGAGTCGCTGCGTACCGCCGGCGCCGGGGATGATGCCCAGCAAGATCTCCGGCTGGCCGAGTTTGGCGTCCTCGGCCGCAAACCGGACGTCGGCGGTGAGCGCGACCTCGAGTCCGCCACCGAGTGCGAAGCCTGTGATCGCAGCGACGGTGGGCTTTCCGATCGCCGCCAGCGCCTTGGTGAAGTCCTGCAGCAGATGGGAGTGCTGATCCATGACCTCGAAGGTCATGTCGGCCATCTCCTTGACGTCGGCACCGGCGGCGAACACGCGGTCGCCGCCGTAGAGGACCACTGCCGCGACGTCCGCACGTGCGTCCGCCTCCTGCGCGGCCTCGAGCAGCTCACGCTGCATCTGCGCATCCAGGGCATTCATCTTCGGGCGATCAAGACGTATCGTCCCGACGCCTCCGTCGACCTCCAAGCGCGCGAACTCTCCCATGCCGCGAGACTACCCACGGTGCACGCGACACCGTTGTGCACGTCCCATTACGTTGACCGGGTGACCGGTGCATGGAGCCCGTGGCGGACGGTGCTCGCATTCGGCTACGTCAGCCTCGCCGCGGACATGGTCTACGAGGGGATGCGGTCGGCGTCCGGACCCCTCTTGCTCTCACTCGGCGCGTCGGCGTTGGTGGTCGGGCTGGTCACCGGTGCAGGCGAGGCAATCGCGCTCGGCCTCCGCCTGGTCAGCGGTCCACTTGCAGATCGGACCGGACGCCATTGGCAACTCACGGTGCAGGGTTACGTGCTCACTGCCGTCAGCGTTCCGTTGCTCGCGATCACACCCTTCCTCGGCGCCGCCGGGCTCGTCGTCGCCAGCGCACTGATCATTCTCGAGCGAACCGGCAAGGCGATCCGCAGCCCGTCGAAGTCGACACTGCTGGCACGGATGTCCAAGCCGGTCGGGCGCGGTCGCGGCTTCGCGGTCCACAAGGCGCTGGACCAGGTCGGAGCGTTCGCCGGACCACTGCTCGTCGCCGGACTTGCGGCCGCGACCGGGCACCTGTGGGCCGGGTTCGCCATTCTCGCCATTCCGGGCGCCGTGACGATCGTGCTGTTGGGGCTGCTGCGCCAGGGCACCAATCTCGACGATCCGATTCCGGTGGAAGAGCAGGAGCCGGCGGCACCGGGCTCACTCCCCCGATCCTTCTGGGCCTTCTCGCTGTCCTGCGCCTGCTCCACCGTCGGTCTGATGACCTTCGGCGTCATGTCGGTCCACCTCGTGCGCGCCGAGCTGGTGGCCGCAGCGTGGGTCCCCATCGTCTATGCCGGGGCGATGGCCGTGCAGGCGTTCGCCGCCCTGGCGTCCGGCTTCGCCTACGACAGCATCGGGCCCCGGATCCTCTACGCGCTGCCGCTCCTGGTCGCCGCGGTGCCTGCCCTCGTCTTCGCCGCCGGCCTCGGCATCGTTCTGCTCGGCGTCGCCGTATGGGCGCTGGCGACGGCGGTCCAGGACTCGACCGTCAAGGCGCTGGTCGCCGACCTTGTCCCCGGCGAGCGCCTGGCCACGGCATACGGAGTCTTCGCCACGGCACAAGGGCTCGGCGCCTTGGCCGGGGGCGGCCTCGCCGGCGGGCTCTACGAGCACCACCTGGGCCTCCTGATCACGATCATCGCCGGGCTGCAGGCTGCTGCGCTGATCACGCTGGTGATCACGGTCCAGGGCGCCCGGCGTTCGGCCCGAAATCTGTAACAGGTTCTAGGCGCGGACCGGCGGCTCGTTACCCCTCGGTAGGATGACCGCACTCGATCGAGTGGGCCACGGTCGAACCGAAGGGAGACCCCCACAGATGGGTCAGTTGAATATTGCGTTGCTGTCCTACCGCAGCAACCCCCATGTCGGTGGTCAAGGCATCTACCTTCGTCACTTGTCCCGTGAACTCGCGGCCCTGGGGCACCGCGTCGAGGTGTTCTCCGGGCAGCCCTACCCCGACCTCGATCCGGGCGTGCACCTCACCAAGGTGCCGAGCCTGGACCTGTACGCCGAGCCGGATCCGTTCCGCAACCCCCGGCCCAGCGAGTTTCGCGACCTGATCGACGTCGAGGAGTGGGTACGCATGCGCACCGGGGCGTTCCCCGAGCCCCTGACGTTCGCCCGCCGCGTCGTCAAGCTGCTGCGTGCCCGCGCCGACGAGTTCGACATCGTGCACGACAACCAGACGCTGGCGCCACCGATGCTCGAGATCGAGAAGTTCGGCCTGCCGCTCATCACCACGCTTCACCACCCGATCTCGTTCGACCGCCGGATTGAGCTCATTGCGGCCAAGGGCGGCGGCTGGCGCGGCTTCAAGAAACGTTTCGGCCTGCGGCGCTGGTACTCGTTCGTCCGCATGCAGGCCAAGGTGGCCCGCCGTCTCTCGGTCGTCATCACGCCGTCGGAGAGCTCGCGCCGCGACGTCGCCACCGAGTTCGGCGTCGACCTGGCCAAGACCAAGAGCATCGTGCTCGGGGTCGACGACAAGTTCGTCCCGCCGACGGCGCCTCGCGTGCCCGGACGGATCCTCGCCATGGCCAGCGCCGATGCCCCGATGAAGGGCATCTCGACGCTGCTGGAGGCATTTGCCAAGCTGCGCACCGAGCGCGACATCGAGCTCGTCCTGGTGACCAAGCCGGTTCGCGGCGGTCGTACCGAGAAGCTGATCGACCAGCTCGCGATCGGAGATTCGGTCCGGTTCGTCTCCGGCATCAGCGACGCCGAGCTGGTCGAGCTCATGGGCTCGGCCGAACTGGCCTGCGTCCCGTCGCTCTACGAAGGCTTCTCGCTGCCCACCGCCGAGCTGATGGCGTGCAGCACGCCGCTCGTCGCATCCCGCGCCGGCGCGATCCCCGAAGTCACCGGACCCTCGGGCGAGGCCGCGACGCTGGTCGAACCCGGTGACGTCAACGAACTGGCCGGCGCGATCGCCGATCTGCTCGACGACCCGGCCAAGCGGGCCGCCTACGGTGCTGCCGGCCGCGCCCGCGTCGACCAACTCTTCAGCTGGCGCGCGGTCGCCCAGAACATGGTCGTCGCCTATGACGCCGCCATCGCCTCATACCGGAAGGAACACGATGCTGACCGTCGACTTTGACCGCCTTGGCCTCAAGCCCGGCGAGCGGATCCTCGACATGGGCGCGGGCGCCGGTCGCCACGCGTTCGAGGCCTACCGTCGCGGGGGCGACGTCATCGCCTTCGACCAGGATGCCGACGAACTGTCCAGGGTCCGCGATCTGTTCGGTGCGATGAAGGACGCGGGCGAGGTGCCCGAAGGCGCGGAGGCCGACGTCAAGGAGGGCGACGCACTTGCGCTGCCCTTCGCCGACGGCGAGTTCGACCGCATCGTCGCCGCCGAGGTGCTCGAACACATCCCGGCCGACATCCAGGCCATTCAGGAACTGGTGCGCGTCCTGCGACCCGGGGGCACCCTGGCCGTCTCGGTCCCGCGCTGGCTGCCGGAAATCATCAACTGGAAGCTGTCGGCGGACTACCACAATGCCCCGGGCGGCCACATCCGCATCTACACAGATGCCGAGCTGATCGACAAGGTCACCAAGGCCGGCATGGTGTTCGACGGACAGGACTACGCCCACGGCCTGCACACCCCGTACTGGTGGATCAAGTGCGCGGTGGGCGTCAACAACGACAAGCACCCGCTGGTGAGGGCTTACCACCAACTGCTGGTGTGGGAGATCGTCAAGCAGCCCAAGCTCCTGCAGTGGGCCGGCGCCGCGCTGGACCCGGTGATCGGCAAGAGCATGGTCCTCTACTTCCACAAGCCCGCCACGACCACGTCGGTGGCATGACGCTTCCGTCCGTAGCCGGCATCCTGTCGGCAGCCGACGTTCGCCAGACGGCCGCCGCGATTGCTGCTGTCCAAGAACCCTCCGGCGCAATCCCGTGGTCGCCCGGCGAGCACGTCGACGTCTGGAACCACGTCGAGGCCGCCATGGGCCTGCTGGCCGGGGGCGAGGTCGAGGCAGCCGAGCGAGCGCTCAACTGGGTGCCGACGATGCAGCGCAGTGACGGCTCCTGGCCGATGAAGATCGTCAACGGCGCCGTCGAGGACCCCCGCGGTGAGACCAACTGCAGCGCGTACTTCGCCGTGGGGCTCTGGCACCACTGGCTCATTCGACAGAACCGCCCGTTCCTCGAGCGTCACTGGGACAGCGTCCGACGTGGCCTGAACTGGGTCGTCTCGCTGCAGGTGCCGTTCGGCGGGATCCAGTGGACCCCGGTCGACGAGTTCTGCCTCCTGACCGCATCGTCCTCGGTGTACCAATCCCTGCGCGCCGGCATCGCCCTGGCCGAGCTGCTGGGCGATCCGCAGCCGGAGTGGGAACTCGCAGCCGGTCGCCTCGGCCATGCCGTGAGCCACCATCGGGACCTGTTCGCCGACAAGTCGCGGTTCTCGATGGACTGGTACTACCCGGTCCTTGGTGGCGCAGTGCGTGGCCAAGACGGCCTCGACCTGCTGGCCCCGCGCTGGCCCGACTTCGTCACCCCGCAGTACGGGGCGCGCTGCGTCGACGACAACCCGTGGGTCACCGGAGCCGAGACGTGTGAGCTGGCCATGGCCCTGGACGCGCTCGACGATCACCACCGCGCTCGCCAGGTCTTCGCCGACATGCAGCGCCTCCGACACGAGTCCGGCAGCTACTGGACGGGGGTCGTGTACGGCGACGCAGCCGAGGACGACGCCTTCTGGCCGGTCGAGCAGACCACCTACACCGCGGCGGCGGTCATTCTCGCGACCGACGCGTTGGGACGCACCTTCGGCACAGCGACGCCGGGGGCAGGGATCATGCGCGGCGATTCACTGCCGGCCGTTCCGGAGCTTTCAGTCGATTGCGACTGCCTGGTTCGCAGCCGCCGGTGATCGAGGTACCGACGTAGTCGACCTCGAAACCACCAGACAGGTGGTGTCAGGCGAGCTGCGCTCGCACCTCAACCGGCGACGTCGCGGCGAAGGACACGCATCGAGCCGAGCGCGTCGACCTCGTCGAACAGCCCCGATTCCAGCGCGGGCAGATAGATCTCCTCGTAGGGCGGACGGCCACCGTCAGCCGGGTCCGGGAACACGTCGTGGATGACCAGGACACCACCGGGCGCGACCCACGGCGTCCAGCACCGGAAGTCGGTGCGGGCCGGCTCGATTCCGTGCCCACCATCGATGAACAGCAGGCTCAGCGGCGTCTGCCACCACCGCGCCACAGTCGCCGATGCGCCGACGATGGCGACCACCCAGTCCTCGAGACCGGCGCGGGCGATGTTCTTGCGGAACATGCCAAGCGTGTCCATGAGCCCGAACTCGGGATCGACCGTCTCCGGGTCGTGATGCTCCCAGCCGGCCTGGTTCTCCTCCGAACCCCGGTGGTGATCGACCGTGAACACGGTGCCGCCCACCTGGGCGGCCGCCGATCCGAGGTAGATCGCCGACTTGCCGGCGTAGGTGCCGACCTCGAGCGCGGGTCCTTGGGGCAGCTGCTTCAGCGCCCAGCGGTAGAGCAGCGCGCCCTCCTCCGGCGGCATGAATCCCTTGACTCCGGCCAGCGCGGCATCCAGATCGGGCCCGGCGTCGAGACGGTCAAGTGATTCCACGGCTCAACAGTAGGCTCGGTCCCATGACGGCCGTGCACCCGCTGACGTCTGGCGACCTGACGCTCGAGCCGACCTCGGGAGAGTCGGACTCCTCAGGTTTCGGATTCGACGGATGGGCGGTCATGGTCGAAGGCGAGCGTCGTGGCTCGGTCGCCCTGCGGCGGGAGTCGCGAACCACGGCATCCCTGCGGTGGAAGGTCGCGGACCCCGACGGGGCGCCCGACATGGGCACGGCGATCCGCATCCTCCAGCTGACGCTGGCCCATGCATTCGACGATCTCGGGTTCCGTCGGGTCGAAACGCGCATCCCGGTGGACAACCTCACCGACGTGCGCGCCGCGTCCATCTGCGGGCTGCGGCGCGAAGGCATCCTGCGCGGAGCGGCCGGCGAGACCGACCACGCCCTGCTCGCACGGCTGATCGACGACCCGCCCGCCAACAGTCGGGACGGCTTCATCGCACTGCTCAATGCGGGTTTGCCGACCAAGCGCATCATCGCCCAAGGCCTGCTGCGCGACGCCGACGGGCGCATCCTGCTGTGCCGCCTGACCTACAAGCCGGAGTGGGACCTGCCGGGCGGAGTCGTCGAGGTCGGGGAGTCTCCGGCCGACGGGCTCGTGCGTGAGCTCCAGGAGGAGCTCGGCATCACGGTCACCGTGAACGGCCTGGTCACGGTGAACTGGCTGCCGGCGTGGCGCGGCTGGGACGACGCATGCGTCATGCTCTTCGATCTCGGCGTGGTCGACGCAACGGTCGTCGACACCATGCAGCTGCAGCCGACCGAGATCGCCGGTGTCGAGTGGTGTGACGAGGAGACCATCGCCATGCATGCCACAGCCGCGGCACGTGAGTTGCTGGATGCATTGCGCGCCGGCGACGTCGAACCGTACCGGGAGTCGCCTCCTGGTCCGGCGGACTGACGAGCGTCAGTCGTCGCGACCGGCGCTCAAGTCGATGCGGGTTCGGGCCCCCGGGCTGGCGGCCGGCGCCGGCGCCGGCGACGTCGGCTGTCCCGATGACGCAGTCGGGTTGGGGATCGGGAACGGGTCATTCGGCGCCAAGGGGTCGGACCCCGGGGCGACGACCGGTGACAGTGCCGCCTGTGCGTTGGCGCTCACCACGCCGCCGTAATGACCGAGGGCGCGGGGCTCGCCCTTGCTGCCGCCGGGCACATAGAGCAATACCTGGTGGTAGTACCGCAGCTTGCCGGATCCGGAGATGCCGTTCGCGAGGAATGCCTGTTGCGGTGACCCCTCCGGCCAAGACACCTTGATGCCCGGCTGCACGGTGTACGTGTCGAGCCGGAGCAGCGTCACCCAGACCAGCGCTCCCCCGTCGTCGGTGCGCAGTGCGTGTTCGACCCGTTCAGCCGCCCACGTCTGCGTGACGCGGACGCCCTCCAGCCGGTTGGCCTGGTCGAACGCGGTCCGCATCTTCTTGATGAAGTCGTCGCGCGCGACATCGGACGAACCCGACATGCTCGCCAGCGCCTTGGCGTAGGAGGCCGCGGCGGCTTGCGGCGACATCGCCATTCCCTTGCCGTTGCCGGCTGCGACCGGGATGACGTGATCACCGTCGTGACGCAGTCCGGGCAACTGCGTCGACGGAAGGGTCTGCGGTGCCGCGACCAGCAACCACGGGTCGACCGGCGTGGATCGCTCGAAGATCTGGACGATGTCGACGCGCGATGCGGGATCGAATGCAGTGACCATGAACCACAACGGGTACTGCGAGAACGTCGGGGTCTCGACCACGCTCACCTGCAGTTGGCGCTCGTCTTCGGGTTGCGTTCGGGAGAGACGTTGCGCCACGTCGAACGTGCCGTTGTCGATGGCCAGGACGGGCCCGGTCTCGACGATGGACAACGGCTTGGGGTCGAGCAGGCTGATGGCCGTGTTGCGGATCTCGCGGTACCGGTCGAGGATCTCGGCGACATCCGATGGGTTGGCCGACTGCTCCAGCACCACGTCGCGGCGTGGCTGCGGAACTGCCCCGCAGCCGGACAGTGCGCCGGAGGCAAGAATCGCCAGGGTGACGAGGCCGACGGCTCGCAACGGCCGGTTCACGACTCGTCCCCGTCGTACAGCTCGAACTCGTGGAGCTCGTCCTCGGTCACCTCGTGCTCGACACCGTTCTCGTCGACCCAGAAGTACGTCGCCGGCTCCGCACGCGGC
>DATEDT010000043.1:0-13834 GCA_035281505.1 Aeromicrobium sp. | reverse complement strand
GTCGATGACCCGGTGTCCGGGGAAGCGCCAGGTGAAGGAACGGTCGCCCCAGCCCTCGGCGTCACGCGCGGCGACGTGCCGCTGGATGGTGTTCTCGTCGCGGTCGGCGACCAGCGCGACGCGGCGCCCGGCCATCGACAGACCGCGGAGCGAACCGATCACGGCGGCGAGAATCATCAACGCGATCCCGGCACCTGACGCGCCTTCGCCGGTGATCCAGCTCGCCGGCCGCGGATCCTCGACCGGCTCGGTCGGGGTCGGCGTGATCGGACTCGTCGGCGTGGTCGCTGACGGGGTCGGTTCGGTCGGCTCGGGCGACGGGGTGGTCGTCGGCGCCGGGCCGGTTCGGGGGATGGCTACGACCGCACCGTCGCTGTCGTCGGAATCGTCGGAGTCGTCGGACTCGTCGCTGTCGTCGGAGTCATCGGTGTCCCGGGGCTCCGTGGTGGGAGCCGTGGTCGGTTTCGGCTTGGCCGTGACGACGATGGTGGTGCTGGATCGATAGCAATAGCCGTCGCAGTCGACTTCGGAGGGTGAGTAGCGATCGATCACGCGTGGACCATCCGTCGAGCAGTCATAGAACTGCGCTTCGACGGTGACGAGGTACTCGCCCGGCTTTGTGAAGGTGTGCTCGGGGTTCTTGTCTGTGCTGGTGCTTCCGTCACCGAACTCCCACGTGTAGCCACAGGCGTCGGGTCCGTCGTCAGTGATCTTGAACTTGACGAGCAGCGGCGCGGGGCCCGAGTTCGGGGTCGCGCTGAACGACGACGGGTCCGCCGCCGCAGGTGTAGTCGACAACATCAGCACCAAAGCCGTGGCGCCGAGCACGCCGATCAGGCGTCGTAGCCCGACGGTGCTTCGGGGGGCTGCAGGCATGGTGATGCCTCTCCTGTGGTGGTGTCGTGCGGAGCGGGTGGCCGCAGGGGAGTCCGGTCCCGGACAGTCTGGCAGGAAACGCCCCGGATTCTCCAACTGATGAGGCATCCCACAACGGCGTTTCAGGACGGCGGCAGACCGTCCTTCGTGCAGAGATCGTCGAGGCCGTCGGTGTCATCGGTGCGCAGGTGCTCGAAGAACGCCGGCGCGCGGTTCGGATCCCAGTTGACGGCGAGGTCGATGATCGGGACGTTGCAGTTGCGTCCGTTCGAGCCCATGGCACCCGACAGCGCGAGCGCGAACCGGGCCATGTCCGGGATGCTCGCGGTGTCGTCGACCGACACCGAGGAGGCGCCGCCGGTCACGACGCGGAAGTAGCGAATCGGGTCGATCACGGTCATCGGTGCCCGCAGCTTGCCGCCCAGGCCGGCGATGACCTCGCGCTGGTTCTGGACGCGCTGGATGTCACCGCTGGCGAACTTGCGGGTGCGCGAGTAGCCGAGTGCGGTCTTGCCGTCGACCTCCTGGCACCCCTTCTTGATGTCCAGGCCCGCCTTCGGGTCGTCCATGTCTTCCTCGGGGCAGATCTCCACGCCACCGACCGCGTCGACCAGGCTGACCACGCCGGCGAAGCCGATCTCGACGTAGCGGTCGATCCGGACGCCGGTGTTCTCCTCCACGGTCTGGACCAACAGCTCCGGGCCGCCGAAGGCGTACGCGGCGTTGATCTTGGTGGTGGAGTAGCCGGGGATGGCCACGATCGAGTCGCGTGGAATGGACACCAGCGTCGGCTTCCCGGAGCCGGTGTGCAGCAGCATGATCGTGTCGGTGCGTCCACCGCCGATGTCGGTTTCCTTGCCGGTCTTGAGGTCCTTCTGCTGTTGCTCGGTCAGCCCTTTGCGGCTGTCGGAGCCGACGACGAGGTAGTTGGTGCCCGGCTGCTCAGCCGGACGGTTGCCGGCCGGCCAGGCCTGCAGGGTGGACACACTCGACCAGGCCATGACCGGCACGACGGCGAGGTAGACGATCCAGACGACCGGGATCGCGACCAGCGTCGCGCCGGTCGACAAGCGCCACCACTTCGGCAGGTGGAACGAGGGTTGGCCGGCGCGCTTCGCCTTGACCGGCTTCCTGGGCGGCGGCAGGTTGGGCGGCGGCAGCGTGGATCCCGGCGTACTCGCCGGCGGCGACATGTTCCCGGACCCGTGGGGTGCCGCCGGCTGGGCAGGGGGTCGCGGTGCCGGCGATTTGGCGCCGGGCACGGGCTTGGCGTTCGGGTCGAACAGCCAGTCGTAGTCGCCCTTCGACCCTTCGTCAGACATGGACCAGACGGTATCCGACCGACCCGCGCCGTCGCTCGCTCGGCGTGTTCGGCTCCACCTGTCACGCCGTCGCTCGCCTCGGCAGAGCACGCGAGCGTGCTCTGCACTCGGCTCGCTCGGCGTGTCGAACCTCAACCTCGACTTGCGGTCGAGGGTTTTGTGGTTCGATCGAATCGATTTCCCCACCTGTCCCATCAGAAACACGAGAGTGGCGTGATGCGCGAACCCCGCACCGGTGTCTTTGCACCGTCGCGAGCACAGATGCTGCGGGCATCGCAACGAGTCAAGTTCCGCCGGGCGCTCACGCTCATCGTGTTCACCCTCGCCATGCCCGGCTCGGCTCAGCTCCTCATGGGCGATCGCCGGATCGGTCGCATCGCCATCCGGGTCTGGCTCGGGTTCCTCGCCGTCGCCGCGGTTCTGGGCATCCTCGCCCTGACGTCACGGACCACGATCTTCTGGCTGGCCGCCAACGGTCCACTTTTGCTCCTCGGCCGCTGGATCCTGATGGCCGCCGCCCTGGCCTGGGTCGCGCTCATCCTCGACGCATGGCGGCTGGGCGCGCCGCTGCAGCTGGCACGCAAGCAGCGACTCTGGATGACCGGCCTGAACAGCGCCCTGTGCCTCGGAGTCGGCGCCGTGATGTTCTTCGCGGCCCACCTGGTCAGCGTCCAGAGCGGGGTCCTCGACACGGTCTTCGTCTCGAACACGGTCTCCGGGCCCAAGAACGGCCGCTACAACGTCCTGCTGCTCGGCGGCGACGCCGGCAAGGGCCGGAACGGACTGCGACCCGACTCGCTCACCGTCGCCAGCATCAACGCCGAAACCGGCAAGTCCGTCCTCATCGGCCTGCCGCGCAACCTGCAGGACGTCCCGTTCCCCGAAGACTCGGTGATGGGCAAGGAGTTCCCCAAGGGCTTTACCTGGAGCAACGGGCAGCTCAACGAGGTCAACACCTGGGGCGAGAACAACAAGCAGCTCTTCCCCGAGTCTGAATCCCGACCGGCCGGCGTCCAAGCGACGATCAGTGCCGTCGAAGCCATCACGGACATGCACATCAACTACTACGCGATGGTCAACCTCAAGGGGTTCTCCAGCCTGGTCGACGCGGTCGGTGGCGTGACGCTCAACGTCAAGGAGAAGACGGCCATCGGCGGCATCGGCTCGCCCATCCGCGGCTACATCCCCGAGGGCAAGCACAAGCTCAATGGCGACCAGACGCTCTGGTACGCACGCAGCCGGGTCAACAACGACGACTGGTCGCGCATGGGCCGGCAGAAGTGCGTGATGAGCGCGATGCTGCACCAGTTGAGCCCGCAGAAGGTGCTGTTCAACGCTCAGGCAATCGCCGAATCAGGCTCCAACCTGGTCACCACGGACATCCCGGCCCAGCAGCTCGGCTCGTTCATGGACCTCGCGCTCAAGGCGCGGGCCCAGAAGATCTCCACCGTCTCGCTGGTCCCGCCGGAGATCTACACCGGCAACCCGGACTACGAGAAGGTGCGCCGCATCATCCGCAAGGCCATCGACAAGGCCGAGGGTCGGCCGACCGGGGGAATCCTGGACGCCGAGCTGAGCGTCCCGCAGGTCAAGGTCGAGGCGAAGAAGGACACCAAGTCCTCCAACAAGACCGAGGACCTCGAGAAGGTCTGCTGACCCTTCGGATCAGGCGTTCTCGTAGGCGGCGATGACCTCGTCCGGCTTGCCGTCCATCATCATGTCGCCCTTGTGGATCCAGATGACGCGGTCGCAGGTGTCGCGGATCGACTTCATCGAGTGACTGACCAGGAAGACGGTGCCGGCCGCATCGCGGATCTCGCGGATCCGGTCTTCGCTGCGCCTGCGGAAGTCCCGGTCGCCCACGCCCAGCGCCTCGTCGACGATGAGGATCTCGTGCGTGCGGGCGGTGGCGATGGCGAACTTGAGCCGGGCCGTCATGCCCGAGGAGTACGTCCGCATCGGGTACTGGATGAAGTCGCGGATGCCGGCGAAGTCGATGATCTCGTCGGCCTGTTCGGTGATCTCGTCCAGGCTCATGCCGAGCGCCAGCCCGCCGAGCGTGACGTTGCGCTCGCCGGACAGGTCGCGAAGCAGGGCGGCGCCGACGCCCAGCATCGCCGGGCGTGAGGAGGCGTAGATCGAGCCCTGGGTGGTGGGCGTCAGGCCGACGATGGCGCGCATGAGGGTCGACTTGCCCGAACCGTTGGTGCCGATGACACCGATGCTCTCGCCCTCGTGGGCGACGAACGACACCCCCTTGAGGGCGTGGACGCGCCGTGTCTTGCGGCCCCGCTGCAGCAGCTTGCGGCTGGCCTCGGCGCCCTTGGCCCGCTTGCCGGTGGCCAGAACCTTGTACTCGACGTGGACGTCGTCGACGATCACCGCCGGTGGACGGGTGTCGGTCATTGGTGCCTCAGTCGACTCGGCCATAGCGCTCCTCGGCTGCCCAGAAGAAGAGGGAACCCACGACGATCGAGACGGCTGACCACGCGGCTGCGTAGAGCCAGAACTCCGGCGGGGCGCCGAAGCCCGGTTCGTCGAGGAAGACGGATCGGCCGAGACTCAGGAACTCGTGAATCGGCTGGAACGCGATGATCTTCAGGAACGTCGGGTTGTTCGCGAAGGCCAGGTCGAGGCTGTAGAAGATGCCCGATGTGTAGAACAGCAGGCGGGACGCGAACGGCAGCAACTGCGTCAGGTCGCGGAAGTGGACCGTCAGGCGAGCCGTGAACATCGTGACGCCGGCGTTGAAGATGCAGAACAGCGCCACCAGCGGGAACAACAGGAGCCAGTCGGTGGTCGGCCGGACGCCGGTGCCCAGCGCGGTCGCCAGGATGATGGCGAGCATCGGGACGAACTCGAGGAACTTCTCCGTCACCAGTGCCAGCGGCAGGGCCATGCGCGGGAAGCTGAGGCTCTGCACGAGGTTGGCGTTCCGGGTGATGGATTTCGCGCCCGCGGTGAAGCAGCCCGAGAAGAACTCGAACATGAACACGCCGACCACCAGGAACAGCAGGTAGTGGTCGGGGATGTTGCCGCGCATGAGGAACAGCCCGAAGACCGTTCCGTAGACGGCTGCGTCGATGATCGGCTTGAGCAGGACCCAGGCCATCCCGAGACGGTTCTGGCCGTTCTGTGCCTCGATGCGGTAGCGCGCGAGACGGTAGATGAACTGGCGCCGCCGCCACACCTGGCGCAGATAGATCCAGAACGGGGGTCGTGCGCCGACCCGGTGCAGCCCGGCGCGCGCGGCTTCCTCGGCGAGGCTCATCGAGTCCGACCCCTTCATTTTGTGCCTCCGCGAGTGTAGTGGATCCGCTCAGGCGGGCTGCGCCTGCTCCTGGCCCGCAAGTCGGTCCACATCGGCCGGGGACGCGCCGCTGACCAGCACGATTGACCCGCCGCCCAACGCCGCAGCGAGTGTGGCCGTGACGTCGCGGGCGAGAGTCCCGGGCGTCAGGAGCAGGCGGTGCGATGACGGTGGGATGCCGGTCTCGAGCTCGCCGTAGGTGAGTGCCAGGCCGGCGACGTCGACGGCGGGCACCTGGTCGGTCGGCTGGTCGAGCGGGAAGAACGCGTCGGGTTGGCCCGGCAATGCCACGCCGAGGTCGACGACACCGGCGGGTGCCGTCGGGAACGGCCGGGCGAACGGCAGCAGAGCCGAGGCGACGCGGTGGCGAGCGCCGGTGGGTTGCTCCGCCGTGTCCGGCCCGGCCACGAACACCTCACCGTCGGCGTCCACGACGGTGCCGCCCACGGCCCAGGTGGCCAGGATGCACACGATGCGGAGCCAGTGCGTCGGCAGCGCAACCTCGACCCGGGTCGCCGGTTCGGCATCGAACTCGTCGACGAGCAGGTTCGCCGTCTTCGCCACCCAGTTGGCCGTCGTGGTGCCGCTCAGCTCGGTTCGCTCCCCGGTTGCGACGTCGTAGTAGGTGACGAAGGGGCGCCCAGGGCCGCCCGACTGCAGGCCCGACCACCGCGTGAGAAGCTCCATGGGGTCATGGTCGCACCGGCGTCATCATGGGCAGCGCGAGGGCTGAGTGTCGGGTACATCGCCACCTCGAGTCGAGGACCGACACGCCCGATGAGCCAAAAATCTCGGCCAACGTCTTGACGTGACCCGGACAACGGCGGTGTAATTCCAAACATGTCATTCGATGTGGGTTTGGAGCTCGTCCCGGACGAGGAGCTCATGTGGCAAGAGCGTGCGCTGTGCGCTCAGACGGACCCCGAAGCCTTCTTCCCCGAGAAGGGCGGATCCACGCGCGAGGCCAAGAAGGTGTGCCTGACGTGTGATGTCCGCTCCGAATGCTTGGAGTACGCCTTGGCTCATGATGAGCGATTCGGTATCTGGGGAGGACTCTCCGAACGTGAACGCCGTAAGGTGAAAAAGCAGGCCTGAAACGGGTCTGAGCACGCGGCGCTCGGTGCCGCGTAGGCTCATCGCTTGTGAGTGATGAGCAGGGTGGGCTCGTCGGGCCGGACTGGCCCGAGTTCGAGTTGAGCGACGACGAGACCCCGCCAGAGGAGCACCACTGGCTGGACAACCCGCCGACCGTGGCGGCCGTCATCGTGGCTCACAACGGTGCCCGTTGGTTGCCCAAAGTGCTCGGCTCCTTCTCCTCGATGTTTTACGCGCCCACGGCATGGCGGGCCGTCGACGTCGGCTCGACCGACGGGAGCTCCGACCTGCTCCGTGACGCATTCGGCGCCGAGCGGATCAGTTTCGCGCCGTCGGGAACCGGGTTCGGTGAGGCCGCCTGGATGGGCGTCGAGCAGTTGCCACGCACGGACTGGATCTGGCTGCTGCACGACGATGTCGCGGTGCTGCCCGGCACGCTGGCCGGGTTGCTCGACGTCGCCACGTCCGCCGACGACATCGCGGTCGTCGGGCCCAAGCTCCGCGAGTGGCCCTCATTGAAGCGGCTGCTCGAGGTCGGCGTGACCATCACGAACACCGGGACCCGCGAGACCGGGCTTGAGACCGGTGAGCCGGACGCGGGTCAGCACGACTGGCCCCGCGACGTGCTGGCCGTCAGCTCAGCGGGCATGCTCGTGCGCCGGGACGTGTGGGACGAACTCGACGGATTCGACCCGGCGCTGCCCATGTTCTGCGACGACATCGATTTCGGCTGGCGTGTCGCCCGGGCCGGCTATCGCACGCGGACGGCGCCGAGCGCGGTGGCCTTTCACGCCGAGGCGACCTGGCGCGGCACCCGTCGTCGCACGGCCGGCGACGTTCCCCAATGGGAAGCGCGTCGGGCGGCGCTGTACACCCTGCTTGCGAACGCGTCGCGGCGCCGCTTTCTTCGGCAGTACGTGCGTCTCTTCGTCGGCTCGCTCCTGCGGTTCTTCGGCTTCCTCCTGGGCAAGGATCCCGAATCGGCCAGCGATGAGCTGCTGGCCCTGCGTTCGGTCTACGCGCATCCGCTGGAACTGCGCGAAGCACGGCAGAGCCGGGCGGGAACAGCGAGGCGTGACGTCGCCGACTTCCGGCACCTCTTTCCGCCGTTCTGGCTGCCCTATCGGCACGGGCTGGACGCGGTGGTCGAGGCGACGATCGCCATGGTCAAGCCCGAATCGATCGAGTCCACCGGGCGGCGCTCGTCGTTCGATGACGGGACGCCGCTCGACCAGTTGCCGGAGGAGCAGCCCAGCTTCGTGTTCCGTCATCCGTGGCTGATCACCCTGCTGGCGCTCTTCGTCCTGGCCCTCGTCGCCGGACGTGGCTTGTTCTCCGGTCCGGATGCATCCGCGGTCCTCCACGGCGGCGCGCTTCCGATGCCGCCGGATTCGGCCGGCGACTGGTGGCGGACCATCGTCGAACGCAGCCACCCGGTCGGGTTGCTGAGCACGTCGATCCCGCCGGTGTTCCTCGTCCCGCTGGCCCTGGCGGCAACTCCGTTCTGGGCGTCACCGGGGATTGTCGTGAGCACATTGATGCTGTTCGCGGTTCCGCTGGCGGCTCTGACTGCGCACCGACTCGGTCGCCGTCTCACCTCGCACCGCACCCATCGCAAGGTGTGGGCGGTCTCCTACGCGTTGTCGATCGTTGCCGTCGGTGCGGTGGCCGAAGGCCGTCTCGGCACCGTTGTCGCCCTGATCGTCCTGCCGATCGTCGTGAACACCGCCATCCAGATCGCCGATGATCCGGGCTGGCAGAAGGGCGTGCGCCTCGGCATCTGGATCGCGGTCGCGTCGGCGTTCGCGCCGATTTCCTTCCTGCTCTGCGTGCTCGGCCTGGGTCTGTTCGTCTTCCTCGAACGCAAATGGGTCCTGCGCGACGCAGTCATTGCGCTGGTCACGTCGGCGGCCCTGCTCGGACCCTGGCTGGCGCAGCGCGTCGTGCACCCGACCCGGATGTGGTGGGAAGCCGGGTTCCCGATCGAAGCCCACGCCAGCGTCCTCGAGCTGCTGTTCGGCCGGGGCGGTGGCCCCGGCGCCGCGCCGATCTGGTTCAACGTGGCGCTGCCCGTCGTTGCGGCTCTTGCCATCGTTCCGCGACGTACGCGGCACGACGTGCTGCTCTGCTGGGTGATTGCCCTGGTCGGACTGGCTGTGGCCGTCCTGGGCAACGCGATGGCATTCACGACGCCATTCGGGCCGGCTCACATCGCGGCGTGGGTGGGCGTCCCCCTGGTCATCTGGGTCGCCGGCCTCCTCACCGCCGTCATGCTGGCTGTCCCCGAGGTCATGGGGCTGCCCCGGGCGGCCTTGGCGACGCTGACCGTCGCCGTGCTGCTGGTTCCGGTCGGCCTCGGCGGCTGGTGGCTCGTGCGTGGCACCGATCAGCCACTGGTCAACAGTGTCCCGGACACGGTCCCGGCCTACATCGCCGCCAATGAGGGGGCGACCCTCGTGATCACCGGAACGGTGGAGAAGGGCGCGGACGCGCGAGTCGTCGCCGGCGCGGGGCCGTTCCTCGGCCTGGAGGCGGCGTCCCCGACGCGTGCGCGTGCCCACGAACTCCAGACCACGGTCGCCCGCCTGCTCGCCCGGCCCGCGCTGGACGATGTCGAGCGCTTGTCCGACTTGGGAATCAGTGCGATCTACGCGCCCGCCGTCGACTCGGGGATCGCGAGGCGCATCGACGGCGCGCCGGGTCTCCGACCTGCGGGAAGCGACAGCCCGCAGTCACGAGTCTGGGTGCTCCCGGGCGAGCCGGCCGAGCTGTCCGGGGAAGCACCCCGCTGGCGCTGGTTGGTCGGCGGCAGCATGATTGCGGCCTGGTTGGTGGCCATCATGCTCACGGCGCCGGTGCGCCGCCGACGCGCACTGCCCACGCTCGGCGATGAAGGTGATGACCTGTGAGGCGTCGGGCGCGGGCTCCCCGCAGTACCCCCTGGATGCGCATCCGCGCGACAACACCCCCGGTGTTGGCGATTCTGCTCCTCATCGGTGCGGTATTCCTGCCCGATCCGCGGGAAGGCCCGCGCGACCCGCGTTCGGTCGCCGTCAGCCGCTCGGCGTACGCCTGCCCGGGCGACGTGAACGTCGCCGCCGGCCAGATCGCGCCGGCCGGTGCGGTGAAAGCGGTGAGCCTGCCCGGTGGACGCAGCGTCGGCAGCCTTGAGCGGCCCGATCGGTGGCGACTCGCCAAGACGAGTCGAACCACGGTCGTGGAGCAGTTCGGCCGCGGCTCCGGCGGTGCCGGATTCTTCACCACGACGGCAGGCGAAGCCGAGGGTGGTGGCCTCATCGTGGCTGCGTGCCCGCCGACGGTGGACGAGAGCTGGTTCGTCGGTCTCGGTTCGGGGGCGAAGCACGAGTCCCGGCTGGAACTGACCAACCTGTCCGACGTCATCGCCGTGGCCGACATCAGCCTGTGGGGAGCCGACGGGCCGATCGAGGCCGTCGGAGCCGAGGGCATCACCCTCAAACCGCAGCAGAGGCAGACACTCGACGTGAGCAAGCTGGCCGATGGTGAGCCGGAGCTCGCCGTGCGGGTGGAGCGGCGGCGCGGCGCGTTCGCCGTGACGGCGTTCGATGGGTCAAGTCGAGTCTTCGGCGGCTCGGAGGTTCCCGCGCCGACGCGCGCGCCACGGCGAGACCAGGTGGTGACCGGTCTGCCGGCGGGTGCGCGCAACCGCACGCTCCTGGTGGTGAACCCGTCCACGAGCACGTCGCGCCTGTCGGTGTCCGTGCTGGGACGGCGCGGGACGTTCTCACCGGGCGGGCTCCAGGCAGTCCGCATCCCGGCCGGTCGCGTCACCTCGCTGCCGCTGCCGGCAGCCTTGGGCGCCGACGGCCTCTCCCTGCGGATCACCTCCGAGCAGCCGGTGGCCGTCGCGGCGCGTGTCGCAGAGGCCAAGGACGACTATGCGTACAGCGTCAGCGCGCACGCGCTGGACGGCCCGGCGCTGGTTCCCGTTGACCTCGGCGGTGGCACGTCCCGGCCGCGCCTGACCCTCAGCGCGCCCGCAGGCAAGGCGGCGGTCACGGTGACGGGATTCGACGCGCGGATGAAGCAACTCGCGTCCGAGCGCCACGAGCTTCCGGCCGGCACGACGTCCACGGTGGCATTGACCGGCCTGACCGACTCCGACCGACTTGCCTACGTCGTCGTGGAGCCGCGAGGTGACGTGGTCGGCTCGGCCACCTTCCGCAAGGACGAGGGCATCGCCTCGATCCCGCTGGAGGCCGCGCCAGTCCGAGTACTCGGGCCGGACGTCCGACTCGTCGGCTGACTTCAGCCACTGTGCACACGTGCGGCTTTCAGCCGCGGGGCACACGTGCGGCTTTCAGCCACGGGGATCGATGTCGTCCGGCGACATCTCCCAGACCTCGGCGAGCCGCCCGAGGATGACCTCCCACGTGCTGTCCTCGATCTCCCGACGCGAGCTGCACCGCTTGGTCAGCGGCAGCCGATAGAGCACGATCCGCGCGGCCCCGGAACCGGTGCTGGCGGCACCGATCAGCGCGCTGGTGGGCACTGTGTCCGTCCACCCGTCCGGCAGGAGGGGTGCTTCCTCGGTCACGACGTCGACCCGGTCCGGCTCGGCATCGAAGTGCTTCGACATGGCCGCAAGGATCGCGCCGACCAGACCGTCGAAGTCCTCGCGCGGGTTCACGTGCGCCGGCACGCTCTGCGGCGACAGCGGTCCGGGAAGCGCCAGCGGGCCGCGTGAGCCCCGTCCGCGCCGGTCCCGCATCCGCCCCGGTCGAGGGCCGGTCACCACGCCGTCGAGGTGTGCCATGCGCACCCGGGGCGCTGACAACGCATGCACCGGCTGCGGCTCATGCGCGTCGTTGGCGTCCACGAGCCGAGGTTACTTCGGTCAGCGGAGTGTTAAGGAAGGGCGCGCCCGATCGGGGCGTTACGCTCAGGACTGTGGCAGCTTCTCGTCGGTGCACGCGGGCCGCGTGCTCTTCGCCAGCCGTAGCGACCCTGACCTACGTCTATGCCGACCAGACGGCCGTGCTCGGACCGCTGGCCACTTATGCCGAACCGCA
Source organism: Aeromicrobium sp. (assembly GCA_035281505.1). Taxonomy (GTDB): domain Bacteria; phylum Actinomycetota; class Actinomycetes; order Propionibacteriales; family Nocardioidaceae; genus Aeromicrobium. The sequence continues at coordinate 2,180 of DATEDT010000043.1, read as the reverse complement.
TGCCTATGACCTGTGTGCCGAGCACTCCGAACGACTGTCCGCCCCGCGCGGCTGGGACGTCCTGCGGTTGGCGCCCGACCTTGCCGCACCGCCCCCGACCCACGACGACCTTCTCGCGCTGGCCGATGCCGTGCGCGAAGCCGGTCGACCGATCGCGCCGACCCCTGGCGAGACACCGGTCCTCCGGCTGGTGAAGACCGACTCCGACCTCTGACATCGACCTCTAGCGAGATATTTCATGCATCCACGCCTTGCGGCAGTGGTCAAGGCGTATGACGTCCGTGGCCGCTCACCCGAACAACTCGACGCCTCGTTGGCCCGCGCCCTCGGTGCCGCCTTCGCTGACGAGACCGGAATCGCCGGTGCCGACGGAACGCCCGGCGGCCGGGCCGTCGTCGGTCGCGACATGCGTACGTCCTCACCGGAGATTGCCGGGGCCATCGCCGACGGCATCCGCTCGCGCGGCGCCGACGTCGTCGACATCGGCCTGGCGTCCACCGACATGCTCTACTGCGCGTCGGGTGTTCTCGATCTCCCCGGCGTCATGGTCACGGCCAGCCACAACCCGCCCGGAGACAACGGCCTGAAGATGTGCCGGGCCGGAGCGCGTCCGATCGGCATCGACACCGGCCTGCGCGCCATGGCCGAGGCGGCCAGTGAGTTGCTCGACAAGTCGCCGGCGGAACCCACGGGTGCGCTGGAGTCGCTCGACTTCCTCGAGACCTACGTCGCCACGTTGCTGCGGATCGCACCGGTGCACGGGCGTCCGCTCAAGGTCGCCATCGACGCCGGCAACGGCATGGCGGGGCACACGGTTCCGCCGGTGTTCGACGCGCTGCGGGCCGCCGGGAACGACATCGAGGTCATCCCGCTGTACCTGGAGCTCGACGGGACGTTCCCCAACCATGAGGCCAACCCGCTGGATCACACCACGTTGGTCGACCTGCAGGCCGCTGTTCGCGAGAACGGCGCCGACCTCGGCCTGGCCTTCGACGGCGACGCCGACCGCTGCTTCGTCATCGACGAGAAGGGTGACGTCGTGGCCCCCTCGGCCATCACCGGGCTGATCGCGACCCGGGCGCTGGCGGTCGAACCGGGCGCCACGATTCTCTACAACGTCATCACCTCCAAGGCGGTGCCGGAGATCGTGACCGAGCGTGGTGGCACTGCGGTGAGGACCCCAGTGGGCCACTCGCTGATCAAGGCCGAGATGGCGCGCACCGGGGCGGCCTTCGGTGGCGAGCACTCCGGCCACTTCTACTTCCGCGACTTCTACCTCGCCGACTCCGGGATGCTGGCCGCGCTCCACGTGCTCGGAGCCCTGGGGGAGAAGGACCGGCCGCTGTCGGACCTGATGGCCGAGTTCAGTCGCTACGTCGCCTCCGGCGAGATCAACTCACGCGTCGACGACGTCCACGCCGTGATCGAGCGGGTGGCCGAGGCGTACTCCGATCGTCCGCAGGACCGGCTCGACGGACTGACGGTCGACGTCGAGGGTGGCTGGTTCAACGTGCGACCCTCCAACACCGAGCCGCTGCTGCGCCTGAACGTCGAGGGCGCCGACGACGAAACCATGGCACGGGTTCGCGACGAGGTGCTCGCGATCATCCGCGGCTGACCGCCAACGCACGGTGCGGGAGGATGAGCCGGTGATCCCTCGCCCACCCACGCCGCATGCCGGCGGCGCCAAGCCACCCGTGCTGCCCAAGGAGCAGGTCCCGCGGCACGTGGCGATCGTCATGGACGGCAACGGCCGCTGGGCCAAGGCGCGTGGGTTGCCGCGGACGGCCGGTCACGCGGCTGGCGAGGCGGCACTGTTCGATGTCGTCGAGGGTGCGATCGAGCTCGGGATCGAGGCCGTGACGGCCTACGCGTTCTCGACCGAGAACTGGAGCCGTTCGCCGGACGAGGTTCGCTTCCTGATGGGTTTCAACCGCGACGTCCTGCGGCGCCGGCGCGACCAGATGAACGAACTGGGGGTGCGGGTCCGCTGGGCCGGCCGCCGGCCGCGGCTGTGGCGCAGCGTCATCAAGGAGCTGGAGATCGGCGAGGAGCTGACCAGGCGCAACAAGGTCATGACGCTGACGATGGCGGTCAACTACGGCGGGCGGGCCGAGCTCGCCGATGCGGCGGCCGCGTTGGCGCGCGACGTGAAGGCCGGCCGGGTCGATCCCGAGCGG
>DATEDT010000042.1:0-6823 GCA_035281505.1 Aeromicrobium sp. | reverse complement strand
GGAGCCTGGTGTGCGCCGCGATGACGGTGAGCCCGAGGTCCTGAAGGCTTTGGGCGAGCAACTCGCGGGTGCGGCGGGCCAGGTCGAGCTCTCGGAGAATGACGTGCGTCAGGCCTGCGTCCCTGGCCGCGGCCGCTGTCGCCGCGAGGGTCCGGCCTTCCGGCAGTTGCGACCGGTCGGTCACGAGGATGAGTTTCGGCAGGCTCATGCGATCAGTCCCGCCGTCGGCGACGATGCTCGCGCGGACGTGCGGCGCGGGATGCGACCGGCGTGCGCGGCGGTGTGGCCGGCTTCGACTGCAAGCGCCAACGCCCGCGCCATCGCGACCGGATCCTCGGCGCGGGTGATGGCAGTCGCGGCGAGGACGGCCGAGCACCCGAGTTCCATCGCCAAGGCCGCATCCGAGGCCGTGCCGACGCCGGCATCGAGTACCACCGGGACGTCGACCGCTGCGATGACCTCACTGATGGCGTGCGGGTTCAAGACGCCCAGGCCCGACCCGATCGGCGAACCCAGGGGCATCACTGCGATGCACCCGACGTCGGCCAGCCGGCGGGCGAGGACCGGGTCGTCCGTGGTGTAGGGGAGCACCACGAAACCTGCTCTGACCAGCGTCGATGCTGCCTCCAGCAGCTCGACGGCATCCGGCAGGAGCGATCGCTCGTCGCCGACGACCTCCAGCTTCACCCAGTTGGTTCCGAGCGCTTCGCGGGCCAGTTCGGCTGTCAGCACGGCCTCGCGGGCTGACAGACAGCCTGCGGTGTTCGGCAGGAGGCGGGCGCCGCGACGCTGCAGGATGTCGAGCGGCGAGCCATCGGTCATCGACGAAACCCGCCGGATGCTGACCGTCACCAGGCCGGGGTCGGCCGCGTTCAACACCGGCTCGAGCAAGGCCGGATTGGGCAGGCCGCCCGTGCCCAGCCACAGCCTGGACGGGAGTTCGACTCCGGCGATCGTCAATCCGCTCATCCGCCGGCAACCGCCGTCACGATCTCCACCACGTCGCCGTCGTTGACGAACGTCGCTGCGTGTGCGGACAGCGGAACCACAGCACCGTTCACCGCGACCGCCATGCTGCGCCTCGGCTGAGCCGCGACGAGGTCGGCGACGGTGGTCGGGCCGTCAAGTGCGGTCGTGTCGCCGTTGAGGGTGATGGTCACGTCGGCCTCCCGGAGGGTGTCCCAACCGTCGAACGGTTGACGCGCCGTGGATCCAGTCGTGGGTCGGTGGCGCCGGTCTCGATGAAGTCGGCCACGAGTTGCGCCGCGAGCGGCGCCAGCAGCACCCCGTGCCGGTACAGGCCGGTCGCGAGGACGACCGAGGTGTCGTCGGTGGCCGGACCGATCAGCGGTAGGTGGTCGGGCGAGGCCGGTCGGTCGCGCGCGATGGCCTCGACGAACTCGGCGCGGTCGAGCGCGGGGACGAGTTCACGGGCGGCCTCGAGCAATCGGCCGACGCCGCCGACGGTCGCGATGGCAGGTGCGGCATGCTCCTCCGACGTTGCCCCGATCACGATCTCGCCATGCGGTCGGGGCACGACGTAGACCGGCTCGCCGCGGACCCACCCGCGGACCGTGTGAGTCGGCGCCCCGTCGGCGAGGCGGGCCCGGACGATCTCGCCTCGGACACCGCGCACGAGGTGCGCGTAGGGACCGGGGAGACTCGCGCCGGTCGCGAGGACGGTGACGTCGGCCGGTTCGTCGTGTGCCGACACCACGGGGATCCGGGCGAGCAGCGCTGCCACGACGGCGCGTGGGTCGACGGACAGGTCGTCGGGGAGAAGAGCACCGCCGGCGACCCGGTGCGTCACGGCAGGTTCGAGGGACAGAACCTCGCGGGCGTCGAGCAGGTCAGCCGCGCGACCGTGCTCGGACAGGAGGGCGAGCTGCCGCTCCACCTGCTGCAGGTCGCCGTGGTCTCGCGCAGCGAGGATGGTCCCGGTCGTTGCCAGGGTCACGGCTAGGCGGTTGGCAAAGACCGGCCACAGCTCGAGCGAGCCCAGGCCGAGCTCGAGCAGAGCCGCCTCGCGCCACCAGACCTCGGCCGACGGGGCAAGCATCCCGGCCGCCGCGTGGGACGCACCGGAGCCGGGTGCCGGGTCGACGACCGTGACGTCGTGACCGCGTCGGACGAGCTCATCGGCGCAGCTCAGCCCGATGATGCCCGCGCCGCGGACGGTGATCTTCATCCGAGAGCCCCGGCAATCTCCTTGGCTGCGGCCACCGGATCGGGGGTACCCCACACGCCGCTGATCACGGCCACGCCGTGCGCACCTGCAGCACGGACGTCGGCTGCGTTCCGGCGATGAATGCCGCCGATGGCCACGACCGGCAGGTGCGCGGCGGCATCCCGGAGGGTGTCGAGCCCGAGCGGATCGGGGAGCCCGTTCTTGCTGACCGTCGCGTGGATGGGGCCGAACCCGACGTAGTCTGCGCCGGCCCGTCGCGCCGCCAGAACGCTGGCGGCGTTACGGCAGGTGCCGCCGATGAGCATGCTCGGACCCAGGTGACGCGCTTCTGCGATCGGGAGGTCGTTCGCTCCGAGATGCACGCCGGAGGCGCCGGAGAGCAGTGCGATGTCGATCCGATCGTTGACGAGCACCGTGGCGCCTCCGGCGAAGGCGATCACGCGCCGGGCCAGCGCCAGCAGGTCGGCATCGTTGAGCCGCTTCGCGCGCACTTGGAAACCGTCGACGCCGGCCTCAACGAGGGCAGGCAACAGTTCCACGTCGTTGGTTTCGTCGACCAACACCATCAGCCGCGGAACGGGCACAGCATCATCCTTGGTCTCACTTCCTTCGCCGGTGCTAACCGGATCAGGTTCGACGGTCGGAGCGGCGGGTGCTCCCTCTCAGCCCGCAGCCGCGGGCTCCCGTGTGAACGTGCCGACCTTAGCAGCCTCGAGCCTCAGCGTCGGAGGTCGACAGCCTCGTCGATTCGCGCCAGCTTGTGTGGGTTCCGCATGGCGAAGATGCGAGTGATGCGGCCGTCCTCGATCGCGACGCTGATCACCGTCTCACCCTTGTCGCCGCCGTCGATGCGGGCCGCCGGTCCGCCATTGACCAGGACCGGTTCCACCAGCGCACCGGGCACCAGCCGCGTGAAGTTGGACAGCAGGTTGGCAATCGGCCGCGCGCCGGTGAGCGGCTTCAGGATCGCCGGCGCGATGCCGCCACCGTCGGCGACGAGCACGACGTCGGGGGCGAGGACGTCAAGCAGGCCCTGCACATCCCCGGTCAGGACGGCGTGGACGAATCGGTCGACGACGGCCTGCTGTTCGGTGCGACTGACCGCCATTCGGGGCCGCCGTGCCGCCACCGACTCCCGAGCCCGGTGCGCGATTTGGCGCACGGCGGCGGTCGATTTGTCGACCGCCTTCCCGATCTCGTCGTACGGCACATCGAAGACCTCCCGCAGGACGAAGACGGCGCGCTCGGTCGGCGTCAGCGACTCCAGGACCGTCAGCATCGCGATCGAGACACTCTCGGCCAGCTCGACATCCTCGGCGACGTCCGGCGTCGTGAGGAGCGGCTCGGGCAGCCATTCGCCGACGTAGTCCTCCTTGCGACGGGTGAGCGTTCGGAGCCGGTTGAGGGACTGGCGCGTCACGATCTGGACCAGATAGCTGCGTGGATCGAGGACCTTGTCGTGGTCGACGTCAGCCCACCGCAGCCAGGTCTCCTGCACCACGTCCTCGGCGTCGGCGGCGGACCCGAGCATCTCGTAGGCGACGGTGAAGAGCAGCTTGCGGTGGGCGACGAACGGGTCCGGCTCGCTCATGACGTGGACGCTACCTTTTGGGCGAGCGGACGGAGCCCGCACGCTGCGGCGAAGCCGTCGGACTCGATGCCGAGAGCCACGTTCGGCCGGGTCGTGAAGTTCGCGAACGCGACGGCGGCGGTCAGCTCGATCAGGGCAGGGTCGCCCAAAGCACCACGCAGGTTTTCAACCATCGCGTCCGTCACGGTGGGCGGTGTCGTGGACATGGCCTCGGCGTACTCCAGGACATCGCGCTCCAGCGGGCTGAACACAGTCGAGGTGCGCCAGACCGGCACCTCGCGGGCCTTGTCCATGTCGAGGTTGCGGTTGCTGGCCTCGAAGTAGTTGTAGTCAAGGCACCAGCTGCAACCGACCTGCGCTGCGACGGCCATGTGGGCGAAGCTCTTCAGCTGCTCATCGCAGGCGTCCCACTTCTTGAACTTGCTGCCGACGCCGGTCATGGTCATGAGCACCTTCTGGTTGTGCCAGTAGACGCCGAGAGACGACGGGACCTGTCCCAGGGTCTTCTCGGCGAACCTCTTGAGCAACGCGCCCTTGAGTCCGGTGATCTCCGCTGCGGGGATGCGATTCATGTCTCCTCCTGAGTTGGTCTTGCCATGGAGACACCGGCCAACGCGGAGATGTGACAAGTCAGGGCAGAAAAGTCGCCGTCGGGTTGGGAAACGTCACCGCACCCGCAGCGTTGATGGCGCGGGCAAGGTCGACCAAGGCGCGCTCGGTGGTGATGGCGCGGGCCTGCATCTCCTCGTCGAAGCAGGCCGAGGACACGCGGTCGGTGGCGTCCTCGATCTGGGCCCGGGCTGCCTTGCCGGCTTCGGTGATCTCCCCGTACTCGGAGGTCCACGCTCGACGTCGCAGGTGCTCGTAGGCAGCCATCCACTCGTCGTCATTCCACCCGCGTGCCTGCTGCTGGCTGGCCGGTGCCCGCCCGTCGGCGACGGCGAGCGCGTTCGCCGCGGCCCCGTCGAGCCCGGCCGCGACGAGGATCGCCACGTGGGAGTCGCCGCGGTACTCGCGGAGGACGGTCGCGGCGCACCACAGCCGTTCGATCGGCGAATCCGGCCGCGGCAGGCTGGCGTGGGCCGCGGCGAGAGCGCGCCCGGCGAAGTCCAGCCCGTCGACGATGGCCTCCAGGTCCTTCGCGAGCCGGAGCACGTCGGCCTCGATGGCGGCCGGGTCGATGGCGGGCGTGAGGTGGTCGACGGCCAGCTGGAGCCGGGTGGCCAGGATCTCCTCCCGGTCGGCCAACGACCAGGCGTCGGGCAGTGCTCGCTCGACCAGTCGTGGCGCGAACCCGTGGAACAGCGCAGTGACCGTCTTCGGATCCGGTGTGCCGAGGGCGGCCGACCGATGCGCGAAGTACGCCATCCACCAGCCCTTCAGGCCGATGGCATCGAAGCGCTCGCGAATGCCGTCGCCGAAGTAGACGACGTCGTGAACAACCTCGATGCCCTGCCAGAACTCGCGGCGGACGGTACCCATCAGCGGTGGCCCATGGGCTAGGTCCGCATCCCGGTCGGCAGGCCGTCGATGCTGACCACGTTCTTCTCCTGGTGGTACGCGGAGACGCCGTCCGCGCCCTTCTTCTGCGCCCAGTTGCTCAGGAGCTCGCGCTCCTCGTCGAACGTCATGCGGGGCACGGCGTACCCACACGAGGTCTGGACCGACTCGATCGCCACATCGAAGATCTGCCGGGCGCCGGGCAGATCAGGAAAGTGCCCGGCAAGTTCGGCCCACTCGGCCTGATCGGGTTGGACCTCGCTGGCCGTGCCGTACAGCCGAAGGATCAGCGGCTTGCGCTCGAACGAGCAGAACATCAGCGTCATCCGGTTGCTGTCGAGCAGGTGTGCTGCCGTCTCGTTGCCCGATCCGGTGAGGTTGAGCCAGACCGCCCGGTTGGGCCCGAGCACCCGAAAGGTGTCCATGCCCTTCGGTGAGACGTTGACCCGGCCGTCCCGGGCCGCCGTGCCCACGAAGAAGATGTGCTGCTGCTCGATGAAGTCGCGCAACCGATCGGTGATCGAGTCGAAGAAATCAGCCATGGGCGCCTTCCTCCTTCACTTCCCGCGGTGTCCACACGCGTCCAGTCTCGGTGACGCGGCTGCTGGATGCGCCCACGATGAGCAGGCACTTCATGTCGATGCTGTCGGCGTCCAGCTCGGCCAGCGTCGTCACGCTCAAGGACTCCTCGGCCCGGCCGACGTCACGGCCGACGATCACGATGGTGTCGGGCGAACGATGCTCCAGCAGGATCTTCTGCAGCTCGGCCACCTGGGTGACGCGAGATCGGGACGCCGGGTTGTAGACGGCCAGCACCAGGTCGGCCTCACCGATCGCGTGCAGGCGCCGCTCGATGACCGACCACGGTTTGAGCCGGTCCGAAAGGCTGATCACGGCAAAGTCCGCGCCGATCGGCGCACCAGCCTCGGCGGCCACGGCCTGCACCGCCGAGACGCCGGGCACGACGTGCACGTCGACCTCGGGGAACTCGTCGGCGACCTCGAACACTGCGGCAGCCATGCCGAAGACCCCGGCGTCGCCGCCGGAGACGACCGCGACCCGCTGGCCGGCCCGGGCCAGCTCCAGCGCGAAGCGCGCACGGTCGACCTCGACGGTGTTGCCGGACGCGTGCCGTTGGAGTCCTTCGCGCTGCGGAACCCGATTGACATAGGGGGCGTAGCCGACGACGTGGTCGACGCCGGCCAGTGCATCAGCGGCCTCCGGGGTCAGCCATCGATCGGGTCCGGGTCCCAGACCCACGACGAGGAGCGTCGTGCGCGACGCGGGATTGCTCTCCCGCGGGGCTCGGAGCCCCTTCGCGGCGGGGCCCCCGCCCGTCGCTTCGCGCCGTGCAACCCCGAGGCTCAGGGACTCCGACCCCTTGGTCGGCGAACCCGCGTCGCCGGGGGCGCTTCCGGGGACCACGATCAGCGAGAAGTACGGGACTGACGCCGGGTCGACGTCGGCCACCGGAAGCCAGCGTTGCTGGTCCATCGACGCACGCTCCACGTACATCGCGTCGTCGAGCCGGCCGGCTTGGCGCA
>DATEDT010000041.1:0-7605 GCA_035281505.1 Aeromicrobium sp. | reverse complement strand
CGGTGCGGTGCTCATGAATTGCCCTTCGGCTCACTGTGCTGCATTGCTCCCCTTCGGCTCGCTGTGCGCACTGCTCCCCTTCGGCTCGCGGGGTAACCCGAGCACGCGCTCGGCGAGGATGTTGCGCTGGACCTCGTCGCTGCCGCCGTAGATCGTGTCGGCACGAGTGAAGAGGTGCAGCTTCTGCCAGCGGTCGACCGCGGTGTCCGCCGCGCCGAGCGTCAGCGCGTCCGGTCCCAGCACGGACATGGCGAGGTCGCCCAGCCTGCGGTGCCAGTTCGCCCACACCAACTTGGCGATGGACGCCGCACCGCCGCCGGCCGACGAATCCGAACCGGCGATCACACCCGAGAGACCCCGCACCGCATTGACGCGCATGACGTCGAGCTCGACATTGGCCTGAGCCAGGCGGTCCCGCAGGATCGGATCGTCGTAGGCGCCGTTGGACTTGGCCAGCTCGATGAGCTCACCGAGCTCACGCTCGAAACCGACCTGCTGACCGAGGGTGGAGACGCCGCGCTCGAAGCCGAGCAGGCCCATCGCGATTTTCCAGCCGTCACCCGGCTCGCCGACGATGAGATCCGCGGATGTGCGTGCCCCGGTGAAGAACACCTCGTTGAACTCGGCACTGCCGGTGAGCTGCTTGATCGGGCGGACCTCGACGCCGGGCTGGTCGATCGGCACCAGCAGGAACGACAGGCCTTCGTGCCGCGCCGAGCCGGGCGTGGTGCGGCAGACCACAAAGATCCACTGGGCGAACTGGGCCAGCGATGTCCAGATCTTCTGCCCGTCGATGACCCATTCGTCGCCGTCACGCACGGCCTTGGTTGAGACGTTCGCGAGGTCGGATCCGGCGCCGGGCTCGGAGTATCCCTGGCACCACAGTTCCTCGACGGCGCGGATGCGCGGGAGGAACCGGGCCTTCTGCTCGTCGGTGCCGAACGCGATGAGCGTCGGGCCGAGCAGCTGTTCACCGAAGTGGTTGATCGGGTTCGGCGCGTGGGAACGCGCGTACTCCTCGTAGAAGATGACCTGCTGGGAGAGGGTCAGGCCGCGGCCGCCGTGCTCGGTCGGCCACCCGACGCACGTCCAGTTGTGAGCCGCGAGATGCCGGTTCCAGGCCAGCCGCTGGTCGAAGGCCTCGTCGTCACGCCCCGAGCCGCCCAGCCCGCGCGCATCGGCGAACTCGCCGGTGAGATTGTCGGCAAGCCAGGTGCGTACTTCGTCGCGGAATGCGACATCGGCAGCGTCGACGGGGTTCACGGCACCTCCTGATTCCGGCTAGAGTAGCCTACCAAGCACTTGTTTGGTTAGCAGTGATGAGGTGAGCAGGTGGCGGAATCACTGCCGGGCACACTCCCCGGCGTCCTGCGGGCCGCGGCTGAGCGCCACGCGGACCGGCCGGCCTTCGTCGACGGCGATCGCACCGTCAGTTTCGCCGAGCTGCTCGACCTGGTCCAGGCCACCGCAGGCGGCTATGTCGACCTCGGGTTCTCCCCCGGCGACCGGCTCGTGCTGTGGGCGCCGAACAGCATCGGCTGGGTGGTCGCGGCGTTGGCCACGTCGTACGCCGGCGGCACGCTCATCCCGGCCAACTCGCGCTACACGGCACACGAGGTGGCCGACCTCATCGAGCGAACCGACGCCCGCATCGTTGTGATCGCCGACGGCTTCCTCGACCGGACCCAACGGGCCGACCTGGCACCACTGGTCCCGGGACGCACCTTGGTCGACGTCACCGCGCTGCCCTCCACCGACGACCCGGAGACGGCCGCCGAGGTCGAGGCGCGTGCCGACGCCGTCACGCCGGACGACGTCGCCGACATCCTGTTCACCTCCGGCACCACCGGCAAGCCGAAGGGTGCGATGAGCGCCCACCGGCAGACGATCGGCGTCGCCCGCGCGTGGGCGGACGTTGCCGGCATCCGGGCCGATGACCGCTACCTCGTGGTCAATCCGTTCTTCCATTCGTTCGGCTACAAGATCGGCATCGTGGTCGGCCTGCTGACCGGCTGCACCCTCTACCCGGTTGCGACCTTCGACCTGGACGAGACCATGAGCCTCATCGAGCGGGCCTCGATCACCGTCTTCCCCGGTGCCCCGGCGGTCTACCAGTCGATGCTCGCCGTCGACCGGTCCGGTCACGATCTGAGTTCGCTGCGGCTCGCCGTCACCGGCGCCGCCATGATCCCGGTCGTGCTCATCGAGCGGATGAAGGACGAACTCGGGTTCGACGACGTGCTGACCGCGTTCGGCATGACCGAGGCGGTTGTCGTCACGATGTGCCGCCAGGGCGACGACGCCGAAACGATCGCGAACACCTCCGGTCGGGCGATCCCGGGAATGGAAACCGCAATCGGGCCCGACGGCGAGCTCCTCGTCCGTGGTGATCACGTGATGCTCGGATATCTCGACGACCCGCAAGCCACCGCGGCCGCGATCGACGCCGACGGCTGGCTGCACACCGGTGACGTCGGCGAGCTCGATGACGCCGGCAACCTCAAGATCACCGACCGACTCAAGGACATGTACATCTCCGGCGGCTTCAACGTGTATCCGGCCGAGGTGGAGCAGACGCTGCTGCGTGCCGAAGGCGTCCAGGACGTGGCCGTGATCGGCGTGCCGGACGAGCGGATGGGCGAGGTCGGCAAGGCGTTCGTCGTCGGCACGGCATCAGCTGACGAGCTGCTCGCGTTCGCCCGGGAGCGCCTCGCGAACTTCAAGATTCCGCGCTATGTCGAGAGCATCGACGCACTGCCCCGGAACCTGTCCGGCAAAGTGCTGAAGACCGAACTGAGGAGCCGAGGATGACCACAGCGTCCGATGAGGGAGAAGTCGTCTCCTACGAGGTCGTCGACCGCGTCGCCTGGGTGCGCCTGAACCGGCCCGAGTACCGCAACGCACAGAACTCGGCCATGACCTACGCGCTCGACGCGGCGTTCACCCGCGCCGTCAACGACGACGACGTCGCCGTCATCGTCCTCGCCGGCAATGGCGACCACTTCTGTGCGGGCCACGACATCGGCACCCCGGGCCGCGACGTCGACCAGTCGTTCGAGCGCAAGGCCGTCATCTGGTGGGACCACGTCGACAAGGAGGGCGGAGACCTGCGATTCGCCCGTGAGTCCGAGGTCTACCTGGGCATGTGCCGCCGCTGGCGGGAGATCCCCAAGCCGATGATCGCCGCCGTCCACGGCGCCTGCATCGCCGGCGGCCTGATGCTCGCGTGGTCGTGCGACTTCATCGTGGCCAGCGAGGACGCGTTCTTCTCCGACCCGGTCGTTCGCATGGGCATTCCGGGCGTCGAGTACTTCGCGCACCCCTGGGTGATGAACCCGCGCGCGGCCAAGGAGTTCCTGTTCACCGGCGACCGGTTCAGCGCGTCGCGCGCCCACGAACTCGGCATGGTCAACTTGGTCGTTCCTCGAGACAGCCTCGACGCTGAGGTTGCGTCCATCGCGGCTCGCATTGGTTCTATGCCCAGGTTCGGGCTGGCGTTGACCAAGAAGGCGATCAACCAGGCGGAGGACCTGCAGGGCATGCGCGCCGGCATGGACAGCGTGTTCGGCCTGCACCACTTCGCTCATGCGCACAACGCCGAGGTCTCGACCGATTCGCTCGGCGGGCTCGATGCCAAGAAGATGGCCGAACAGAACAAGAAGCAGGCCCCCACGAAGGATGGCACTGCGTGAACCTCGACTTCACCGACGAGCAGCTCGCCTTCCAGGCCGAGGCGCGCGCCTGGCTCGACGGCAACGTCCCGACCGAACCGCTGCCGTCGATGGACACGGCCGAGGGCTTCGCCGCGCATCAGGCATGGGAGAAGCAGCTCTCCGACGCGAAGTGGTCGGTGGTGTCCTGGCCGGCCGAGCTCGGTGGTCGCGACGCATCCCTCGTCGAATGGGTGATCTTCGAGGAGGAGTACTACCGCGCCGGCGCACCGGGTCGGGTCTCACAGAACGGCATCTTCCTGCTCGCGCCGATCCTGTTCGACCACGGCACCCCGGAGCAGCAGACCCGTTTCCTGCCGTCGATGGGCACCGGCGAGGTCATCTGGGCGCAGGCATGGTCGGAGCCGGAAGCCGGATCCGACCTGGCGTCGTTGCGCTCGACGGCCACCCGTGTCGATGGCGGCTGGAAGCTCAATGGCCAGAAGACGTGGAGCTCGCGGGCGTCCTACGCGCACTGGGGCTTCGGCCTGTTCCGCAGCGACCCGGACGCCGAGCGGCACCACGGGCTGACGTACTTCATGTTCCCGCTGGATGCGCCCGGCGTCACCGTGCGGCCCATCGCCCAGCTCGACGGCGACGCCGGCTTCGCCGAGCTCTTCTTCGACGACGTCTTCGTCCCGGACTCCGACGTCCTCGGCGCGCCCGGCGACGGCTGGCGGGTGGCCATGAGCACGGCCGGCAACGAGCGCGGCCTGTCGCTGCGCTCCCCAGGACGGTTCTGCGCCGCGGCCGATCGCTTGGTCGATCTTTGGTCGACCACTGAATGTGTTCCCGACGGAGCCGCGAGTGGCGTCGTCGACGCGTGGATCCGCGCCCAGGCGTACCGGCTTTACACCTGGGGCACCGTGACGCGACTGGCCGACGGCGGCGAGATGGGGGCGGCCGGCTCGGTCAACAAGGTGTTCTGGTCCGAGCTCGACATCGCCCTGCACGAGACGGCGCTGGATCTGTTGGGGACCGAGGGCGAAGTCGAGTCCCGGTGGACCGATGGTCACCTGTTCTCACTGTCGGGCCCGATCTATGCCGGCACGAACGAGATCCAGCGCAACATCATCGCCGAACGGATCCTCGGGCTACCGCGCGAACCGAAGGCGAGCACTGCACGCAGCGAGGTGCGCGGATGAAGTTCGAACTGACCCGGGACCAGCGCGACTTCGCCTCCGCGCTCGAAGGCCTGCTGGCCGACGCCCATCCGACGACCGCCGCACGCGCATGGGCCGCGGGCGACCACGAGCCCGGGCTGGCCCTCTGGCGCCTGCTCACGGACATGGGAGTGCCGGGGCTTCTGCTCGACGAGTACCGGGTCGAGCACCTCATTGCGATGGAGGCCCTCGGCCGCCATGCGGTGCCTGGCCCGTGGATCGAATCGGCCGCCTATCTCGCCAGTTGCCCCGACGTGGCCGACACGATCGCGAAGGGAACCGTGGCGACTGTTGCCGTTCCGCCACACACGCCGTACGCGCTCGACGCCGATGTCGCCGACCTGGTGTTCGACGCCTCACTCAATCCGGCCGAGCCCGGCGAGCGGGTCACCTCCGTCGATCCGGTGCGTCGACTGTTCCGAATCCCGGTGGTTGAGGCGGCCCCGGCTGGCGCCTCCGAAACCGCCGCTCCGTTCGATGCCGCCGTGCTCGCCTCGTCGGCACAACTGCTGGGCGCAGGCGAGCGGATGCTGGCCGACTCGGTGACGTACGTGCAGCAGCGCACCCAGTTCGGACGACCCATCGGGTCCTACCAGGCCATCAAGCACGCATTGGCCGACGTCCGGATCGCGCTGGATTTCGTGCGACCGCTGGTCTACGCCGCCGCGCTCGGCGCCGCCCCCGTCTCGGCGGCCAAGGTGGCGGCCGGCGACGCGGCATGGCAGGCAGCGCGCACGGCGCTGCAGGTTCACGGCGCCATCGGCTACACCCAGGAACACGACCTGTCGTTGTGGCTCCTGCGCACCCGTGGCCTGCTGTCCGCCTGGGGCACGGCAGCCTGGCACCGAGCCCGAGTCCTGGAGTTGGTGAGCAACCGATGAGAACCGAGGAACAGAACGACCTCGCCTCCGCCGTCCGCAGCCTCCTGGCGAAGCGGGCCGACAGCGAATCGGTGCGCGCCGCGATGGCATCCGACGCGGGATACGACCTCGCGCTCTGGAAGACGCTGTGCGAGCAGATCGGCGTGGCCGGCCTCGACATCGCCGACACGGCGCCCGTGCTCGAGGAACTCGGCTACGCCCTGGCGCCGACGCCGCTGCTGGCCTCGCTGGTCGCCAGCGAGGCCCTGCGCGGGACCGGCGAGGACGAGCTCCTGGCCCGGATCGAGGCCGGCGAGGTTGCCGCTCTCGTGAATGAAGGTCCCGTTCTCTACGGAGCGCAGGCGTCGATCCTGCTTGCCCTGACCGCCGACGGCCTCGTCCTGGTCGACTCCGCCGAGGTGCACGACCAGCCGGCGCTCGACCCCACCCTGCGGTTCGCGACGGTTGATCTGACGCACGCATCAACCCGGGTGATCAGCGCCGACGGCGACGCCGCGGCCGTGCGCGCTCGCGAGGCGCTGCTCGTCGGCGTCGCGGCGCTTGCCGTCGGCACCGCTCAGCGCGGCCTGGACATGACGGTGGCCTACTCCAAGGAACGGGTGCAGTTCGGCCGCCTGATCGGGTCGTTCCAGGCGCTCAAGCACCGCATGTCCGACATGCTCGTGCTGGTCGAGATGACGCGCTCGGCCGCCTGGGCAGCCGCAGCCGGGGAACTCCACCCGCCGACGGCCGCGGCGTACTGCCTGGACGCCCTTCAGAAAGTGGCTGCCGAGACGATCCAGCTGCACGGCGGCATCGCAATCACCTGGGAGCACGACGCCCATCTGGTCTTCAAGCGCGCACACGCGTTGACGCAGTTGGCCGGCCAGCCGCATCGGCTGCGGGCTGACGCCGTCTGACGATCGCGAGGCGTGCCTGCGCTGCGCGACAGCCAATCGGGCACCCGCGTCAGGAATACCATCCGTTGGCTCGGTACTGGCCAAGCAGCACATCGGTCCGTTGCGGGCAGTACGTGGACAAGACCGCCTGTCGACGCTCGTCCCACGTGATCTGGAACTTGGCCTCCACCTGATTGGTCGGGTCGGCAACCTCGTCCGGCAGGTCTTTGGAGTGGAGGTAGGCCGGTCCCGATTTCCGGGCCTGGTCCGGCCTGCCGCCGCTGTAGGTGTCGCGGCTGTAGTCGCCCCATCGCGCCGTCTCTCCGATGATGGCCGCGCTGATCTGGTCGGACAGTCGCGTGTAGCGCTTGACACACGCCTCGGGGGTCAACGCCCCACCCTCACCCGTGTGAAGTTTCACCCGCTCTGCCAGTAGCTGGCGGAACTTCGGGTTGGTCGTCAACCGGAGGAACAGGTGACCGGGGGTCTCCTGTCGCTCCGGGTCGTCGGCCAGGGTGTTGTTCTGATCAACCTTCCACAGGCCGCTGTCGTTGTCCCAGGTGGTGAACTTCAGTCGAGTGTCGGTACCCGTACGTTTGCGCCAGGCGTTCCAGTTGTGATGTGGCCAGTCGGTCTTACCGATGTATTGGGTCAGCATCACGTAGTCGACGAGGTTGGTCATGTCGACCATGCCAGAAAGCTTCTCGTACGTCTCGTCAGAAACGTCGCCCTCGCTGGGGGCACCTCCCGCTCCCGAAGGGAGTGGGGGATCAACCAGCGCGAAGATCGCATTGAACGCATCCAGGTCGCCAGGATCGGCTTCGGGCAGGTACTCCAGGTCATCAGCGGTGATGACGTCGTAGTCCTTGTCTTCATCACCACCGAAGTAGGACGCGAAGAACTTCTCGTCGGGGCGCTCGGTCAGGTTGTAGAGGCCCCAGTAGACGCCGTTCAGATAGAGGTGGACATAGGA
>DATEDT010000040.1:0-7904 GCA_035281505.1 Aeromicrobium sp. | reverse complement strand
GTGACGGCGTACCTCTGGCTCGTGCAACGTCGGCGCTCGGTGCACCTGGACTGCATTGCGCTCGTGGGATCACAGACCTTCGCGCTGATGGCAGCCGCCGTCATTCTGGACTCCAACCTGTACCACGGCCTGCGCCAGATGCTCTTCGCCATCCCGACCCTCGCCGTGCTGGCGACGATCGGTCTCGCGGCGCTCCTGACTATCGCACCCACCGGACGGCTTCGGCTCGCCGTCGCCATCGGCGGCTGTCTCGCCATGATCCTGCCCACCGCCGCACAGGCCGCGATGTTCCCGTACCAGTACTCCTACATCAACGTCGCTGCGGAGCAGGCCGGGGTCAACCCCAACGAGGACTACTTCGGCATGAGCTTCCGCGAGTACGCCCACGTCGATCCCCAGGACGTCAAGATCACCTGCCCGTTCATGCGCTTGGGGTATGTCGTGTACCGCGAGACCGAACCGGATTGTCGGACCCGCTTCGCCCACACCTTCAGCGCCTACTGGCGCGGACGACCGACGCCGGACCGGCCCAAGAAGCCCGGCGAGTTCTACACGATCCTGCGCGGGTCGCGGCCGACGCCGCCCAACTGCGAGATCCACCGCCAGGTCGAACGGTGGCGCAACCTCGAGAAGACGGTCATGAGCCGGATGTTCGTCTGCCACCATCCGACCCGTCAGGAAGTACTGGAAGGCATCACCATCCTGAACCGGGCGCAGCAGCGCAACGGTTTCAAGCTCTTCTGGCCGGAGTACCTCGGCGAACGCCCGAAGTCGGGCCCGGGCAGTCTGGCCAGCCTGAAGGAGGAGAGCTGACCACCACGACGCTGAGACACGTCTTGCTCGGCGTGGTCCTCAGCGTCGGCGCCTTCCTGAGGCTGTGGAACCTCGGCTTCTCAAACTTCCAGGGTGATGAGGTCAAAGCCCTGTTTCCGACCGACGGGGACGTCGATCTCCAGGAGTTTCTCTTCGACCAGCGCAAGGGACCACTTCAGTTCCTGGTGACCTTCGGGGTGCACCTGGTCGATCCCCAGTACTCGTCGGAGTTCGCCGCGCGCCTTCCGTTCGCCCTGGCCGCCACCGCCTCCATCTGGTTCTTCTATCGCTTCGTCCAGATGCACTTCGGCTGGGAAGTCTCGATCGTGGCCACGCTGCTCTACGCCACCAACGGCATGGTGGTCGGGCTGTCCCGAATCGTTCAGTATCAGTCGCTGGTGCTGCTCTTCGTCTGCATGGCCTTGTATTACTTCTCGCTCGCGGTCAGCGAGGAGAGATGGAAGTTCCGGGGTGTCCTGCTCGGATCGATCTGCTGGGCTGCCGGCGTCCTGGCGCACTACGACGCCCTCCTGATCCTGCCGTTCGTGCTCTACCTGGTCGTTGCGTACTACCGCCGGTACCGCGACCTGAAACCGGCCGTGGTTCCCGCGGCGATCTTCGCCGTCTCAGTGGCTGCGTTCTACATCCCGTTCGCGCTGTCGATCAGTGATTCGACCAAGGGCTACTGGAGCAACCGACTGACCGGCGGCGAAGACAAGATCTCCAGCTCCATCTACCTGTTCGAGGTCTACAACCCGCTGTACGTCCTCCCGCTCTATGCGCTGCTCGGTGCGCTGGGGACGGCGGCTCTTCTCCACGCATTGGCCCGACGCCGCGAGCCGCTCCTCCATGCAGCTCTGGTGCTGTGGATCAGCGGCGTGGTGATCTTCTTCGAGGTCGTCGTCAACCTGCCGGGAACGCACATCTTCAACTACCTGCTGCCGTTGATGATCCTGATGGGTCTCGGCGTGAAGTGGGCGGTGGAGCTCCTGCAGTTACGCGCGCTTCAGGCGACGGCCGGAACCGCCGTCGTCGTCGCCGGCATGTTCCTGGCGGTGCAGTCGTACGCCCTCTTCGTGGAGAACCGGCAGGCCTATCCCTGGGCTCCCGAACGTGTCCTGGGCATGGACGTTCCCCCGGTGAAGATCGACCGGTATCACACCAGTCTCTTCGGGTTCCCATACGACGGCGGCTGGCGCGCGATCAAGGACCATCTCGACCAGCGCGACGCCGACCCGCAGGAGTCCTTCCGCACCAACGACAAGGGATCGATCGCGGAGTTCTACATGGCCCGCTATGACGAAAGCGACGACAACCTCGGGTACTACATCCACGTCCGGCACCCGCAGAGCTTCAATCCGAACCAGGTCGCAGGACGTGCAGCCGCGTGGGCGCGAGCGCATCGCCCCGAGTTCACGGTCCGCCGCCACGGCGAGATCGTGGCCGAGCTCTACGCGGTTCCCGAGCGCTGGGGACGAGGGCCGTCGTAGGGGCGCGTCTTGCCTTGGTTGCCGTACCAGCACGCGGCCGCCGTGATGTCCGCCGGGACGCGGTACTGCTCGAGTTCGGCGCAATCCCAGCCGCCTTGCATCCGGGATGCTCGCTGCCACACCCCGTCCTTCTTGGCCCAGATGACGTCATTGGAGTCGAACGTGCACGCCCGTTCACGTCCGGTCGCCACGTGCTCGGCGATCCCCCACACGCGAAGCTCGACCTTGAAGTCGCAGCCCTCGGTGAGAACCGTCCGCTTGCGCGCGGCGAGGCGGGCATCCACCTCAGCGGAGCGTGCGGCCAGCTGGTCTGCCATGAACGCCTTGAAGTCGTCCGGCGCTCCGCGCAGCTTGGCCAGGTCCTCGGTCGTGCGGAGTTCGACCGGATCCTCCACGCTGCCGCTGTAAACCGGGGACCCACGTTGGCTGATGTAGGCGATGACGCCTGGTGGTGTCTTGGCCGGGTCGACGTCGACGGTGCGGTCCAGCGGAGTCGGAATCGGGCTCGGGGACGGTGCCGCCACACCACACCCGGCCAGCCCGGCCAACAGGACGCCCGCGACCAGGCCGGATCGCCATCCCCGAATCGAAAGCCCGCTCACTTCACACCTCGCTGCGTACACAGCAACAACCGGCTCATCACGGCTCGCTCGAAGTTGCGCGTTCGGACGACCTTGTCGACCACGCGACAGTTCGGCGGGACCGGTCGCTGCGCGCGCAGCAGCGTGTAGAAGGTCCGGGAATCCGGATCGAACCGGGCGTGGTGCCAGTACGCGACCCAGGGTGCGGAGAACGCCTTGGAGTTCCCGCGGCAATCGCTGTAGTCGTCGGGGTTGATCGGCGGGCCCTCCGGCGGGTCGTTGGGGCAGGCGGCCTTGACGGTCTGCGGAACGTCGAGGACGTATTCGCGGAAGCTGACCTTCCAGTTGTCATTCAGGATGCTGGCGCCGGTCCACTCGGCCACGACGTTGCCGTAGGCGTACTGATACGGGTAGAGCCGCGCCTGCACGATCGTCGGAAGGACGAGCGCAGCAATCGCGACCCCGGCGAACACCCATTGCCCCACGCCGACCGCACCGCCAGCGCGGCCGCGCCGAGCGACGAAGGTTGCGACCGCCGCGATGCCGATGGTGGCCAACAGGGCCTGGGCCGGCACCGCGAAGAGCAGTTGCCGCAACCCGTCGTAGATGTTGGCGTTCACAATGACCGCAGCGAGCGTCAGTGCGTAGGCCTGGGCGCCGATCAGGCCCAGAACTACCGCTCGGCGTGAATCCGACCGCATCGACCGCAGACACATGACTGCCGCAACGACGGTTCCCACCAGCATGAAGGCCAGGAGCAGGACCGGCCATTCG
Source organism: Aeromicrobium sp. (assembly GCA_035281505.1). Classification (GTDB taxonomy): domain Bacteria; phylum Actinomycetota; class Actinomycetes; order Propionibacteriales; family Nocardioidaceae; genus Aeromicrobium. Next base: position 4,246 of record DATEDT010000040.1, on the reverse strand, counting down.
ATGGCTGTCCGCTCAAAGATGTAGTGCCGGCCGGCGGCGAGGCCGTGCGGGAACTGCGTACTCTGCCCCATCGAGCCCGACAACATCGCGAGCGGATCGCCAAACACCTTGGGGTAGAGCTTCCACAGCGCCGCGTAAGACACGACCAGACTCGCCGCGAGCCCAATCAGGACCGTGAAGTTCAGGCACCTGCCGATGGCCAACGGCACCACCACCATGACGAGCGCGGCGGCGACCGCAGGCCACATGCCCGGGCGCGTTCCCACCATCAGCACGATGCCGAAGACCGCGGCGGCGCAGGACATGCCACCGGCCAGCACCGCGGTGCGCCGGTTCTTCGCCGACGCCAACACCAACCCGGCGAGGGCCAGCGTCATCACGGTGTAGCCCACCGCCACGGGTGTGTCCTTGGGGTTGAACATGGCGTGGCCGGTCCACATCGGTATGGCGGCCAACGCGCCGGCGGCCACCACCGCCCATCGCCAACCGAGTAACAACCAGGCCAGGCCGGCGGTGGCCAGCAGGCCGATCAACGCCATCACGGCGACGACGTAGTGGCGCACCATGAACGCGTCCAGGGTGGTCGACACCTCACCGGTGCCTTCGTTGCCGGCGAGCACATTGACGATGTGCATGATCCGGGTCGTCCCCGGGGAGTACACGTACGCGTTGGGCGGGATGACTCCCTCGGGCGTCGTGCGTTCCCAGTTGCGGACGAAGAGGCCGTCGTCGTAGAAGCCTTCGAGGCGCTTCACGTGCCCGAACTCGTCCCCGGACAGCCCGGTCTGGCCCGCCCCGACGAACGTCATCGCCAAGCCCGCAACGGCCACGCAGGCCGCAACCAGCACCAGGACGAAGGGGGCCTGCGCGAACGAGCCGGCGGCCGGTCGCGGCTCCGCCGGGGAATCCCCGTCGGCAGTCATGTCAGATCTCGGTTCGGTGGAAATTCGCGTGCGAGCGGCTGGGCGTGGGACCGCGCTGGCCCTGATAGCGCGACCCGTACTTGGCCGACCCGTACGGGTTCTCCGCCGGCGACGACAACCGGAAGAAGCACAGCTGGCCGATCTTCATCCCGGGGTAGAGCTTGATCGGCAGGGTCGCCACGTTCGCGAGTTCGAGCGTGACGTGACCGCTGAAGCCCGGGTCGATGAAGCCCGCCGTCGAGTGCGTCAGCAGGCCCAGGCGGCCGAGCGAGGACTTGCCTTCGAGCCGGGCCGCGATGTCGTCAGGAAGGGTGACGACCTCATAGGTCGATCCCAGCACGAACTCGCCGGGATGCAGGACGAAGGTCTCGTCCGAGCTCACTTCGACCTCCCGCGTCAGGTCCGACTGGTCGGCGGCCGGGTCGATGTGCGGATACTTGTGGTTGTCGAACACCCGGAAGAACTTGTCGAGCCGCACGTCGATGCTGGACGGCTGGAGCATGTCCCGTGCCAGCGGATCGAGCCGGACGCGGCCGCTGTCCAACTCGGCCAGGATGTCGCGATCGGAGAGAAGCACGGGACGAGGCTACCGAGCGCCCGGGATGCTTGCATCCAGTGGCCGAGTGGCCGAAGTCCCGTTGACGAGCGTTGCGAGGAACACAGGGAAAACCTAGCCGAACGAAATGAGAGCCGATGACGGTCCCCAACGACCTCCGGCCGTCGTGGGCCCACCGATTCACAGTGCCCGTAGTGCGAGCGCGGTGGGCCACTCCTTTGGAGCGACCCACCGCGTTCGTGAGCCGATGACGGGAATCGAACCCGCGTATCTTGCTTGGGAAGCAAGCGCTCTGCCATTGAGCTACATCGGCGATGCGTCCACACCTTAACCAACGGACGGGTGTGCGGTCGTCAAGGCCGTCCTTGGCCGACAACCAGGGGTGGCCAGGATGTCGCAACGGCCCCGGCGATCGGCGGCAATCCGAGCAGGCGGAGCGAGGTGTTGGCGATGTCCATGTTCCGGATCGGCTGTGGCCCGGAGTACGGCGGACGCTCGTCATCCGGGTCGCGCCGCTGCGGGTTGAGGGCATACAGGTCCGCACCCCGCGGGACGCCGCGGCCCCAGGCCATGAACGGGATCTGGTAGTTCTGTCGGTCGTCGGTCTCGTAATGGGTGGTCTCGTCCTCCTCACCGCCGTGGTCGGAGGTGGCGAGAATCGTCAGACGCCGGGCCAGCGCGGGGTTCGCATCGACCGTGGCCAGGATGTCGCCGAGGAACTCGTCACTCGTCGTGACGGCCTCGAGATAGTCCGAGGAGAGCCACTCCTCCGCGTGGCCGGCTTCGTCAGGTGCCTTCAGGTGGAGGAAGATCAGGTCGGTCCGGCCATCGAGAAGCGCGGCGTTGACTGCCGGGACAACCTGCTCCGCCGGAGCGATCCGATCGATGTCGGTCTTGTCGCGCCCGTTGTCCGGTCCAATCGTGTCGTTGCGGCCGTGCTCGCCGTCCCACGATCGGACCAGGTAGCGGAACTTGTCCTTCTCTGCGAAGAAGGCCGTCTGGCGGCCGTGGTCGTGAGCGACGTCGAACATCCCCGGGACGTACGAGCCGTGCGTCTCGGTCAACGTCTCGCCGTTGTCGTTGTTGAAGGTGACGCTGTGCCCGCTCGCGCCCTCCACCCCGCGACCGGTGAACATGCCGGTGTGATTCGGGAGTGTCCGGGTGGACTCGATGGTGGTTCGCGCGTTGAGGGTCGAGGCGCCCTGCGCCATCAGCCGATGCAGGTTGGGGGTGCCCTGCTCCCCCAGCTCGGTGATCACATCGGCTCGTAGGCCATCGATGGAAACGACGAGGACGACCGGGCCACTGTCGGCGCCCCCCAGTGGCACATCTGATGAAGCCGGCTGCGGCCCACCGGGCCCGCTGGGTCGAGAGCTGAGCCACGAGGCAGCGGCCACCACGAACACCGCCAGAACGACTACAGCGACCCAGAAGACGGCACGCGAGCGTTCCAGCGCCGGATCGGCGTTGGTCACTGGACTCCGACCGTGGCTCCGACCGTGGGTCCTGATCCGGCCGTGGGGCCGGCCGAAGACCCGGCAATGGGCTCCCCATACAGCAGCTCGGTGCGTGACTTCACCTGGGGAATCAACTGGTTCAGGAACTCGGAGTCATCGGCCGCGACGCTGGCGTACAGCAGGGCCCGGTCGCTGTTGTACCGAAGGAGCAACCGTCCGGACTCGCCCGCCGTCCCGACTCCGTGCAGGAGCAACCCACGGCCGACCGACTCCGGCTGGCCGTATTCCACCAACCGCTGGTCCCGCCAGACTGGCGTCTGCCAGATCGCCAGGCGCAGCTCGACGCCATCGGGCTCGCAGGAGTAGCCGATGTCGGCCCATTCGTAGGAATCCGAGCGCTCACAGTCGTCCTTGCCCTGGTCGATCCCAAAGGCCCAGAAGAGTGTGTCCGAGTTGAACTCGGCCGAGCAGGGCGTGCCGCGTGCGACCGTGGTGCGATCCCAGCACTGGTTGAACACCTGAGTCTGTTGGGCGGTCGGCGTGGTCCGGTTCGAATACCAGACCACGAACGCCGCACCCGCCACGTACAGCAGGACGACAGCCGTCCCGAGCGCAGCACGGCGCGACATCGAGAATCCGCCGATCTTGACCGGTTTGGACGATGGGACCTCGTCAGCCACAACCGCCCCTTTCCTGCTCGTTCCCCCACCGGCCACTCTATTCACCGGCGGCCCGATGATCGGGCGTTTTGTCCGAAAAGTGCTGCGTCGGGGGCCGATGCGGTTTGCTGGTGCCATGGAGAGCGTGCGCCGAATCAGGATTGCGCTCGCCGCACTCACCGTCGTGACCATCGTCGGGACCGTCGGCTATCTCGCGCTCGGATTCACTTTCCTGGAGGCGCTGTACCAAACCGTCACCACGGTGGCCACCGTCGGCTTCCGTGAGGTGCGACCACTCTCCACGGCCGGTCAGATCTTCACGATCGTCCTGATCCTCCTCGGCGTCGGCACCGTCCTCTACAACCTCAGCGTCATCCTCGAGGCCGTCACCGAGGGTCACCTGCGCAAGCATCTGGAAAGGCGCCACATGGACAGGACGATCAAGGCCATGAGCGGCCACGTCATCATCTGCGGAAACGGCCGAGTCGGGCGCTCAGCCACGGAGTACCTCGTGGCCACCGGCCATCAGGTCGTGGTGGTCGACAACGACCCGGAGCAGGTCGAACCGTCGGTGGCCGGCGTGCCCTACATCCACGGCGACGTCACCGACGACGACGTGCTTCGCGAAGCCGGCATCGATCGTGCCCGTGC